>NZ_CP029797.1:3088278-3408364 GCF_003268595.1 Paraliobacillus zengyii | reverse complement strand
GTGTGGTTGGTTACTTTGGTTTTATTGTATACCAAGACTTTGCTAATGAAGATGATGAGACAGTGGAGGAAGTTGCTGATAGTGAAGAGACACAAGAAGTAACAGAACTCTCGGAGGAAAAATTTGAAAATAACGAAGGATCTGAATTGAATCCGTTTGGTGATAGCGTTACACAAGAACAACTTGATGACGAAGATTATCAAGAATATATTCATCAGATGTCCCATCAAAAAGTTATAGCAGATGAAAAATGGGGATTTTACTTAATAACAGATGAACGAATTAATTGGTTAATAGAAGGGCTTGACCAAGTAGAATTGGGCGAAACAGAATCAATTTATGGGGCAATTCTAAAACGCTGGGCAAACGCAGATTTTTCGCAAATAGATCAAGACCATAATACAATTTGGAGATTACAAGGTGGTACGATTGGTAAGGCTACCGGGGTAATGAGTGAATCAGAGGAAGAAGCTTTTATAAATAATGAACAATAGCTAAAACGCTTGGATTTAAACCGCCAAGCGTTTATAAACTATTATATGTTTGCATAGTTTTTATTGTATAAGATTATATATGATCACCTGTAAGTGCTGGATAACGTCGCTTCGCTAACCATAAAGCAACGCTACACGTCAATAGTAATAGACTCGTAACAATAAATACGGCAGCGTAACCGAAACCACTAGCAAGTGTTCCGCCTAGAATGGGGCCGATAATATTACCGAAAAAACGAATACTTGTATTATAACCCAGTACTTCTCCTTGCATTGCAAGAGGTGCTTCTTGACGTATATAAGCAATTCGGACAGGTATAATCCCGCCAATAGCTATTCCTAATAAAAAACGTAACACTACTAATTGCCAAAGATTAGTCACAAAGGCTCCAGGAAAATAAAAAATACCGGCAAAAAATAATAAGACAATTAAAATTTTTATATACCCGACGTGATCAGCAATAGATCCCCATTTTCTTGCCATTAATAAATTACCTAGACCAGCAACAGAAAAGGCAATTCCAGAGAACAAAGCGATATTTTCTGGGCCATGTAAATCATTCACATATAACGAGAGAATCGGTTGGATGCTGAAATGAGCAATTTGAATAAACATGGATACGAGCATTACAATTAGAAGCATCGGGTGCCTTATAATGTGCAATAATACCTCTTTGCTTGAGAACTGGGTGCGTTGACCATCAATAGGCTTAATTTTCCTTTCTGTCACTCCAAATAGAACGAGTAACCCCGAAATGAACAAAATAATAGATAAGCCTTTAAATGTTGATGAATAGCCTATTGCATCAGCTAGTAGGCCACCTATGAGAGGGCCCATCAGTATCCCCGTTATACTTCCGGTTTGTAAGGTTCCGAGAACTCTTCCGGCTATGTGTTTCGGTGTTTGTGTTGAAATTAGAGCCTGTGACATGGATATGAAACCCGTAAATACACCCATGAATAGCCGTAGAAGAAATAATTGCCAAACTGAACCAACGAAGCCCATTAGTAAGACAGATAGACCTAATCCAAAACCAGAAACCACTAAGATATGTTTTCTTCCATAACGATCACCAATCTTCCCCCATAAAGGCGAAAAGATAAATGCTGTCACAAATGTTATGCCGAATATTATTCCAGACCATTTTTGTACATAAGATTCAGAAAAATCACCGAGTGTTGCAATATATAAAGATAGAAATGGTAAAACCATTGTAATGCTTCCGGCGATGAAGAAGTTGGCAAACCACATAATAGCTAAATTCTGTTTGATGTTTTTTTCTTCATTAATAACAGATCACTTCTTTCGCTACGCGTATATTTCGCAAACCTAAATATATATGATAGCGTAAATTTGTGTAAGATGAAAGTGATTCACCTGAAAAAATCAACGTTCGTTTTAATTAACTAAATAAAAAAGGCATCCTTTTTGAAGGATGCCTTTTTTCATAATTATACAAGACGTTTACGAATGTAACCGGAGATTTGGTCAATTATTGTTACGACAACAATAATTGCAAGTAAAATCATACCCACTTCTTCCCAGTTACGATTTAAATATGCAAAGGTAATTAACGTACCGATACCACCTGCACCAACAACACCAAGTACAGAAGAGGCACGTACATCAATTTCAAAGCGATAAATTGCATAGGATAAGAATTCAGGTAATACCTGAGGGAAAATGCCGTAAAAAAGAATCTGTAATTTATTTGCCCCACTAGACTCTAGTGATTCTATTATGTTCATGTCGATTGACTCAATTACTTCTGAGTATAGCTTTCCTAACATTCCGGTAGAACCAATGGATATTGCTAATACACCCGCAAAAGGATTCGGTCCAACAGCTGCTACAAAGATTATAGCCAGTATAATCTCGGGAAAAGCACGAACAGCACCAAGTATCCACATACCAATAGTGTTTAAGAATTTGTTTTTAACAATATTAGAAGCACATAAAAATGAAAGTGGTATAGCAATTATTGCTGCTGTAAATGATCCAGTATATGCAATAAAAACTGTCTCTAACATCATTTCTAGTATAGTTGGTGTTTCCTCAAAAGCAGGGTTAAAGAACTTAGGGATAATCCGATCAAAGTTCTCAATCGTACGCATACTAAAGATAGTATCCCATTTGATGTTAACACTAGTGAAAGTCCAAATATAAATTGCTGCTATAACGATGATGCTAATGACGCGTTTCGTTATTTTCTTTCGATCAATTGGTTTAGAGGGTATATTCGCTTTCATTATACAAGTCCCTCCCTTAATTTACCGCTAATGTAATCAATAATAACTACCACAGCAAAGATGATAAGAACGATAGTTGAAACTGCTGGATAGTTTAAGAAATTTATTTGTGAGTTAATTAATTGACCAACACCACCGGCGCCAACTAACCCAAGTACAACAGAAGCACGGATGTTTATTTCAAATACATATAGACTGAATGAAATAAACTGTGGTAATACTTGTGGCATTACTGCAAACCAAATCGTTTGTAATGCATTACCGCCGGAAGCTTTGATAGCTTCTGAAGGATTCATATCAATTGATTCAATCGTTTCACTTAATAATTTAACTAATATACCGATAGCGAAAACGATTAATGCAATTATTCCTGGGAATACACCAATACCGAATAAACCAACAAAAACAACTGCTAAAACAATATCAGGGATCGTTCGGATGATATTTAGTATAAATCGCATACTATTGTATAAATATTTATTTGTTGTAATATTTGATGCTGTTAATAAGCAAAAAGGGATACTAATTAAAGTAGCCACGGTTGTTGAGATTATTGCCATATGAATGGTCTCAAATAACTTTTCCCAAACCGCCCCAGCGAAACTCCAATCAACTGGGAAGAAACGTCCAATTAAGTCTGTAATATTACCGATTTTCATAAAGAAATTTATGATAAAAGATTCGGTTGTAATAGAGCTAATTAAATAGAAACCGAGTACGGCAACCAAAGAGAGTGTGATAATTCTTTTTGTTTTTAATGGATAAAGACTCTTTGGAATGAACTTTTCTTTGTTATTCGGCATCTTCCGTGCCCCCTCGCATATCCTCTTCACGAATGGTGCGCCCGTATATTTCTTCAAATGTTTGTTCCGTAACCTCCGATACAGGACCATCATAGACTACTTCACCAGCACGCATTCCGATGATTCGATCTGCATATTCCATTGCCATATCAATAAAGTGAAGATTAACTACTGTTGTAATATTATCTTCCCTATTAATTTGCTTTAAATAGGTCATTACTTGGTGTGAAGTAGGAGGGTCTAAACTGGCCACGGGTTCATCTGCTAAAATAACATTTGGCTTCTGTGTTAACACACGTGCAATACTGACACGTTGTTGTTGTCCACCACTAAGTTCATCTGCACGGCTATATAATTTATTATCAATGTTAACGCGTTTTAAATTCTCGTATGCTAGTTCCATATCTTCTTTAGAAAACATATTAAAGATACTTTTTAATGTACCTGTATAACCAAGACGCCCTGCGATAACATTTTTAATTACAGTAGAGCGATTGACAAGATTGTAGCTTTGAAATATCATGCCGATTTTTTTGCGTAACTGACGTAAATCGTTTCCTTTATATTGTAGAATGTCTTCGTCACCAACATGTAATTCTCCGCTAGTTGGTGTCACAAGCCTATTAATACTTCTAATAAAAGTAGATTTACCTGCACCAGATAAACCAACTATTACAACAAATTCGCCTTCATTGATTTTTATATTAATATTTTTAAGTCCTTGTGTACCATTTGGGTAGGTAAGGGACAGATTTTTAAATTCAATCACTCTTCATAAACCTCCAATATTTTTTCTGATTATTTACTAGTAGTATATATTACTAGATTAAAAGAATAAAGAAAATTTCATATGTAATGAAAAGCAGGAGAGAAGCACGCATCTCTCCTGCACTATTAACTAACATTATGGGGAATTTTGACTGTTAACTATTTTTTAAAGATCATCAATTGTGATAGAATCACTGAACATTTCATATGTGTCACGAACAACGTCATACTCACTATCATCAGCTTCTATAATAGCATCCCAGTTATATACTTCATTCATAATAGTAATCATTTCTTCATCATCATTGAAACTTAAAAATACATCTTTAATGTTTTGAACTAATTCATCATCTAACTCAGAAGTAACGGAGATTGTATCATTTGGAATCTCATCCGTATATTCAATAACTGTTAAAGCATCCATGATGTCTGGATATTCTTCTTCTAATTCTGTTCTTACATCATCAAATGTCGTTGCAACATCAGCGTCACCATTATATACGGCAATGGCTGAGTTATCATGACCACCAGTTTGAACAGAGTCACCAAAGAATTCAGTTTCTGGGTTTTCTACATCAAATTCCGTAGCAATTTGTGCAGCTGGGAATAAATAACCACTTGTTGAAGTTGGGTCACCATAAGCCCATGTTGTTCCTTCTAAATCTTCTAAAGTTTCGAGTCCAGAATCAGAACGAACTAAGTATTGAGCAACATAAGAACCACTGCCATAACGTTCAGACTTTAAGATAACTTCTACATCATGTTCTTGATTTGCTAGGACATAACCAAATGCCGGTACAAATCCGATGTGTACTTCATTCGTACCCATTGCCTCGACCAATGCAGTGTAGTTGGTCATTACGCGTCCTTCTACTTCTATATCTTCACCAAGTTCTTCAGAAAGTTTTTCTGCTAAAGGTGCAATAGTATCTGCGATTGTATCAGATTCTTGTGAAGGTACGAACCCCATAATAATTGTTTCAGGATTTGACTCACTTCCTGCGCTAGAACCACAACCAGCCATCAAAAGTACAGTTACAAGTGCTAAAAACATACCAGCAAAAATCTTCTTCATTTGTTTATATCCCCCTAATACTTTTTTAAGTTACTCTTTTATTATGCATCATTTTCACGAAGGATGCTAGTCCATTTACAAAATTTTAATAAAAAATTTACATTTTTTCTGTATATTTGTAAGGTTATATAACAACAACGTTCGTGTTTAGGTTTAAAAAAACCAGTTTAAGGAATTTTTTGTTCGTACTATAATCTTAATTCTTAAATAGGGAAGTATAAACAGGCATATACTATTAAATGCCATATTCGTGTTCACTATTTGTGCAAGTGTAATTTTTTGTATTAACTCTTATAATCGAACAAAGAATTAGTATTTTAAGTAAACATATGGCAAAATATTATAGGTGAATCTGTATGATTAAATATAATAGATGTTAAAATGGATTAAAAGAAGTATTTGTAGTTAGGAGTGAAAACCATGGATGAGCAAGAGAAAGATTGGCCTGAAGAAAAAGCAAGGGTTGATCACGTGGTGAAACGAGTTAAACAAAAGATGGATAAATTAAGTACACATGTAAAAACATTAAAAGATCGTGTAATAGATATCCGCAAGAATTTCTGGGACGATGTAACGGTAAATCTAGAAGAAATAGATGATGTAGTTGAAACACAGGCAAGCTTGAAACAACAAGCTGAATTTCTTTCTGAAAGAGAAAGGAGCCATGGGCAATTATCCAAAGAGCTTAACACATTAGATCGTTTAAAAGATTCTCCCTATTTTGGTCGAATTGATTTCGTTGAAAATGGAGAAAAGTCAAAGCCAGATTCTATCTATGTCGGTCTTGCTTCATTAATGGATGAAAAGGAAGAAGATTTTCTTATATATGATTGGCGTGCACCAATTTCTAGTCTATATTATGATTATCCACCAGGTGAGGCTTCTTACCATGCTGTTGATCAAGTCATAGATGGTGAAATTACCTTGAAACGACAATATATAATTAAACAAGGACAATTAAAAGGCATGTTTAATACAGGTTTAACAATTGGCGATCGTTTGTTGCAATCGGTATTAGGTACGAATGCAGATACAAAAATGAAAAGTATTGTTGCGACGATACAACAAGAACAAAATCAAATAATCAGAAATGAACGCAGTAAAATTCTTGTCGTTCAAGGAGTTGCTGGTAGTGGGAAAACTTCGGCTGCGCTTCAACGGGTTGCTTATTTGCTTTATCGTTACCGTGAACATTTAAAATCAGAAAATATTGTATTGTTTTCTCCGAATCCGTTATTCAATAGTTATATCGCTACGGTGTTACCTGAATTAGGAGAAGACAACATGAAACAAACGACATTTTATCGATATATTGATACACAATTAGGTAATCAATTTACAATTGAATCTCCCTTTGATCAAATGGAATACTATCTTCAAACGAACAATCACAGTATTGATCCTAGAATTACAGCAATGCGCTATAAAGCAAGCATAGAGTTTAAAGATCATATTGACAGTTTTATTGAAACACTTTCAAAAGAAGGTATGGTATTTAGAAATGTTCGTTTTCGTGGGGAATTAGTTATTTCAAGAAAGAAGATCCGCAACTATTTTTACGCATTTCCTTCTAATATAAGTATTTCTATTCGTCTAGAGAAGGTGATGAAGTGGTTACTTAAACAATTAGATGAATTAGAGATAAATGAACGAGAGAAAGATTGGGTGCTTGAAGAAATTGAGTTATTAGATAAAGCTGACTATCTAGATGTACACCAACAATTACAAGAAGAAGCGCCATTTTCAGAAGATACCTTTATGGATGCAACAAGAGAGGAAGCGTTACTAAGAAAAAAAGTAACTAAAGACAAAATTCATCCATTAAGGCAAAAGATAAAGCGTTTATACTTTATTGATGTTAAAAGTACGTACCAACAACTATTTGAAAATCCTGAACTTCAAGATAATAAAGAAGTAGTCCTCCCAGAAAACTGGCACGCTATTTGTGCAGTCACATATGAAAATTTACGTTCTAACTTTTTATCATGGGAAGATGCAACGCCATATTTATATTTTCAAAATAGGTTAAAAGGTTTTCAAGCAAATCGGTCTATTCAACATGTATTTATCGATGAAGCGCAAGACTATTCACCGTTTCAGTTTGCTTATTTAAGAGAGATATTCCCTATTAGCCGGATGACATTACTCGGTGATATTAATCAAGCGATTTATGTCCATGCATTAGAAGAGCATAACGT
The DNA here is from genome assembly GCF_003268595.1 of Paraliobacillus zengyii. Lineage (NCBI taxonomy): Bacteria > Bacillati > Bacillota > Bacilli > Caryophanales > Bacillaceae > Paraliobacillus > Paraliobacillus zengyii. The sequence goes on along the minus strand of NZ_CP029797.1, from coordinate 3,400,776 downwards.
TTTAACAGACCCAACAGAAGAAAAACATGAGAAAATAACGCTAACAAGAAGTTATCGTTCAACGAAGCCAATTGTTGAATTTACGAAAGCTTGGATGCCTCAAGGAGACCAAATTGAAGCTTTTAATCGAGATGGTAAACTTCCTGTTTTAATGGAAGTTGATAATATAGCAATCGCTTCAGATAAGTTAAGTGAAGCTATTAATACGTATCAATCAAAAGGGCATCAAACGATTGCGATCATATGTAAAACCATGCAAGAAAGTGAAAGAGTATACCAGACATTAAAACAACATTTTGATGTGTTATTAATGGATCAAAGTACGCATACATTTCAAAAAGGTATATTAGTGATACCGGCCTATTTAGCAAAAGGCATAGAATTTGATGCTGTTATTATTTATAATGCTTCAAAAGCACGTTATCAGAACGAATTAGAAAGAAATCTCTTATATACAGCGTGTACAAGAGCGATGCATGAATTATTTGTGTTATCACTTGGTGAGGTTAGCGAATTTGTTCAACAAGTTCCGAAAGATCGCTTTATACATTATAAGATTCATTCAATTGAAAAAAACAAGTAGAAAAAAGGCATTCCGTTTGATATAGGGATGCCCCTTTTCTTAATAGGACGCTAATGAAAGCGTAGTTATATGATCAAATTTTTTCACATTACTACAAAATTGTGAGATAATGCATAAGATAGATAGTTATAAGGAGGAATACAGTATGCTTAAAAATTTACAAGCAACAACAACTCTACATAATGGTGTGAAAATGCCATGGCTAGGATTGGGCGTATTTCAAGTAGAAGATGGTGATGAGGTAATTCATTCTGTTACATCTGCCTTAGAACACGGGTATAAAAGTATTGACACTGCTGCTGCATATAAAAATGAAGAAGGAGTGGGGAAGGCGCTAGCAAAATCAGGCGTACCTCGTGAAGAATTATTTATTACTTCAAAGTTGTGGAATGGTGATCAAGGTTATGAATCTACATTAAATGCTTTTGAATCAAGTTTACAGAAACTAGGATTGGATTATTTAGATTTATATTTAATCCATTGGCCAGTCCCTGCAGAAGGTAAGTTCAAGGATTCATGGAGAGCAATGGAGAAATTATATAAACAAGGTAAAATTCGGGCTATCGGTGTTAGTAACTTTAAAGAACATCATTTAGATGAGTTAATTAAAGATGCTGAAGTAGTGCCAATGGTTAATCAAGTAGAATTTCACCCTCATTTAGATCAGAAATCATTACGTGATTATTGCAAGAAGCACAGTATTCAAATTGAAGCATGGTCTCCATTAAAACAAGGAGAACTATTAGATGACCCTACACTTAAGAAGATCGCTGATAAGTATGAAAAGACAACTGCACAAGTCATTATTCGTTGGGATCTTCAAAGTGAAGTAATTACAATTCCGAAATCAGTAAAAGAACACCGAATTGTTGCAAATGCAGATGTGTTTGATTTTGAATTATCACAAGCTGATATGAATACTATTAACGGTTTGAATAAAGATGAACGTGTGGGACCAGATCCAGATACGTTTAACAAAGTATAAAAAAAGTGGCGCTCTACAAAGCGCCATTTTTTTGTATCTTTTAAACACAATTTTCATAGAGTGAAACAGGCATTTAAGTCATAGTAAACTTGAGAAGTCTCGAAATCCAAAGTTGTAGTCGACGTTGTGCCTCTTTCGTAAGCATCATTGTTTCATCTGATGAATTTGAAGGAAAATGCGACGTGACATATCGCTCTGGAAATACACTTCGCTATCCGTGCCTGTGGAAAGGGAGCACGTTTCGCTTGAGAAGCGGGTCAGTAAATTCTGATACGTCAAAGTTTATCGTTGTTTTTTGTTGAAAGTTAAATCAAAGAAATGTTCGAAAGGAGTGGTTACGATGGATTATATTAGTTATGTTCGATCAATGGTAGGAAATCAGCCAATTATTATGGTGGTTTGTGGTGCAATTATCTTTGATGATCAAAAGCGTGTTTTGCTCCATTTACGTGCTGATAATCAAACATGGGGGTTCCCTGGTGGTTATATGGAATTAGGTGAATCAGTAAAGGAAACTGCAAGAAGAGAGGTTTTTGAAGAGACGGGTTTAAAGATAGGGGCACTTGAGTTATTTTCTGTTTACTCTGGAGAAGGTAATCAAAAAACATTAGCTAATGGTGACCAAGTTTCGCTTGTACAGCATTGGTTTACTTGCGAAGACTTCACAGGAGAATTGATCAAACAAAACGAAGAAACATTAGACACGGCATTTTTCTCATTAGATAATTTACCTGAGAATATGTTTCTAAGTCAAATGAAGGTAATTCGTGATTTACAATCAACTGCAACCAAACCAATAGTTAGAGATTAGTGTTAAAGGGTTTCTGCTGGCTAAGGAAACCCTTTAACACTATTTAGTGAAAACTAAGATTGCACATTATTTGGTACGAGTGTGTGTCCTTTTAATCTGGATAAAACAAATACCCCAAGTATTGCTCCTGTACAACTACTAACGATAAAACCTGGTACAAATGCTAATGCTCCCGCAGATTGTCCTAATAAAATGTTAGCAATAGGAACAGATAGTAATGATCCAATTATGCCAGTACCAATCATTTCACCAGTAGCTGCAAACACTTTTTTGTTAGTCCAATGATAGAAATAACCAGCCAATAACGCTCCAATCATTCCACCTGGAAAGGCTAATAACGTATCTAAACCTAATAAATTTCGTATTAAACCAATCACAAAAGCAATAATGACAGCCGGAATGGGTCCTAGTGTGACTGCTGCCATAACATTGACGGCATGTTGCACGGGATAAGCTTTGGCAATTCCAGTAGGGAAGCCAAATAGTTGTGCCCCCAAGGTTCCAATTGCTACAAACAGTGCCATCGTGGTTAATAATTTTGTTCTATTCATACTGTTTTCCTCCTTTTAAAAAAAATATATATTGCAAAACAAAAAGCCAGCTCCTCAAAAAAGGACCTGACAGTATCATCGAATGTAATCGATTCGGCTACTTCCCTCCGCTAGTACGAACTAGATCAGGTCCAAAAGGGTTAAAAAGCTTGATTACTTTTCTCTCAGCCTATCCAGATAGGCACCCCTAGTAGTGAATTATGAAGTTATTAGTTAAAGAATAGCATAAGTGAAATGTATTATAAAGGTAAATAAGTAAAAATAATTAAAATCGTTTATCTTGAATTCGAGATAAATAGTGTATATAATCGTAATATATTCAAATAGTAACCTATCGATAATTTTAGAAAGATGATGTTAAGGAGTGAAATAGATGGAATTAAAAGGGATTCACCATGTTTCCGCAATTACAGCAATTGCTAAAAGAAATTATGATTTTTATACCAATGTACTAGGAATGAGACTTGTTAAAAAGTCTGTTAATCAAGATGACACAAGTATGTATCATTTGTTTTATGCAGATGAGGTTGGACACCCAGGAACAGACTTAACTTTTTTTGAAATTATACGTGCTGGGCACACGTATGAGGGTAATAATAGTATTTCGCTAACGTCCTTACGCGTTCCTACTGATAGAGCGTTAGTTTATTGGGAAGAGCGTTTCAAAGAAAAAGCCGTGGCATTTCAGCCGATTGTTGAGCAATTTGGACGTAAAGTATTATTTTTCCAAGACCATGAAGGACAAAGGTTAGTCTTGGTTTCTGATGAAGGTAATAAAGGAGTCGCACCTGGCGTCCCTTGGGATAAAAGTCCCGTACCAAAAGAATTTGGAATTACTGGTTTGGGGCCAGTTAAATTAACTGTACCTGAGCTAGGGCCTACTACACGTGTGTTAACTGAAATACTGAACTTTCGATATAAAGGGAGTTATCAAGCCTATGTCGACGGTCAACCTGATATAGAGGTCTATGAAACAGGTGAAGGTGGAACAGGTGCAGAAGTCCATATTGAGACGCGCACTGATTTATCACGTGAAAGACCTGGTCGAGGTAGTGTGCATCATGTTGCCTTTCGTGTTGAGGACGAGAAAGAACTTGCCGCCTGGCACAAAGTTATTCAGGAAGCACGTATGCCGAATTCTGGATTGGTAGATCGCTATTATTTCCAATCGCTCTATTTTAGAGAACCAAATGGTATTCTTTATGAATTAGCCACAGATGGACCAGGCTTTGAAACAGATGAGGACATAGAGCATTTAGGTGAGCGTGTTGCATTGCCACCATTCTTGGAAGAAAAAAGAGAGTCAATTGAAGCGCGTTTAAAACCTTTAGATACAATTAATTAGTTAAAGAAGGAAAGGGATGACGATTAAAAACGTTATCCTTTTCCTTTTTAATTAGGAGAGATTAAGGTCAAAATGCTATACTAGCCTAAGAGAAATTATACGAAACAAATTTCAGGGGGAAAATAAATGAACAAACATGCCGAGCCAAAAGCAATTTTCTTAGACATGGATGGAACTATATTAGACCATCATAATAAAGTTAGTCAAAATACAAAAGTAGTCATTGATAAATTACGAGCAAAAGGAATTCCGGTTTTTATTGCAACAGGTCGTTCACGTGAAGAAATCTTCCCGATCGTTCCAGAAGGATTTACAGTTGATGGAATCATTAGCTCAAATGGGATGACAGTATACTTAGGTGATGAGAAAATTAAAGAGCATACGTTATCTTTTGAATTAGTAACAGAAATAATTGAAAAAGCACGCGAGAATCATGTGTATTATGAATTATTTCCTGCAGTTGGAGAGCGGTTGGTATTAAAAGAGGACAAATCGATTTTGGATAAAGAAATGGAAGATCCTCAACCAGAAAGTGTTGGTATTAACGAGTGGCTATCAAGAAAAGAGTCAATGGATGGTCAGATTAAATGGGTTGATTCTATCGATGAACAAGCTTTCTCCAAATTTTATTGTTTTAGTAAAAGTAAGGTGCATATTAACAAGTGGATAGACGTATTAGATAAACTAAAAGAAAAAACTGATTTTACTACTTCCTCTTCTTCAGAACATAATGTAGAAATTATGGTTGCGAATGTTAACAAAGGAACGAGTATTCAACTCATACTAGATCATCTAGATATTACTGCAAAGGAAATTTTAGTTATGGGTGATAGTCACAATGATTTACCAATGTTTGCGTTAGCAGGGCAGAAAGTAGCAATGAAAAATGCAGCAGCTGATATTAAAGAAATAGTTGATGAGGTCACCGAACATACTTGTGATGAAGATGGAGTCTATCATTATCTGATGGACCGATTTTTCACGAATTGATCAGCTTATCTAATTGACTAAAGTTGCTTGTTGTGATAAAAAGAATAAATATAATTTAATACGATTATTGTTTTTGAAGGCTGCTTTCTAAAAGGTTGTTGTTTATTACTGAATATTCATAGACTCTGTGTTAACTGTCATGTTGACTTCCGCTACAGGCAGTCGCTTTCTGAAGTGGATCTTCAGATCTTGCTTTTCCCGCAGGACTTTGAATTTACTTCCTGAACAAGCACCGCACGAAGAAAATCGAACTATATTTTCGAGGATCGACTGCCTTACGCTACAATCAATCAGCCCAGCATAATGTGAGCACCTGTTGTCATAAGAGTAATAAAGCCTTCTGACCAGTAGCTAATAGATTAATTTTAACCTCTTTCCAGCGTATCAAATGAAATTGGCGACACTCCTGTAGGAACAGCGAATGTTTTAGGGTGGGATGAGTAATCGCAATCCCACGGGCTGAAGATCCATTCGGTAAAGTGGTTTTCTTTACCGAATTAGCTGAAGCCGTGCCTACGGAAAGGGAGTCAATTTCATTTGAGAAGCGTGTAAGAACTTTATGCCTCTTACCGCAAAGTTTCTCTCAACTACAAATATCTACTAAGATAAAATATACATGTATAAGCTTAGGAATTGGCCTAAGCGTTTCTACCAACTGACCTTAAATCATTGGACTACATGTGAGGAATATCGATTGATTGAAAACAACTATTGCTTATCACATCATCGCTCCTGCATGCCATAGCCTAGGTTATATAAGTTTACCTTAGGCTATTTTTGTATACTTTTATACTGTAATAAAATTAAAGGAGGCATTTCAGTATGAAAAATAAGTTATATCAAGTCAATCATTTATTAGCGAAAGTCGCTTTGGGAGAAGAAAAAGCAGATACAGTAATCCAAAATGGTACAGTTGTAAACGTTATAACAGGTGAATTAATTGGAGGGTTAGATGTAGCAGTATCAAATGGGCGCATTGCTTATGTTGGTAACGCGGATCACACAATTGGCGTTGATACAAAAGTTATTGATGCTACTGGTCAATATATCACTCCTGGTTTAATGGATGGACATATGCATGTGGAAAGTACGATGTTGTCTGTCACACAGTTTGCGAAAATCGCATTAACGAAAGGAACAACAAGTATTTTTATGGATCCACATGAAATTGCCAATGTGTTCGGTGCAGAAGGTGTTCGTTTAATGCATGAAGAAGGACAACAACTACCATTAAATGTGTTCACTACTTTCCCATCATGTGTCCCTGCAACAGAAGGCTTAGAAGATGCAGGTGCAACATTGACCGTTGAAGATATTGAACAAGGTTTAACATGGGATAACGTGGTTGGACTTGGTGAAGTAATGAATTTTCCAGGCGTTGTTTATGGAGATCCAAAAATGTTAGGTGAAATCAATGCAACGATAAAGGCCGGTAAAACGGTAACTGGTCATTTCCCAGATGGTACGAATCAAATGTTACAGGCGTATATTACATCTGGTGTTACTTCAGATCATGAGACGGTTACACGTGAACAAGGATTGGAGAAATTACGTTTAGGTATGTATGTGATGATTCGTGAAGGCTCTGCGTGGCATGATGTTAAAGAAGTGATTAAAATTGTAACAGAAGATAATGTGAATACCGATTATATTTTATTGGTAACAGATGATGTATATCCACAGACACTTGTCGAACAAGGGCACGTAAATCATGTTGTACGACGTGCGATTGAAGAAGGTGTCGATCCTGTCGATGCCATAAAAATGGCAACACTTAATGTCGCACGTTATTTTAAAATGGAAGACGACTATGGAAGTATTACTCCAGGTAAGTGTGCCGATATCCTATTGCTTGATAATTTAGAAGAAATGAACCCAAGTACGGTTTTGATTGATGGAAAAATAGTGGTAAAACAACAGGGATTGACGCTTGAACTGCCTTCCTTTACGTATCCAGATCATATTAAACATTCAATTCATGTGAAAGCTCCTTTGAAAAAAAGTGACTTAGCTATAAGCGCAAAAGATAGTGAAAGTAATGCAACGGTTAATGTGATAAAGGCGATTGAAAATAGTGCGCGTACTGAGCTAACGGAAGCGATTTTGCCAGTGATAGAAGGAGAAGTCCAAGCAGATATTGCACAAGACGTTATTAAACTAGCTTGTATTGATCGACATCATCGGTCTGGAGATATCTCTGTTGCTTTCACCCAAGGCTTTCAACTGAAAAGTGGTGCGGTTGCATCCACTGTTGCACATGACAGTCACAATTTGCTTGTAATGGGTGCAAATGAGGATGATATGGTTATAGCGGCAAACCAACTTATTGCTTCAGGTGGCGGTATGGTAGTTGTCAAAGATAGCCATATTTTAGCAGAAGTGTCGATGCCAATTGCTGGTCTGATGTCTGATCAACCTGCTGAACTAGTTGTAGAACAAGTGAAAGAATTACAGAACGCGTGGAAAAAGCTCGGATGCCCTATTCACGCACCATTTATGACATTTTCCCTAATTGCATTACCAGTTATCCCTGCAGTGCGTATTTCTAATCGTGGCTTGGTTGACGTGACGAAGTTTGAATTAATAGATGTTGTAAAATGATAAGGCTAGTTCATCGATATCACTTTCCATTGATTGCTAAGTAATTAAAGGTCTAATCTTTCATTCAATCAAATTACTTCTTTCGGCTAACGATATATAGTAAACTGGTAGTGAAAACGCAACCAAAATAAAAGGGAGTGACTAGTATGCGCTATAATCAACTTGGAAAGACCGATTTAAAAGTTAGCGAATTAAGTTTTGGTACATGGGCTATTGGCGGTGCATGGGGCAAAACTAATGATAAAGAAGCATTAAAAGCTCTCGAATACGCGATGGGTGCGGGGGTTAACTTTTTTGATACAGCCGATGTATATGGAGATGGACATAGTGAAGAACTATTAGCAAAAGCGACTAAAGGAAAAGAATCTGAGATTCACATCGCATCAAAGTTTTGTCGAGCTGGTGATGTGCATGATCTAGAAACATATTCAGAGAAATCAGTGACAGCATACTTAGAAAATACACTTAAAAGGTTAAATCGTGATCAACTTGATTTATATCAAATTCATTGTCCTCCACTAGAGATATTAAAAGATGGCAACGTATTTGGTGTATTAGACAAACTGAAACAGCAAGGCAAAATCCGGAACTATGGTGTTAGTGTGGAAACCGTTGAAGAGGGGCTCTTATGTTTAGAACAAGAGAATGTCAGTACGCTCCAAGTGATTTTTAATATGCTACGGCAAAAACCATTAGCAGAACTATTTCCAAAAGCTAAACAAAGTGGTGTTGGAATAATAGCCCGTGTGCCACTTGCAAGTGGCTTATTAACAGGTAAATTCACTTCCAATCATCAATTTGAAGAAGATGATCATCGCAAGTTCAACCAAAATGGAGATGCATTCAATGTTGGCGAAACATTTGGTGGTTTACCTTTTGAAAAAGGAGTTGCACTTAGTAATCAACTTAATTGGGTCAAAGAGGATCGAGGTAATATGACTCGAGCTGCATTAAAGTGGATTATGCAACAAGAGGAGATTTCAACAGTTATTCCTGGCTTTAAAAACGTTCAACAAGTAGAAGATAATCTTCAAGCAGTAAATGTGCCTGCATTTTCTTCTGCTGAATTAGAAAAGATCAAAACATTTTACGATAAAGAAGTACACGAACATATTCGTGGTGGCTATTAAAAGATAGAGAATCAAGCTTACTCTTAACAGGGTAAGCTTTCTTTCTGTTTAATTTCTTGTTTAATTAAATTAATTAATGTGCTAATATCAATAGTTAAGATACCAAGAGAGGCGGAAGTATAGTGGTACAAACAGGAAGCTTTCAATGGATGAAGTCATTAAATAAGTCAGTTATTTTAAATAAAATTGTAAACGATGGTCCTATATCGAGAGCGCAAATTGCAAAGGACACAAAATTAACACCACCGACAGTCGGAAGCATTGTCAAGGAATTGATAGAACAGGATATTGTGAAAGAAAGTGTGCAAGGTACCTCACAAGGAGGACGAAAACCAACGATGCTTGTCATAAATCATCTAGGATTTTATATTATTGGTGTAGATGCCGGGCCAACAGAAATTGAATGTATTCTTACTGATCTTTCTGGGAGAATTACTGCCAACAATACTACTGAGATAACTACTCCTATTTCTAAAGAATCATTTCTTGTGACTTTAAAAAATAGTATTCATAATCTATTACAAATGAATGCTTCTATAGAAGATAAAATAATTGGTATCGGTGTCGCGATGCATGGTGTAGTCGATGTTGCTGAAGGAATTGCATTATTTGCCCCTAACTTAGATTTACGTGATATTCCGATAAAGGCAGAGCTAGAAGAGACATTTAACTATACAGTAAAAGTTGAAAATGATGCACGTGCTTTAGCAATCGGTGAGGTGTGGTTCGGAAAAGGAAAAGGCTTCGCTAGCATGATAGCCGTTAATATTGGTAATGGTGTTGGTGCGGGGATAACAATTAATGGGAAGCTATATCATGGAGAGTTTAGCATTGCTGGAGAAATCGGACATATGACAGTAGATCTTAATGGAAAACAGTGCGAATGTGGTAATAGAGGATGTTTGCAAACTGTGATTTCAGGCCCAGCCATTGCAGAAAGAACAACAGAAGCCTTAAAACAAGGAGAAAAAAGCACACTACAAAGCCTTTATGAAGGAAAACTAGATAAGATAACAGGGATTTCTGTATTTCAAGCAGCGCAACAAGGGGATAGCTTTGCACAACGGTTATTATATGAAACTGGTGAATATATCGGTATTGGTTTAATTAATCTTATTCATACGATTAATCCTTCCAAGATTATTATAGGTGGTGGTGTATCGAGATCAGGTGACTTTATTTTAGCAGCGATACAAAAAACGATCAGAGCCAGAGCACTAACTCCTCAAGCAAAACAAACAGAGGTCGTACTGACGGATTTAGGTGATCAAGCAACAGCATTAGGTGCTGTCGCATTATTACTAGTAGAATTGTTTGAACGTAACGGTGAGGTAAACGTATAGCGTGTTGGGTGAAGTGCGTTATCTTATTTATAGTTAATGAGGAAAAATATCAAAGTGTCCTATTAATCTAGAAAAGGGTGATAAAACACTTTTTACCTTTTCTGCTACTGAGAAAGCGTTACCTTTATATTTAGATAGTGTTTATTGGTTAATCTACAAGAACTCAACTTTGAAAGTCCTGAAGGCTATTCTTGTATTAAATTTAGAACGAGGTAACTCTCATCTATTCTATCAACCCATTATAATTTACACGAATTTAATTCCTTCTCCATACCCCCTCTATATTCGTATGCTAGATTGTAAGTGTTCAAAGAAGTTTTCAAAATGGAGGAGGAATGTGCGTTGAAGAAGATGATAATTAGTTTAGTGTTGGTAGCAAGTTTATTTGGATTTGGGATTCCGAGTGTTTTAGCTGAGGGTCCAACAGATCCAGCACCTGAGATTAACCCGTCTGGAAATGCTAACGGAATGTCTGTGTTATTTGATAACGTCCACGGTCAAACAGCTGGAGCAGCTGACTGGGTAATTGATGGTGCATTTTCTGATTTTGCCGAAGCAATTGCAAATGAAGGCTACTATGTAAAAGAATTAAGAAAAGAAGGAAGAATTACCTTAAGTGATTTGAGGAATTATGAGGTATTTGTTATTCCAGAAGCCAATATACCTTTTTCTACTCAAGAACAACAAGCATTACTAGATTATGTGGATCAAGGCGGTAGTATTTTTTTTATCACAGATCATTATAACGCAGATAGAAATAAAAACAGGTGGGACGCTTCAGAAGTTTTTAATGGATATCGCAGAGGGGCGTGGAATGATCCAACGCTTGGCATGAGCCAAGAAGAAGCGAATTCCTTTTATATGACGAATGTGAATAGCTCTGACTGGATGTCTGATAATTTTGGAATCCGTATTCGTTACAATTCACTTGGTAATATTGCTGGTGATATTATCGTTTCCCCACAGCAAAGTTTTGATATTACCGAAGATGTAACAGAAATGACTATGCACGCAGGTTCTACACTTGCGATAACTGATCCAAATAAAGCGAAAGGTATTGTATATGTCGAAGAGACAACACAAGCATGGGCGCACGCAGTCGATCAAGGTGTCTACAATGGCGGTGGTGTAGAAGAAGGTCCATATGTAGCAATTTCAAAACCAAGTCTAGGAAAAGTTGCAGTGATTGGAGATTCTTCACCTGTTGAGGATATTACACCAAAATATAAACGAGAAGAAAATGGTCAAACAAAAACAACGTACGATGGTTTCTATGATCAGGATAATCATGTATTATTAACGAATTTGATTAATTGGTTAGCAGAACAAGAAAGCTATACTTCATTTGATCAGGTTTCTGGTCTGCAACTAGATCAGCCGACTGATTTATTAACAATTGAAAATCCAGAGACATCTACAGAGCCTGAGCAAGAGCCATGGGCAAGCCCAGCTCCAGGATATGATTGGTGGGATAGGTCTACTTTTAGTGCGGGCTCCTATGGATATGAAGATGGAGATGGAGGCGGTGAAGAACCACCGACTGAAACAGACGGCACTGAGAATTTCGAAAGTGGCAGTAAAGGTGCATATGCTGCTGGAAATGTTTCTTTAGATTCAGGAGAATGGCATTTTGACAACGCACTCCTTGGTACGTTAGCATCTGATAAAAAGGACGGCACACAATCTGCACGTATTCGTTCCAATGGCAGTATTAAGATGAATTTTGATGTAGAAATTGCTGAATCAGTTACCGTATCACATGCGAATTTCGGAAGTGACACCGGTGCCACGTGGTCACTTCAGAAATCGACCAATGGTGGTAGTAGTTGGACAAATGTTGCTGGGCCTTTTACAAGTAGCAGTTTCCTTGAAGAAAAAACTATCTCTGTGGGCGAAACAGGATCCGTTCGCTTTCAAATCGTTGTCAATGGGACTTCGAGTAAACGGATCAATATTGATAATTTTATTATAAATCCATAAGTATAGTTTGAAGTTAATAAAATGATTGATGGTGGTAGCTAAATTTTAACTAACCCATCGATCATTTTTTTATTGCTACTCTTTTTCATTCAATAAAGTACACGAAACATTTAACTTTAGATTAATATATTAAGTTAATCTTACAATAAATTAACAATGTTTAACATGTTATTCATATCTACTAAACAATTGATGGATAGTATAAGTAAGTAGTAGTTCAATTGAATACGAGAGAGGGGATCAACAATGTTAAAGAAATTTATGGTTGGATTAGGTATATTACTATTGGTTTTATTTTTAGCCTCTTGCGGAAATTCTGAAGAGGGTGAAGAAGAAGCAACTGAAAATGAAGCAGAAACGACAGAAACAGAAGAAGCTTCAGCAGAGGTAGTGGAAGAAAATAAATCTTTAGATAAGCTTTCTATTGGCTTTGTACCTTCAAGAGATCCAGAAGAAATTATCACGGCTACTGAGCCACTTAAAAATTTATTAATAGAAGAAATGTCTTCTCTTGGTTATGATATCGGAGAAGTAGATATTACCGTTGGAACAAATTATGAGGCTGTAGGAGAAGCACTTTCGGCTGGAACTACAGATGTTGGGTTGATACCAGGTGGAACTTATGTTTTATATGACGATGGAGCAGAAGTAATTTTAACTGCCACTCGTGCAGGATTGAATAATGATTCTGACAAAGCTATAGATTGGAATAATAATAAACCAACAGATGCATCAGATGAGCAAGTTACTTACTATCGCGCATTAATGATTGCAGGACCTTCAGAAAAGGGACAAGAATTAGCGGAAAAAGTAAATAATGGAGAAGAATTAAGCTTTGAAGATATAAATAGTGCATCGTGGTCAGTGATGTCATCTTCATCACCTGCAGGTTATATTTATCCAGCACTTTGGTTAGATGATAAGTTTGATAAAACTATTACAGATTTAGATAATGTAGTGCAAGCGGATTCCTACGGTAGTGCATTTGCACGACTTGCAGCAGAGCAAATTGATGTAATGGTTACCTATGCAGACGCTCGTCGTGATAATGCGGAGGCTTGGGAAAGTGATTTTGAGCGTGAAGAATCGATTTGGGACGAAACAAATGTTATTGGTGTAACATCAGGAATTTATAACGACACAGTTAGTGTGAGTAAGAATTCTGAAAACATGGACGATGACTTAAAAGCAGCACTTCAGCAGGCATTTATAAATATTGCTGAAACAGAAGAAGGGAAAGAAGTTATTTCGATCTATAATCATGAGGGATATCAGGAGGCTACTTCTGAAGATTATGATGCAGAACGTGAAGCGCAAGAATTAGTTCAATCACTAAATTAATAAGGAAAAGATAGTGAAATAAGTATGAAAAAGTAAAAAAAAGAGAGCATCGTATACGGTGTTCTCTTTTCACCTAAACTTAAAAGTTTGTAATGAAGATTGGGGATTTTAACATGATAGAATTTATAAATGTTGAAAAAAGGTATGGAAAAGATGTATTGGCACTGCGGGATATAAACTTATCAATAGAACAAGGCGAATTTGTCGCCATAATTGGTTTATCTGGGGCTGGTAAATCAACTTTATTACGATGTATTAATCGGATGCATGATATCACAGAGGGAAGACTCCTGGTGGATGATATTGAAGTAGGACAGTTAAAAGGAAAAGGTGTCCGAAAGCTAAGAAGGAAAATTGGAATGATTTTTCAATCTTTTAATCTAGTTACCCGTACAACAGTGTTAAAAAATGTCCTAGTTTCCTTTATACCGGACTTACCTGTTTGGCGTAAAATAACGGGAATATTTTCAAAGGAACATAAGATAAAGGCACTTACTGCCTTGGATCAAGTTGGAATTTTGGACAAGGCTTATGCGCGTGTAGATCAATTATCTGGTGGTCAACAACAACGGGTGGCTTTAGCAAGAACATTGGCACAAAACCCTTTCATTATTTTAGCGGATGAACCCATTGCCTCCTTGGATCCTGTTACTTCAAAACAAGTAATGAAAGATTTTAAAAAAATAAATCAAGATATGCAAATATCCGTAATTATGAATATTCACCATGTCGAAGTGGCTTTAGAATATGCTGATCGCATTATTGGTATTCGGACTGGAGAGATTGTCTATGATGGTCATGCGAACGAAGTTACTCCTGAAATTCTTGACTATATATACAAGGGAAAACTAGATGAAATAAAGGAAGAAATCGAGGAGAAGGGGAAAGAAGTATATGTATGATAAAATATTTCCTCCTAAAAAAATAATATTACCAAACGGAAAATCCATTCTGGAGAAACGTTCACGTACACCTATTATTTTATTAGTTATAGTGATTGCGATATGGCTATCAGTATATTTCACTAATTTCCAATTGGAAATTTTAATACGAAGATGGCAACAGTTTTTCGTTATTATTGGAGATATGATACCCCCTAAATGGGAGTACCTTCCATATTTGTGGCAGCCATTAATGGATACGATAAAAATGTCTTTACTTGGTTCTATTTTTGGTTCCGTTATAGCGATTCCAGTTGCCTTTTTAGCTGCTTCTAATATGGTGAAACAAAAAGCAATTGTCTTACTTGCAAAAGTATTTCTAAGTATCTTAAGGACACTGCCCACATTAGTTTCAGCCCTTATTGCAACTTTTATTTTTGGTCTTGGGACGCTTGCCGGAACTGTAGCGATCTTCTTATTTACACTTGCATATGTTGGAAAACTTCTATATGAACAAATAGAGAATGTTGATATGGGAGCTTTTGAAGCAATGGAATCAATTGGAATGACGCGGATTCATGCTTTTCGTCATGCAATATTCCCTCAAGTATTGCCTAATTTTTTATCGACTTCTTTATTTTGCTTTGAAGGAAATGTACGCTATGCAGCCATATTAGGATATGTTGGTGCAGGTGGGATAGGACTTTTACTTAACGAAGGTCTCGGTTGGCGAGATTATGCGAGCGTCGGGATGATCTTATTCATGCTTGCTATCACAGTATTTTTAATTGAAACCGTTAGTGAGCACTTCAGGAAAAAGCTGATGTAAAAGGGGGAAAAATAAATGGAAATGATAGAAAAGCAATTAATGAATGTACCTCGTAATAATCGTTATATTTTAATCGTGACAGCCCTCGTTGCTTCCTTATTTATATGGTCCTTTTCAGCAGTGAATCTTGAAAATGTTGAGGAAAGTGGCTGGGTAATTGCGACAAATATTTTACAAGGTATTGTCACTCCAGATTTAGATTTATTATTAAATGTGACATCACAAGGGGTATTGTATTTACTGGTTGAGACGATAGCGATTGCTTTTTTAGGCACGATTATTGGAGCTTTATTAGCTATTCCATTAGCCTTTTTATCGGCGTCAAACGTGGTGCCTAAGCCTGTAGCATTTGTTACAAGACTATTACTGATTTTTATCAGAACAGTTCCTGCTTTGGTTTATGGATTAATGTTTATTCGGGTGACAGGACCAGGACCTTTTGCAGGTGTGCTCACCATTGCGCTTATTTCGATTGGAATGCTAGCGAAGCTTTATGTGGACGCAATTGAAGATTTAGATACAAGCATTCTGGAGTCCATGACATCGATTGGCTGTAACACGTTTGAAAAGATCCGATATGGGATCGTACCTCAATTATTTGCGATTTTTCTATCTATTATGATATATCGCTTCGACATGAATTTAAGAGAAGCTTCTATTCTAGGCTTGGTAGGCGCTGGGGGTATAGGTGCACCTCTAATTTTTGCGATGAATGCCTACAGATGGACAGAAGTAGGGTCTATCTTAATTGGTTTAATGATCCTTATTTTACTAGTGGAATTATTCTCTAACCATATTCGAACAAAATTAATCAAAGGATAAGAGAAGCAAGTTCACTTACAGCTGTTTCCTTCGAGTCTACAGGGTTCTATCATTCCATAATCATTTTTATAGAATATCTATTCATATTCAATTTTCTAATGAAGAGAAGGAGATACAGATAGATTAGTAGATGAAGACTAGGTGGAACCTATATAACTAGCGACATACGGAGTGAAATTTTTAATAAGAAGCTAAAGTGAATAGGTATAAAGAAACTAGGACATGCAAACGTGTCCTAGTTTTTCTTTAGTGATTTAAATAACTTAAATGAGTCTCTTGCACATAACGAACCTTCCGCAGCATTAAATATACTTTCTATCCGTGAACCTCAGCTATCTATGGAGAATTTTCAGTTTGTGGGACTGCATTACTCGCCTCATCGAATACATTTGCTGTTCACACAGTAGTCTCGCATATTTCAACTTCTAAATTACCTTTTAACTCAATCAAATAATCGAACTATAGTTGAATAAACATATATAATATTCCGATTGTTTGATTTAGTTAATTTAGTATCCTATTCTTTTGCTATTAGTTCGTACTAAAAATAAAGTTAGTAGTTGTTTTATAAGGTGCATCCTTTTCTAGTAAAATACTAGGGAAACCTTCATGTTCAAGTGAGGCAGGTGTTGATTGTGTTTCTAAACAAACACCTAAATATTTAGCCGACTTGCCCTCTCTAAGTTTAATTGTGTCGTCCAGACCATTTGAAGTATACATAACGATACCTGGTTGATCTGTTTGGACAGTCAATTTTCTACCACTTGTTTGTTCTGTAACTACTACATTTTCTTTTTTGTTATGATCAAAAAGGAAATAATGATCATACCCGTTTGACGCGACTAGGTTTTGCTGATCAACTGAATGTATACCATCTATAATCTTATGACCATGTTGAAAATCAAACACGGTACCTTCAACAGGAAGAATATTTCCGGTAGGTATTAATTCATGATCTAATTCAACAAATTGACTAGCCTCCATTTTCACATCATGCTGTAAAATATCTGTTTTTAAATTTCCACTCAAATTAAAATAGGAGTGATTTGTAGTGGTTAGGATAGTTTTTTGATCTACAACAGCTTCATAAGTGATGTTAAAAGCGTTCTCATTTGTTAGCGTATAAGTCACTTTCATAACAAGATTTCCTGGATAACCTCCATCTCCATCTTGACTTCTATGTGTTAGCGTAACCCCAACAGCATCAGATTCTTCAAATGGAGCGGCTTGCCAAAGTACTTTATGGAAACCTGCAGCGCCTCCGTGTAAATGGTGTTTTCCTTCATTAGATGGCAGATTATAAGTCTTACCATCTAATTGAAAAGAGGATGCTTCAATTCTACCAGCTACACGACCAATTAAAGCACCGAAAAAATTAGGATTATCGAGATAATCTTCATAATCTGCATAACTTAAGATAACGTTTTCAAATTCGTTATTTTTATTGGGTGTCATTATTTTTGTGATAATTCCACCATAATTAAGGCAGCTAACTTCCATTCCTTGCTTGTTAGAAAGTGTGAACTCTTTCCAACTGTGTCCTGCAATTTCTAAATTTTCTACGTTTACTTGCATATATTGCCCTCCTATATTTACCGATTTAAGGTTTCAAGGAAACGTTTAAACGCTTCTCTACCTTCATTATTCGACTTAAAGACACCAGAATCCTCTAAAACTCGGGTGAATTTTTTACCTAAAGCGTCATAAACGATTTCTTCCACGTTAGATTCACTCAAGTTAGGATGAGCATGCTTGATTTCCTCCGCCCATGCTTGATGATAAGAATCCACTTTGGTTTTACCATCAATTAAAAAGCTTTTAATTAAATCAATTTCAGATTTTAAACGAGGAGGTAGTACGGCTAACCCCATTACTTCAATTAATCCGATGTTTTCTTTTTTTATATGATGGACATCTTCATGTGGATGAAAAATACCAAAAGGATGTAGCTCAGATGTCCGATTATTACGTAAGACAAGATCTAATTCAAAGTGATCATCTCGTATCCGTGCAATTGGTGTAATTGTATTATGTGGTGTGGATTTAGTAAATGCTTTAATAGCAACGCTAGAATCACTATATTGCTTCCAAGTTTTCAAAATATGATCTGCAGCGTCAAGCAGATCTTCCTTTTGTTGACTACGTAAACGAATAACAGACATAGGCCATTTTACAACGGCAGCATGAACATGTGGAAATCTCTCTAATTCGAATAGGAATTCTTCTTGTGCTTTTGTCATTGCAAAAGTATATCTTCCGCCTTGGTAATGGTCGTGATTCAGAATACTGCCACCAACAATTGGTATGTCCGCATTGGATCCCATAAAGTAATGAGGAAACTGTTCAACAAAAGCTGTTAAACGTTCAAAACTTGCACGATTTATTTTCATGGGCCTATGCTCGCCTGCAAACAAAATACTATGCTCATTATAATAAACATAAGGAGAGTATTGTAAAAACCACTGTTCTCCTTCTAATGTAACGTCGATAATTCTGTGATTGGACCTAGCTGGATGTCCGGTTCGTCCAACGTATCCTTCATTTTCCGCGCAAAGTACACAATTTGGGTAGCTTACAACTTGCTTCATCGCACGTTCCCGTTTAAGTTGTTCAGGATCTTTCTCAGGTTTGGATAAATTAATAGTAATGTCTAAATCGCCATAGGGTGTTTGTGTCTTATAGTGAATATTCTTGGCGATTCGCTTCATTTGAATATAGTTACTATCTTTACTTAGTTGATAAAAGTAGTCTGTAGCAGCGCTTGGTGATTCCTTATATTTCTGATGAAAAATTGCGTTAATTTCCGACGGTTTCGATAAAAAGCAATCCATAATCTTTGCGCTAAGCATTTCCTTTTCATCTAAAATATCTGCTATTACTTTCGTCTCTATGGCAAAGGATAGCAGGGTATCGAGTAAGTCAGGAATGCTTCTATCTTCTGTTCCTTTATCTGGCTCTTCATACTTTTCCAATTGTAGCAATCCAAGTATTTGATTCCGTACGTAAATTTCATCACGTTCAGTGATCAACGCTTGCTTTATTCCTTTTTCAATTAATTGCGCTATATGTTTAAAGATGTGTTGATTCATGATCTACATTTCCTTTCGATAGCCATTTGGATGTTTTTGGTGCCAGCGCCAAGCATCTTGAATGATACGGTTTATCTCCGTTTTTTTAGGTTCCCATTTCAAGATAGTCTTCGCTTTTTCAGATGAAGCGATTAGTGTGCTAGGATCGCCAGCTCGTCGTTCACCAATTTTTGCAGGAATAGCATGGTTGGTCACTTCTCTAGCTGCTTGAATCATTTCTTTTACAGAAAAACCTTGGCTGCTGCCTAAATTAA
Source organism: Paraliobacillus zengyii (assembly GCF_003268595.1). Classification (NCBI taxonomy): domain Bacteria; kingdom Bacillati; phylum Bacillota; class Bacilli; order Caryophanales; family Bacillaceae; genus Paraliobacillus; species Paraliobacillus zengyii. The sequence continues at coordinate 3,381,241 of NZ_CP029797.1, read as the reverse complement.
AGATGTCACTAGCACTGCCACTTTGTAAATATTCAAGAGAAAGAATATGTGCATCTATTAAATCTTCGACATGAATGTAATCACGAATACATGTGCCATCTTCCGTTGGATAGTCTTCACCAAACACAGTAATATGTGGACGTTGCTCTAAGGCTACCTGTAAGATAATAGGAATGAGATGAGTCTCTGGTTGATGGTCTTCACCAATTACAGCTGTTGATCGCGCTCCAGCAACATTAAAATATCGTAATGATACATAACGTATACCATATGCAACTTCACACCACTTCATTAATTTTTCCATTGTTAGTTTTGTTTCCCCATAGGTGCTTGTTGGTAAAGTAGGCATTGTTTCTGTTATTGGAACAGACTCGGGTTCCCCGTAAGTAGCAGCCGAGGAAGAGAAGACAATTTTATCAATAGAAAACTCGTGCATTGCCTGCAATAATACTTGTGTACCATAAACATTATTATCGAAATACTTGAGTGGGTTCTCCATGGATTCACCAACTAAAGAATTAGCAGCGAAATGTAGGACTGCCTCAATATTTTCATTTGAAAAAACTTCACGTAAAAAGTCAATATCACGAATATCACCAGGGTAAAATGTTACGTCAGGATGTAGGGCCTCGCGATGCCCAGTTTCTAAATTATCAACCACAATAACCTTATGTCCTTGATCGATTAATTGATAGACCGCATGAGAACCAATAAATCCTGCTCCACCTAAAACCAATACTTGCATTTATAACACTCCTTCTGTTGTGATTTCCTTCGCACCATCTCCAATTGTTGCGAGGTAAAACGTTGCATCATAACCTATTTTTTCTTTATATATCGCATTGACATTTTCTTTAAAAGTATCCACCTCACTACGCGGTGTAATTGCAATGGCACAACCACCAAACCCTGCTCCTGTCATACGAGCTCCGATTACACCTGCTTGTTTCCAAGCAGCTTCAACAATTGTGTCTAGTTCAACGCCAGTTACTTCATAATCATATTGAAGAGAAATATGTGATTGGTTCATTAATTCACCAAACGCAACTAAATCTTCACTCTGTAACTTTGCTAATGCTTCTTTTGTTCGTTGATTTTCATACACAGCATGTTTTGCGCGTTGTTGATTTGTTTTGCTTTCAATTAAGTGTTTATGCTTTTCAAATTTCTCAATCGATAATTCGCCTAAACTTTTAATTTTTAATTCAGTTTGCAAATCTTTTAACGCTTGTTCGCATTGCGTCCGACGCTCATTATATTTGGATCCTGCAAGTTCGCGACGTTTATTTGTATTAATGATCATAATCACATAATCCTTTAAATCAACGGGCGCGTATTGGTAATCTAGTGTATTGCAATCGAGTAAGATGGCGTGACCTTGCTTGCCCATACCTATTGCAAATTGATCCATAATACCACTATTCACACCAATATAGTTGTTTTCTACTTTTTGGCCTAATTGTACCATGTGAATCCGATTGATACGTAGGTTAAATAAACTTTCTAATAAGACCCCAGTAACTAATTCGATTGAAGCCGAGGAAGATAATCCGGCACCATTTGGGATATTGCCAAAGTAGAGTACATCAAAGCCAGTCTCAATTGAAAATCCTTCATTGATTAAGCTAGCCAACATGCCTTTAGGGTAATTAGCCCAATCATCTTTCTGATTATAGGATAAATCACTTAATGTGGTTGTAATGATACCGCTCTCATCAAAGTTCATTGAATAGAAACGAACCTTAGAATCAGTTCGTTTTAAAGCTAAAGCGTAAGTTCCAAATGAAATAGAAGCAGGGAAGACATAGCCACCATTATAATCGGTATGTTCACCAATCAAGTTTATTCGACCTGGAGCAAAAAACAGGCGGGGTATTGCATCTGTTTGAAAAACACCTTGAAATTTAGATATTAATGTTGCAGTTTCCATAGTAATAAATCCTCCTTATTTAACTTAATTAAATTAATTTATTAACTATAATTATTATATGCTACTATTTTAAAATATTCAACTACAGATCTTAAATTCCTGAAAACTTTATATTCTATAAAACTAGTAAAGTACTAATATAGTAAAAAAGTCTCAAATGTAAATAAAAATTGACTGAAACTTAATAATTATTTACAAAATCCGTAAGATAACCTTACAAAAGTTTAATAATGTTCGGTTTTTATGTGTTACAATAGAAAATGTAAAATATAACAATAGGAGGAAACAGATGAAATTTTTATCATTAAAGAAGTTTAGTAGTTTGTTTTTAATCGCAATTCTAGTATTTTCGAATTTCTCGAGTTCGCTCATTCCAGTAGTGAGCGCGGCAGAAAACGAAGAAATGACACTTACAGTAGCGGAGGCTCTAGAACAAGAGCACGGAACAGAAGTGACATTGAAGGGCTACATAGTAGAGGGGTTTAACAACCCATATGCTGTTAAGCTGTCTGACTCAGCTACAGATACTACAACTACTATAGTTGTACAGTTACAAAGTGGTGATAGAGAAACTTTTAATCCTGAAAATAATCCGAACGCTTTAGGACAAGAAGTTCTGGTGACAGGTGAAAGAGATGTTTATTCGAATCTAGAGTCTATTGAATCTGTCTCTAGTATCGAGTTCACCGATCCCTCCGTACCAACTGGACCAACTGAACCAGAAGAGCCAACAGAAGTAACAGCTATTACGGATGTTCGCGATATGGCGGATGGTCAACTTGCAATGATAGAAGGTATTGTTCTTGCTAGTCCAAGTTCGATTGGGAATGGACAATATTCTACGTACATTCAAGATGATACAGGTGGGATTAACCTATTTGCTTATGACCAAGGTGATTTTCCTACTTTGGAAAAAGGAGATAAGGTTAAGGTTTCTGGAGAACTTGAAACGTATAATGGTTTAAAAGAAATTGTACCGACTAGCGTTGAAGTGATTGATAGTGGACAAGTGTTACCTGATCCAAAGTCAATTACGCTAGCAGATATGCAAGATAGTGCAATCGCAGAAGGATATGAAGGAGAATTAGTTCATATCAATGGTTATATTAGCAATATTCCAGACAGCCCAGCTGGTGGTGGTTATAATATTTCCTTAGTTGATGAAGACTTTAATAGTACAACCTTACGTGTGATGGAAGGTTCGCTAGATATTGCAGCAATAGAAGAAGGAAAATGGTATGATGTGACGGCAATTATGAGTCAATACACTTCTTATCAATTGATTCCGACTGAAGCGAGTGATATCAAACTTGCAGATGAACAACCAGAAGCACCAACTGCAGCAGGTGTTTATACATCAACAGTCATGTACGTATCTGATGGAGATACAATTCGACTTAACACGCCAGTACTCGGAGCAGATCGGGTTCGATTTGTAAATATTGACACACCTGAGACAAGTGTAGCAGGTGCGAACGGTGTAGATGAAGCAAATCAGAAGGAACATGGTTATGCCGCAACCGAAAACTTAAAACAGCTATTACCTGAAGGAAGTACCGTTACATTAAAAATTGGTGAAGAAGCAACAGATGCATACGGGCGTTTGCTAGCGCAAGTAATTAATGAAAAAGGCGTAAACACAAATTTAGAACAAGTTAAACAAGGTTACGCGGTTTCGTATTTTATTTGGCCAGTTGGTGATGAGAACGAATATGCAGAATATCAAGCAGCCACAAGAGAAGCATTAGATAATGAGTTAGGAATTTGGAATCCAGAAAGTCCACTAAAGGAACTTCCTTTTGAATATCGTGCAATAACAGAAGGTGGAGATTTCGGTAGATATGTTGGAAACTCTGATACCAAAGAGTATGTTGCACCATTAGAGTGGGCGGAAGTGCCAGTAGATAAACGTATTTTCTTTGCTAGTGTAGAAGAAGCAGAAGCTCAAGGATATACAGCGGTAGAAGATGAAGGATCAGAACCTGTCGATCCACCATCAGATGACATTTTGGAAATTCAATTATTAAGTATGAACGATCTTCATGGTAAAATTGATCAAGAATATGAGCTTGATATTGATGGAGATGGCGAGGTAGATGGTATGTATGGTCGTATGGATTATACATCAGCTTATATTAAAGATCGAGAGGAAGATAACGAGAACACCCTTATTGTTCATGCAGGGGATATGATTGGTGGAAGCTCACCAGTATCTGGTCTTTATCAAGACGAACCTACTGTTGAAATAATGGAGGAAATAGGTTTTGATTTTGGAACAGTTGGTAATCACGAATTTGATGAAGGAACAACTGAATTACTTCGAATGGTAAACGGTGGAGAACATCCTGATGGTTTAGGTACCGAAGACTATGATGGTATAGACTTTGACAATTTGTGTGCTAACTGTGTTTATAAAGACTCAGGAGAAACAATCTTAGATGCATATGCAATTCAAGAAATTGATGGAGAAGAAATTGGCTTTATTGGTGTTAATACACAGGCATCAGCAACTATGGTTATGCCTGCAGGAATAGAAGATATTGAATTTACGGACGAAACGGCGGCTGTTAATAAAGCAGCTGCAGAATTACAAGAGCAGGGTGTAGAAGCTATTGTGGTTTTAGCGCATATGCCAGCTGACCAAGATGGTGCGTCTGCTACAGGAGATGCAGCAGATTTAGCGAACAATGTGAATGATGCGGTTGATATTATATTTGCTGCTCATAATCATCAAGTGGTTGATGCAGTAGTAGATAATAAATTAATTGTTCAAGCATCTGAATATGGTAAAGCTTTTGCAGACGTAGATATCGAGATTGATAGAGAAACAGGAGATATTGTTACGAAAGAAGCAGAAATTGTATTTGTTGATCAAAGTAAAATGGAACCAGATGCAGCGGTAACAGAAATATTAGAAAAGTATGATGACTTAATTGCGGATAAAATGAATGAAGTATTAGGTTATAATGCGAATACAATGACAGGTAGTTATTCGAATGACGGTGACCATGGCTTGGGTAATTTAATTGCAGATGCAATGTTATATTCCATGGATAGTGACTTTTCTCTGATGAATGGTGGCGGTATTAGAGACCAATTATTAGCAGGAGAAGTGACATGGGGCAATTTATATAACGTCATGCCATTTGGTAATACGTTAATGAAGGTAGAAGTGACTGGTGCTGATATGTACGAGATTATAAATGAACAGTTATCTCCGCAATATGGACCAGATTACAGTGTTGGTGGAATGAAATATACATGGGATACTTCAACAAACGAAGCTATCGATATTATGTTTATGGATGGTACACCAATTGATGAAGATGAAACATATACTTTAACAGTAAATAATTATATGGGAACTTCAGAAGGGCCAATTAAAGATCTTGGTATGAATGTAGAAATGGGTCCAGTAGATTTAGACTCGTTTGTTGATTACGTCAAGAGTTTAGAAAGTACCGAAGCAAATCCAATTGATTACGCGGCAGAAGGACGTATTGTTGCAGTAGATAATGGATCAGATGAAGAATTAGGTGAAGTAACAATTGCGGAAGCAAGAAATGCAGAAGCTGGTACGGTTGTAACTGTAGAAGGTATTGTTACTACAACACCAGGTGCATGGGGAAGCAATGGCTTCTATATGCAAGATGAAACTGGTGGAACATATGTATATTATGGTGGCGATAGTGTTTCTATCGGGGATATTGTAACATTTACCGCTGAAGCTGCAAGTTACAGTGGAGAGTTCCAATTATCTAGTATAACTGGACTAGAAGTTATTGGAACAAATGATGTGCCGAACCCAATTGAATTATCACCAAGTGCAATTGATGATTCGAACCAAGGCGAATTGGTATCACTTAAAGGTGTAACGATATCAGGACTTGAAGAAGTGAACAGTTATGGAACATTTGAATTCACAGCTTCTAAAGGTGATGAGAGTATTCTTGTACGCGTCGATAATCGAACAGGCCTAGTATACGCCGATTTTGAATTTGAAGATGGCGATATAATTGATCTTACTGGTATTTCAAGTATTTTCAATGAGACATATCAATTGAAAGTAACTAGTCCTACAGATGTCAGCGAATATGTACCAGGTGAGGAAGAACCAACAGACCCAACAGATCCAGAGGAACCAACGGATCCTGAAGAACCAACAGAACCTGAGGAAGATCAAGCAGATGAAGCGGGCAACGTTACAACAAAACCAACTGTTACAGATGGAAAAGCAACTATTTCTGTTGATGCGGTTGAAAATGTTAAAGAAAAGGGTAAAGTGATCATTGAATTAAATGAAGAAGATGAAATCGAAGTAAGTTTGACAAGTGCTCAAATTGCAATGTTAAAAGCAAAAAATGTTTCGATCACAATTCAAACGAAACAAACAACTGCAACTATTCCAGCAAGCGTGTTTGGAGATGGTGACACAACAGTTGATGTAGTGGCAGTTGATAGTGTAATGGTAAATGGAGAAGCAGCAATTAGTGGGATTTTTGATTTTACTATAACATCTAATGGTGAAGTGATCTCTGAATTTGCAGAAGACGTTACATTACAATTTAATGTAGACGATGATAAAGTAAGTAATCCAGAAGATGTGAAATTGTATTATTACAACCCAGAAACCTCTGAATGGGAATTAATAGGTGGAACATATCAAGATGGTATGTTAACTGCAACAACGAATCACTTCAGTATATTTACTGTATTTGAAGTAGCGGCAGTTGATCCTGTTGATCCAACAGATCCGGAAGAACCAGAAGAGGAACCGATAGATCCAACAGAGCCAACTGATCCGGAAGAAGATGGTTCAGATAATGGTGAAAACGAAGGATCTGAAAACAATGACGATACCGATACAGGTGATATAGATGATACAGATGAAAGTGAAGAAACAGCTACTTCTAGTGATGACGACGAAACATCATTACCAGACACAGCGACAAGTATGTTCAACATGCTCCTAATGGGCGCGTTACTCCTATTAGCAGGCTTTGGATTTTATCTGTATCAAAAACGAAGAGTATTAGAATAATCTTTAAACCCGTTCATCGCATCATGATGAACGGGTTTATTTTTTGTTATTTATATAAATAGTTTGTTAAAGAGAATAGTGAAATTAGTGTTTAATTATGTTATTCTTTATTAAATATTTCGCGAAATTTGTCGAAGTAAATTTTAAAGGGTAAAGACAAAGAATTCACAGGTGGCGTTGTCTGAAGTAATAAAACAACAAGAAATTTCCTTAGCTAGAGGAAAAAAATTATTCCCAACACATCATGAAAACGCTTTACAATGAATGAAAGCTAACATCTAGGGAGGGTTCTAATGAATACGAGGCATCAGCAAATACTCAAAGAACTAATTAGAGAAAGTACTCCAGTGACAAGCGAACATATAGCTAGCTTAATTCAAGTTACATCAAGAACGATTCGAAATGATATTAAACTGTTGAATCAAATACTAGTGGATTCCGGAGCTAAGATTATATCAGAGCGGGGTCATGGCTTCCATCTAGATATTATTGAACAAGATAAATTCAAAAATTTTATACACAGTATGATAGAAATGGAAGAATCAGTTCCTGTCGAACCAGAAGATCGTGTTCACCATTTAGTAAAGAAATTTTTATTAAATCCTGATTATTCAAAGATTGAGGATCTTGCTGATGATTTATTTGTCAGTCGATCTACACTAAAAAATGATTTAAAGGATGTCAAAGTAATACTTAAAAAATATCACTTAGAGTTAATCAAGCGACCAAATTATGGTTTGAAACTACGAGGTGAGGAAAAGCATATTCGCTATTGTATTGCTGAAGTATTATTTAGCCGAACAGAAATTACAGCTAGGGAGAATACAGACAAACATTGGTTACTTCCCAATGAGCAGATGGATGAAATTTGTTTAACTGTTTTAAAGCGTTTAAAGGAATTTCAACTTAATTTATCAGATATAGCTTTGGATAATCTGGTAGTGCATATTGCAATTGCCTGTCGACGTATTAAAAGTGAACAGTATATAGAGTTAGTGAATTATGATGAAAAAGATCCAGAAAACAAAAAGGAATATCAGGTGGCTCAAATGATCATAAGGGACGTTGAATTGATTGTACAGTCAACATTTCCAGTAGTAGAGATTTCCTACGTTGCCATGCATTTATTAGGTACAAAACTGTTTTTAGATAAGAGTCAATCGAATATAGCTAGTAATTTTGATCAATCAATTTTACAAACAGTTGATCGTTTGGTATGTGAAGTAGATGCACAAATGCAATTAGGTATTGTTGCAGATAGAGAATTATATGCAGGTATTGCGATTCATTTAAAACCTGCAATTCACCGTTATAAGCATCATATGAATATTCGAAACCCAATGCTTGAAGCAATAAAAGTTAACTATCCATTAGCGTTTGAAGCGGGTGTTATAGCTAGTAAAGTTATCGAGCGAGAACATAATATAAAAATTGATGAAAATGAGATCGGATATATTGCGCTTCATTTTGGTGCTGCAATTGAACGAACAAAATTAAAAACCAAACCAAAGAGATGTTTAATTGTCTGTACCACTGGAAGAGGTAGCTCACAATTATTATTCTATAAAATGCGTGCTAAATTTGGTAATCAGTTAACGATCATCGGTGTAACAGAGCTACACAGTTTACCGAAATATAGTGAAGAGGACATTGATTTTATTGTAAGTACTGTAACACTCCCTGACTCCATTAAGATTCCATATGTAGTTGTTAGTACGCTTTTAGGTGATGTGGAATTGGATAAAATTACACAAGTTGTAGAGAACAGAAACATGTCCCTTATTGATAAATATTTAGATCCTAATTTAATCTATTTACAGTTATCTTGTTCTAGCCCAATAGATGTAATTACTTTTTTAGGCAATGAATTGGTTAAGCAAGGTCGGACTGAAGAAGGGATTATAGCTTCTATTATGGAACGGGAAAATGCTGCTTCAACAAGCTATGGTAATCTGGTGGCAATCCCACACCCAATGAATCCGAAGTCAGATCAGACATTTTGGACGCTAGCCACACTAGAGAGACCGATTGATTGGGGTGGGAGCATGGTGCAATTTGTTTGTCTCCTCCATGTTGCAGATGTGAATCAAGAAAAATTAGAACCAATGTATAAAAGCTTAATTCAGTTTGTTGATAACCGTGAAATAATAAAACAGTTAATCAATTGTGAAAATAAACAAGAAGTGCTAGAGATATTAAGAAGAATGTAGACATTAACGTCGCATTCTTTTTATTTTTGCTAAGAAAGTAACAATATAGCTCTTTGTTTAGGTTCTTATTATTACTCTGGTCATTATATTCCGTTGGAAAAGGAAAAAGATTAACTTTAGGTGAAAGCGCTTTACATATAAGATGAACTTAAGAAAGAAAAAGAAAAGCAACAATAAAAGGGAGGGCTTCCGATTGGATAATCAAGAGATAATCATGGGAATAATCGTTAACGGAGGAAATGCACGAAGTAATGCAATGCGAGCAATTGCTGCCGCAAAACAAGGAAACTTTGAAGAAGCGAATCAATTCATGGAGACATCAAGTGAAGATTTAAATAAAGCACATCGAATACAAACAGATTTAATTCAAGCAGAAGCGCGTGGTGATAAAGCAGAAATTTCACTATTGATGATCCACGCACAAGATCATTTGATGAATGCAATGACACTAAAAGATTTAGCTGTAGAAATGATCGATATGCATGAAAAAATCAGTAAATTATAAAAAACAAAAACAGGAGGAATAAAAAATGAAAAATATCTTATTAGTATGTGCAGCAGGTATGTCAACAAGTATGTTGGTAAGCAAAATGGAAAAGGCAGCAACAAGTAAAGGTGAAGAGGTGAAAATCACGGCAACATCAGGTGGAGATATTAAGAAACACATTGAAGCTGCGAATGTATTACTTCTAGGACCACAAGTTTCTTATCTCAAAGATGATTATGAAAAGCAATATGGTGGTGCAGATGGCATACCTGTAGAAGTAATAAACAGTCTTGATTACGGCATGATGAATGGTGAAAAAGTCTTAGATTGGGCTTTTGAATTAATTGATTCAAAATAAGTAGATTATCTTTTAATAGGAGGGTTTAACGTGAGTGAGAAAACGCAAAAATTTCAAATGAAAATTCAACGAGTATCTGGAAAAATTTCTGAGAATAAGTATTTGAAGGCAGTTTCTAATGGTTTAATGTCTACGTTACCAGTTATGATTATCGGTGCTTTATCGACACTTTTGGGTAGTTTAAATTTTGAAGCATATCAAAATTTCATCCAATCAACAGGTTTAAAAGGTCTTTTTAGCTCTTTAAGTACAATGACATTAGGTTTGGTCGCAGTTTATGCAGTATTTTTAATCGCATTTAAACTAGCAGAAGTTTTTGGACAAGATAGTATAGGCGCCGCTGGTGCTGGATTAATTTCTCTAATGAGTTTCATGGTATTACTGCCAACTATTCAAACAGAAGATATAAGTGCTATCCCATTTCAATTTTTAGGTGCGCAAGGATTGTTTGTTTCAATTATTGTAGGACTCATAGCAACACGTATCTATTTAATATTTATTGCAAAAGAATGGGTCATTAAGTTACCAGATGGTGTTCCACCAACGGTAGCTAGAACGTTCTCAAATTTGACTCCAGCAATAGTTATTGTTGTAGGTTTCGGTGTGATAGGTTCATTATTTTCACTAACTGATTATGGAAGTATATACCAGTTCGTTTATACGTTAATTCAATCTCCTTTACAAAACATTGGAGGAACTTTACCAGCACTAATTCTAGTCGTTTTTATACAACAAGTACTTTGGTTCTTTGGTATTCATGGCAGACTAGTAGTAAATCCAATCTTTTTAACTGTATGGCTACCTCTTGGTGTGGAAAACTTAGATGCCATCAGTGCTGGTCTTGAACCAACTAATATTGTGCATACTGGTTTTTATGCAGTGTTAATTGGTATTGGTGGAGCAGGTGCAACTTTAGCTTTGGCTCTTTTAATGACTTTTATGTCCAAAAGTAAACAGTATAAAACATTAGGAAAGTTATCTTTACCTGGAACAATCTTTGGTATTAATGAACCAATAATATTTGGTACACCGATTGTATTAAACCCAATGATGTTTATTCCATTCGTTTTCACACCTTTAATTTTGGGTAGTATATCATATTTCTTGCTTTCTATAGGTGTATTCCCAATTCTTAATGGTACGCATATCCCTGTTGGAACTCCAATAATAATGAATGCTCTTTTACAAGGGTCAGTGGTTATAATAATACTTCAATTTATTAATATTGCTATCGCTGGATTAATCTATTATCCATTCTTTAAAATGATAGATAAAACTGCAGTTGAAAATGAGTCAGATAGTGCAGAATAAATTTAAGGAGGAGGGAATAGAAAAGATGGGGAGTGAAAACTCCTCTCTTTTTTAAAATATGAATAAAAAGAAAAATGTAGTAATGATTGTAGCAGATCAATGGCGAGCTGATTCAGTAGGATATGATGGAAACAATGCCGTGCATACGCCAGAAATTGACGGACTTGCCAAAGAAGGTGTTTCATTTTCGAATACATTTTGTCAAAATCCAGTATGTGTACCTAGTAGATCTTCATTTATGACAGGATGGTATCCACATACTAAAGGTCAGAGAACTATGCATAATTTAATGGATGATAAAGAACCCAATATTTTAAAAACATTAAAGAACTCAGGTTATCATGTCTACTGGGGAGGGCGTAATGATTTTCTAAAAACAGATTCAGATGTGCATCAACTTTGTTCGACAAGGGATGATCAATTCGCTGAAAAGATGAAACAAATACGTTTAAAAAAAGAACGCCAACAAAAAGAAGCGAATAAAAATATTGAAGAAAAAGAAGTCTATACACATGCAAAAGGTGTGAGTGAAAAGGTTCATCACCCAGAAGAAGAGCAATTTAAACATGCCAAAGAATTTCTTGAAAATAAAGAATATGGTGATGACCCATTCTGCATGTATCTAGCACTTGCGTTACCGCATCCACCATATCAAATTGATGCTAAGTGGTTTGATATGTTTGATGAGAGCGATATTCCTGATCCTATTAAGTTATCAGAGGAAGAATGGAGCAAAAAGCCAAGTTTAATACAAGGAATATATAAAAATCAAAAACTATACAATTTGTCAGATGAGGAATTAAAGAAAATCAAACAGATCTACTATGCTATGGGGACTAAATTAGACGATTATATTGGCGATCTAATTAAAACGTTGAAAGATCAGGGGTTATACGACGATACTATTTTTGTATTCTTTAGTGATCATGGTGATTATACGGGAGACTACCAAATGGTAGAGAAAACACAAAATACGTTTGAGGATTGCCTTACAAGAGTTCCATTAGTAATTAAACCAGCAAAAGGTATGGAATTTAAACCTCGAAATTCGGATGCTTTAGTCGAACTGATTGATGTTCAGGCTACCATAATGGATTTATTGGATATAGAACCAGCTCATACACAGTTTGGGAAATCGCTAAGATCTGTCCTTCAAGGTGAAAACGAGCATAGAGATGTTGTATTCTGTGAGGGTGGTCGTTTAGAAGGGGAAAGTCATGCTATGGATGCTGGACATACACCGGATAACGAGTACTGGCCTAGAACTACTGAACAAGAAAAAATACCGCAACATACTAAAGCAATGATGCTTAGAGATAAAGATTATAAGTATGTTTATCGATTATATGAAGAAGATGAATTTTATGATCTAAAAGCGGATCCAAACGAGAAAAATAATCAAATTGATAATACAGCATTTAATGAAAAAGTAAAAGAATACAAAAACAGAATGCTTCAACATTTCTTTGAAACTGGTGATGTTGTGCCTTTTAAACAAGATAAACGATTTTAGAATAAAAATAAGGTGCATTTTCTACTGATGCACCTTATTTTGCTTAATTAGGGAAGCTACCATAGATAATCGGATGCAGTCGATAGCAAGAAATAGTAAACCAAAGATATTAATGAAAGGTATCTTAAGGTACGAAAATGAGGAGGATATAAGCATGCCATTAAATAAAGATTTCTTATGGGGCGGTGCAATAGCTGCTAACCAAGCAGAAGGTGCATATAAAGAAGATGGAAAAGGTATGGCTTTGGTTGATGTCTTACCAGCAGGGCAAGAACGAAGAGAGGCTCTGTTTAATCCAGAGGTTGCATTAAATACAGAATATAATTATTACCCGAGTCATGACTCTATTGATTTCTATCATAATTATAAAGCAGATATTAAACTTTTTGCGGAGATGGGTTTTAAAGTATTCCGGACATCAATTTCTTGGCCACGGATATTTCCTAATGGTGATGAAACAGAACCGAACCAAAAAGGTCTAGAATTCTATGATAATTTATTTGATGAATGTAAGAAATATGATATCGAACCATTAGTAACTTTAAATCACTTTGATACACCACTGTATCTTATTGAAGAGTATGGTGGGTGGAGAAATCGCAAATTGGTTGATTTCTATGAACGATACGCAAAAGTTGTCCTTAATCGGTATAAAAACAAGGTTAAGTATTGGTTGACATTTAATGAAATTAATATGCTCCTACACATCCCGTTTTTTGGTGGTGGTCTTGTTATTAGAGAGGATGAAAACGCTGATCAAGTCAAGTATCAAGCCGCACATCATCAATTAGTTGCAAGTAGTTTAGCTACTAAAGCAGCGAAAGAAATTAATGGCGAAGATTTCATGATAGGGTGTATGTTAGCTGCTGCTGAAATCTATCCCTATACATGTCATCCAGATGACTTACTAAAATCAGTTAAAGAAAATCAAAAGCAATACTTTTTTATTGATGTTCAATCAAGAGGTGAATATCCTTCTTATGCAAATCGATTGTTTAGAGAATTAGATGTAGAAATTGAGATGGAACCAGAAGATAAAGTACTGTTAAAAACATACCCTGTTGATTTCATTTCTTTTTCTTATTATTCTTCTCGATTAACAAGTGCAGATCCGGAAGTGAATAAACAAGGAACATCTGGTAATGCCTTTAAATCATTAAAAAATCCATATTTAAAAGCCTCTGATTGGGGTTGGCAAATTGACCCAGTTGGATTAAGGGTAACGATGAATCAAATGTATGATCGATATCAAAAGCCATTGTTTATTGTGGAAAATGGCCTTGGTGCTGTCGATGAATTAACGGAACACAATACAGTAGACGATGATTATCGAATTGAATATATGCGTGAACATTTGAAGGAAATGATAGAAGCTGTAGATGATGGGGTCGATTTACTTGGTTACACTTCATGGGGATGTATTGACATAGTAAGTGCTGGAACCGGTGAAATGAGAAAACGTTATGGTTTCATTTATGTTGACCTAGATAATGAAGGGAACGGGACAGGTAAACGATATAAAAAGAAATCGTTTAATTGGTATAAAAAAGTAATAGAATCAAATGGTGAAACTTTATAATAACGCTTGAAGAGTCTGTCAAAGAGGTGACAGACTCTTCTGCATCTAATTTACCATTAGAAAAGTCATTGCAAAGACTGCGGAGTGTTAAAATTCGTATTAGATAGAAACTGCGACGTAGTAGAACTTTCTTACCCGCTATGTCAGCAAAAGGTCTCGCTTTTCGTGGGCACAAACCTTTTACTTCCTTCGCTGGATAGCGTATATTTTCGACTTGTAATTAATTTATGCTCTGCTAATATTACAATGTACTAAACTAGCGTATCAAGTGAAATTGACGACACTCCTGCAGGAACAGCAAATGTTTTCGATGGGATGAGTAATCGCAATCCCACGGGCTGAAGATCCACTTGGAAGCGTTCTTTGCTTCCTAGTTAGCTGAAGCCGTGCCTGCGGAAAGGGAGTCGATTTCGCTTGAGAAGCGGGGCATAAAATTCTGTTATGTCGTAGTTGATGACAATTACGTCGCAGTATTTTTATTTGTTTTAAAGACAAGGGTCTTTTTCTAACTTTTCGAAAAACAATGTGATATACTGGATGAAAACAATTCTCAATTAATAGGGGGGAGAAAGCATGCAATTATCTGAATTGATCAAAGAAAGACGCTCGATCCAATTATATGAAGACCGTCCAGTGGACATTGAGCAATTAAAGGGTATGTTAGATACTGCAATTTGGGTGCCAAATCACAAAATGACTGAACCATGGAGATTTGTAATTGTTCATGGTGATTCGATTGAAAAAGTTGCAGAATTAAATCGTAAGTTCTCTGCAACAGGAAGTTCAGAGGAAGCTAAAAAACAAAGTGGAGAAAAGGCTTATAAAAAGATAAAGGACGTACCAGTTTTATTAATGGTGATCATGGATGAAAATCCAGATGCAAAACTTAGAGAAGAAGATTATGCCGCAACAAGTTGTCTCATTCAAAACTTTAGTCTACTAGCTTGGGAACAAGGAATAGGGATGATTTGGAAAACTGGTGCATTGACTACGCAAGCAAATTTCCGTGAATTGATTGGGGTAAAACGTGGAGAGAAAGTTGTGGGAATGCTTCAAATCGGTTATCCAGCAAAAGTACCGAAAGCAAGACCAAGAACAGATGTACAAGAGAGAATTGAAGAGTTAAATTAACTTATTTAGATGGATCTACAATTGTAGATCCATCTTTTTTTACGAAAAAAAGATGTTTACTATACTAGTAAACATCAAAAAAGGGGCTATTACTTCGTGAGAAAGCTACAAGTGATAGTTATGCTTTCTTTGAACACTTTAATTATATCAAATCTATAATAATCTAGTATGAAGAACAAGTTAAAAGAATGTAAATTTTTACATGAATATAGGAACGTCATGTTTTTATTCTGAAACAAATTCCTAAATGAAAAACAAGTGCCAATCTTACCGTGTAATTCCTATTTACCAAAGAAATCGTTTATGATAAACAAAGAGTAAAATGATATAAGGAGGATAATGATGGAACATAAAAATTATAAAGCATTTCCAAACAATTTTCTATGGGGTTCAGCTTCCGCTGCATATCAAATAGAAGGCGCTTGGGAACAGGATGGTAAAGGCCCATCTGTTTGGGATACTTATACAAAACAAGAGGGAACAACATATAAAGGAACAAATGGTGATGTAGCGGTTGATCATTATAATCGCTATAAAGAAGATGTGAAATTAATGGCGGAGATGGGTTTGAAAGCATACCGTTTTTCTATCGCGTGGAGCCGTATTTTTCCTGAAGGAAGCGGAGAAATTAATGAAGCAGGTTTAAAATTTTACGATGATTTAGTTGATGAATTGATTAAGAATAATATTGAACCGCTTATTACAGTTTATCATTGGGACGTACCTCAAGCGTTAATGGATAAGTACGGGGCATGGGAGTCACGAGAAATCATTGAAGATTTTGATCTATATTGCCAAACACTATTTAATCGATATGGAGACCGTGTGAAATACTGGGTCACGCTTAATGAACAAAATATTTTTGTTGGACTTGGCTATCGATCTGGTGTTCACCCTCCTGGCGTTAAAGATTTAAAGCGAATGTATGAGGCTAATCATATTGCAAACTTGGCAAATGCTAAAGTGATTCAATCATTTCGTAAAATAGTTAAGGATGGAAAGATTGGACCAAGCTTTGCTTATTCTCCTGTTTATCCATACAATAGTGATCCTAAAAATATTCTTGCTGCTGAGAATGCGGAGGAATTTAACAGCCATTGGTGGATGGACATTTATGTCTGGGGCAAGTATCCAGAAGCAACGTGGAACTATCTAGAGGATAATGGTTTGGCTCCTACTATTGAAGATGGGGATATGGCACTACTTGCTGATGCAAAACCTGATTTCATGGGTTTAAACTATTATCAAACAACGACTGTAGAATTTAACCCACTTGATGGTGTTGGGGAAGCTAAGATGAACACATCAGGCAAAAAGGGTTCTTCACAAGACTCTGGTGTACCAGGACTATTTAAAACGATTACGAATCCTTTCTTAGGAACAACTGATTGGGATTGGACAATTGATCCGCGTGGATTACGAATTGCTTTACGTAGAATAGCAAATCGTTATCAGCTTCCGGTTTTAATTACGGAAAATGGATTAGGTGCATTTGACGATTTAGAAGCAGATGACAGTATTAATGACGATTATCGAATTGATTTCTTAGAAACACATGTAGAGGAAATTCAAGGTGCTATCAGTGATGGTGTTGATGTACTTGGATATTGTACATGGTCATTCACTGACTTACTTAGTTGGTTAAATGGTTATCAAAAACGATATGGTTTTGTATACGTTGATCGTGACGAAGAAGGACCAAAAGATTTGCGACGATTGAAGAAAAAAAGTTATTTTTGGTATCAAGCGGTTATTAAAGCAAATGGCTTAGTGAATCGCAAATAGGTCAATAAAAAACGAAAGTCTACTAGACTTTCGTTTTTTATTTTAAATAATTATTTTTGTTTGGAACCCATCTCTTGATAGGTTGTTTTAGCTAAGCGCTCAAGTAAATAAATAACTGGAATTTGTGTTGTTAAATTTGTGTCACCTAAAAATTCTGCACTAGCGTAGTAAGCTAGATTGTAATTTGACATTTTTGCTAAAGAGCTATCGGCTTTATTAGTAAGACTTACAATAATACTGCCTTCTTGCTTGAACTGATTGACTTGAGACAAGGTTGCTCTTGATTCTCCTGAAACTGATAGTACAATCGTAATGCTATCTTCTAAATATTGTCCGTGAATTGGTAAGTACGGATCTTTAATATATAAAGAAAATTTCTTTAAGCCAGAAAAATAGCGTGATCCATATTCAGCTAAAATACCAGAGCTACCAACACCAATAAAGACAACGTGTTTTGCCTTCGCTATAACTTGAGCAATCTCTGTGATTTTTAGTTCAAAATCATGGGTGAGTGTCCGCTCTAGAAATTCTGTTAGACTACTTTCTCCATCTATTAATGTAGGAGTATCCGCTTGTTGTTCTAGGTGCATTTTTAATTTTATTTTAAATTCAGAAAAACCATTACAATCAACCTTTTTGCAGAAACGTAAAATAGTTGTTGTGGATACGTGTGTTTCTATCGCTAGATCTCGAATTCGCATATAGATTACTTTATCGATGTGATTGATAACATAGTTGTATAGGTTATATTCTAAGTCGGAGAATGTGGCTATTTGTTCGCTTGTAAACATAATTCATCTCCTTTTGTGATCATTAATATTATGAGTAATAGTATATCATTTATTTCTCCTAATGAACTTTTTTAGGTACAATAGAGTCAAAGAAAGATTTACAAGGGGGACAAACATGGAAACGAAAAAAATAACACTACTTTACACAAGTGATGTTCATGGTTATATTTTACCGACAAATTACAGTGATCATCAGGAACGGGCATTGGGCCTTGCGAAACTAGCGACGCTAATTAAACAAAAAAAGAAAGAGGAGGATGTTATTTTACTTGATAATGGTGATCTAATTCAAGGTAGCCCATTTACATTTTATCATGCTAAATATCATCCTAATAGACCTAACCCAATGGTAAAGGTAGCAAATGAAATGGGTTATACCTCATCGGTTTTGGGTAACCATGAATTTAATTATGGATTGGATTATCTAAGAAGTGTTGTTGAACAAGCAAATTTCCCTTGGTTATCAGCTACTGTTGTGAATAAGGATAATAATGAGCCAGCTTTTGGGACGCCCTATTTAATTAAGGAAGTTGATGGCGTTAAATTTGCAATTCTAGGTATCACTACGCATTACATACCTAATTGGGAAGATCCCAAAAACATTACTGACCTAGCATTTGTTGATGCAGTAGAAGCGACAAAAGAATGGATAGCATATATTAAAAAGGAAGAACAGCCTGACGTTTGTATTGTTTCTTATCATGGAGGTTTTGAACGGGATTTAGAAACTGGAGAACCAACAGAACCGTTAACAGGTGAAAACCAGGGTTATCGTATTTGTCATGAGGTTGAAGGGATTGATATCTTGCTAACAGGGCATCAACATCGATCAATTGCAGCGAAGCTTAATGGTGTGACAGTTGTCCAACCAAGTAATAATGCTCAATTATTAGGTGAAATTGGGTTAACACTAACGAAGGAATCTGAGGGCTGGGTACTGAACGATGCAGAACCAAATTTGCTTGGAATAGATGAAAATATCGAAGCCGATCAAACAGTCGTTAATCTTGTTCAAGATTTAGAACAAAAAACACAAGAATGGTTAGACACACCAATTGGAAAAATGGATGGTGATATGTCGATAACTGATCCACTGGCTGTTCGTTTAAAAGAACATCCTTTCGTGGAATTTATAAATAAAGTGCAGATGGACATTGCAGATGTGACGATTTCGAATACTGCTTTATTTAATAATGCCTCACCAGGATTCCCGACAAATGTGACGATGCGTGATATCGTGTCAAACTACGTGTATCCAAATACATTAAAAGTCGTTCGCATTACTGGAAAAGATATAAAAGATGCTCTAGAGAAATCTGCTACGTATTTTGTTATTGACGAAGATGGAGAGATTGCTGTTAATCCGGCCTTTTTCAATCCTAAACCGCAACATTATAACTATGATATGTGGGAAGGAATTGAATATGAGTTGAAGATCAGTAATCCGATTGGAGATAGAGTTACATTCTTAAATTACCAAGGTGCACCGATTAGCTATGAACAGGAATACGATGTAGTTATGAACAATTACCGTGCCGGTGGTGGTGGTAACTTTAATATGTTCCAAGGTAAGCAAGTTGTTAAAGATATCCCAACAGATATGACAGAGCTAATTGCGAATTATATTATAAATCAAAAAACGATAAAAGTTAGTAATAATAGCAATTGGAAAGTTGTAAAATAGAATCATATTCTTCATCCATAGTGTTACTTATTAAAATACAGATTTGATAGAAACTGCGACCTAACATTCTTTATATAAATTGCAATACAACAGAATTTATGCTTCGCTCCTCAAGCGAAATGGGCTCCCTTTCCGCAGGCACGGCTTCAGCTAACTCGGATAAGCAAAAATCGCTTTCCGAGTGGATCTTCAGCTCGCGCTGTTCCTGCAGGAGTGTCGCCAATTTCACTTGATCCGCTAGTTTTGTCTTTAAACATTTTATGAACTACAAATAAACACATTAATCATTAGTCTCTTGAAAATGTTTCGATTGATTCTGTGTCTTACGCTTAAAAATAGATCCACTAATCAGCGAAGGAAGCAAATGCTTGACACTCCTACGGGAACAGCACGAGCCGAAGATCCACTTAGTGAAGCGTTCTTTGCTTTACTAAGTTAGCTGAGGCCGTGCTCGTGGAAAGGGAAAGCATTTGCTGACGTAGCAAGTAAGACCAAAATGTTAAGTCGTAGTTGATGATAATTCAGTCATAAAATACTATCTTTTAGAAAATAGTCTTAATGAAAAAAATAGTTTGGATAAGTTATCCAGACTACTTTTTTATATATTTTTTTGTAAAAATTCAGAAAGATTACATTTCTATGTATAAAATGCTAGATTATTGCCCCACAATTACATTATGACAAATAAAAGCCCGAAACGTAAACGTTGCAATGAAGTCTTAAACGCATTGTAACCACAAACACAATTGTCTATGTTACGATTGGGCTTGTCACAAAAATAAGGAGGGAAACAGATGAACAAAAAAGTCGTAGCATTCGCTATTGGATTAACTATAGTGGGTACAGCTACAACAACAGCATCTGCAGAAGAGTACCAAGTGGTCAAAGGAGATAGCCTTTGGGAAATTGCCCAAGAATATGAAAGCTCAGTAGATGAGCTCAAGGAAATAAATGAACTAGAGGAAGATATGTTATTTCCTGGTCAAACATTACAAATAGATAAAGAGATTGTATATATAGTTAAGAAGGGCGATTCTTTAAGTGAAATTGCAGACGAGCATAATGTTGAAGTAAATGAATTAATAGAATGGAATTCACTATCTTCTGATTTAATTTTAATAGATCAAGAGTTACGTATCCAATCTGTTAAACAGGTAGTAAATGAGCCACAAACAGCATCTGCTGAAACAACAGAGACAGTAGAAGAATCAGAAGTAGAAGAGACTCCAGTAGCTGTGGAAGCTGAAGAAGTTGAAGAAACTACTACTAGTGAAGCAAATGCATCCGAAAATCCAGCTGGTGAAACTATAACGGTAACTGCAACAGCGTATACCGCTGAATGCACGGGTTGCTCTGGTATCACAGCAACAGGTATTAATTTGAACGAGGATCGCAATAAAAAGGTGATTGCAGTTGATCCATCTGTTATTCCATTAGGTACAAGAGTATACGTGGAAGGATATGGAGAGGCAATTGCTGGAGACACTGGTGGCGCAATTAAAGGAAGTAAGATTGATATTCACGTACCAACTAAAGATGAAGCTTTTCAATGGGGCGTCCGTACAGTTGATGTTACAATTTTAGATTAAATAGAATCGGAAGTGCGTATTATTAAACGCACTTCCGATTTTTTTGATTACCAAGCGTGACCGCCTATTTATATTTAAGAATCTTGAATTAAGGTTTCTTCACTTTGTTGTTCTACTTTTACGCCATGTGTGGGAGAGTTTTGTACGATGCCAACCACACTAAAACTTATAATTAAAAGAAGAAATAAGAAGACTAATAAGTTCCTCACTTTGTATCCTCCTGTTTGTCAATCTAGGTTATATTGTATATGATGAACACTATCATTGGCTATAGAAAATTTGTGAAAAAGCAAATTTTATTATAGAAAGGGAGTAATAAAATGGAAACATTAGCAATCGCTGAAGTGATAAGTGTTACATCGATCGGAATGGGGACACGAGTGTGTTTAGATGTGATTGACAAACTAGAACCTGTAGAAGGTTTACTTGTTGGAAATACAGGAAATGGATACCTATTTATTTTATCAGAAAATCGGTCAACAAATACATATCCACCACGTCCATTTCGTATGAATGGTGGTGCGATTCATCAGTATCTTTATTTAGGCGAAGGTAAGACAACCTATTTATCAGAAGTGAAACCGGGTTTAGAGGTTCCAATCTGGCTAGGTAATGAAGCTAGAAAAGTAGCGGTAGGACGAGTTAAAGTGGAGAAGCGCCCTTTCTTAAGGGTAGTGTGTCAGATAGAAGGAACGGAACAAGAAATCTCGGCAACCTTACAAGAAGCTGATAGTGTCCATGTTTTAACTGCAGATGGACATGCAAAGGCTGTCCTTGATTTAGAAAAAGGTGATCGAATAACTTGCTATCCAGACCAACCAGGCAGACATTTGGGTAATAAAATTGATGAAGAGATAAGTGAATATTAATCTATTAACAAGTTATACTAAGGTCTGAAGAAAATAAGTATAAAGTGTTAGGAAAGAACGCAAGTGAGGAGGTGGGGCTAAAGTTGTCTAATAAAGAAATCCTATTGCAACCAGGTGATGTTATTTATTCATCAAAAAGCCTTTCTACTTTTTTAGTCGGTCATTGTGGTATCGTAGGGCATGACAATAGAATATACCATTCTCATCCAAAGGGAGCATTTGCTGATACGGTAAAGCAGTATAAATCTCGTCATCCGCATGGTGGGCGAGTAACCTTGCTTCGTCCGTTACGCGGAGGGGAAAAAAGTGCTTCTTGGGCCCAAGATAATATTCAACATGTAACAAGTTATTCATTTCATCCACATTTAAGTAATAAACAAAAGAACTATTGTTCAAAATTTGTTTGGCAAGCATATTGGTTTAGTTTAGAAGAAGATATTACCGGGAGAGATCTCACAAATAAAAGGAGATGGTGGATTCGCACGCCCCTGATTCGCTACTCCCCTGGATTTTCTGAGATTGGTGTTTGGGAGATAGAAGACCTGTAGAGATTAATTATCTAAAATGTTTGAAAATTCAAGTGTACCTGTTGACAAAATAATGGTAGCATATTATGATAAGAGACAAGATAGCAAACGGTTATAAGTGTTGACGAAGAGTAGTAGCTTATTTATTTCACTAAAGAGAGCTAGTGGTTGGTGTGAACTAGTGTGGACGATAAGTAAATGGACTTCTGAGCTTTCAAACCAAACCCCTTATTAAAGGGTAGTAGGCTTTGACGATTTAGTCTCATCGTTATCTGAGACAACTACTCGAGTATTCTACTCGGCTAGTAAAGTGAGCTGACTTTCAGCTAACTAAGGTGGTACCACGGGTTTCCTCGTCCTTTTCGGATGTAGGAAACCCTTTTTTTATAGGTGAAATTGTTGAAGTAAGAGTAGTATGCTTGTCTTTTTCTTATCATAGAGAGCCGGGGTAGCTGGAAACTGGTATAAGAAAGAAGCAGAATGGACTTACGAGAGCTTTTCTGAACGGTTAAAGTTTAACTAGTAGGAAAGGTCGGATTATCTCCGTTATCGGATTAACGAGTGGAAGAGTAAAGAGATATTCTTCAACATAGAGGTGGCACCGCGGTATTAAACCGTCCCCTATACATGCAATTGAATTGTGTGTATAGGGTTTTTTTTATTATCAAAAATAACGTAATAAATAAAAGGAGCGAATGAAAATGATGGAGACAAAATCGCAAAGTATATTATTTGAAAAGATACAAATTAACGGTGATACTTTAACGCCAATCTCGGTATATAATCGGATACAAGGAAAGAAAAAGTTCCTATTAGAAAGTTCTAGTGGACATGGTGAAAAAGGTCGTTATTCCTTTATCGGTTTTGAACCTTTTAAAGAAATTGTTGGTGATAGCAGTCGAACATTTGTTTATGACAATCAAGAAGATACGAAAGAAGAAGCGTTTGGAAAGCCATTGGAAGTTATTAAACGCCATATTCCACTTCAAACACTTGATTTGCCTTTTGCTTTTTATGGTGGTGCGATTGGCTATATTGGATATGATACGATTCGTCAGTATGAAGATATTGGTAGACTATTAGATGATGAAATCGAAATGCCAGATGTCCATGTCATGTTCTATCAAGACGTTGTTGTTTTTGATCATAAAAAACAAACGGTAACAATAATTGCAACCAACTTAGATGGTAAACGGACTAAAAGTCATTTAGTTAAACAGTTGGAGAGAATACAAGCAGATGTAAAGAAACATGTAGAAGAAAACGTGGAAGAGAACATCAAAGTTTCTTTCAAACCTTCTATTAATAAACAAACGTTTATGGAAATGGTTGAGACCGCAAAACAACATATTACAGATGGCGATATATTTCAAGTTGTTCTATCACAGCGAATGATAGCAAGCTTTGATGTTGATCCATTTACTTTTTATCGCAGATTGCGTTTAGCAAATCCATCACCATATATGTTTTTTATCGATTTTAAGACGTATATTGTCCTAGGTGCTTCTCCAGAAAGTTTGATTAAAACAAAGGGTGACCAACTGATTACAAATCCAATTGCAGGGACTAGACCGCGTGGTACAACCGATGTAAAAGATCAAGCGTTAGCTGAAGAGTTATTAGCAGATGAGAAAGAACGTGCAGAGCATAAGATGTTGGTTGATTTAAGTCGTAATGATATCGGTCGTGTTTGCCAGGTTGGCACGATTACGATACCGAAGTTTATGACAATTGAACGCTATCAGCATGTCATGCATATCGTTTCAGAAGTTCAAGGCAAACTTAATAAAGATTTTACTGGTATTGATGCGCTTGTATCCACCCTGCCAGCTGGAACAGTATCTGGTGCACCAAAGATAAGTGCGATGCAAATTATTAATCGTTTAGAAACAAAGAAACGAGGCGTTTATGCTGGTTCTGTTGGATATATCAATATGAACGGTGATGTAGATTTAGCGTTAGCAATTCGCACAATGGTCATTAAAGGAAAACAAGCATACGTGCAAGCGGGAGCAGGAATTGTTTATGATTCGGATCCAGCATCTGAATATCAAGAAACATTGAACAAAGCAAAATCATTATTGGAGGTAAATTAAAATGATCCTTTTGATTGATAACTATGACTCTTTTACCTATAACCTATTTCAATATATTTCTGAATTAGATAAAGAGGTGCAGGTCGTTCGTAACGATAAAATCACGATTGAAGAAATTAAAAAGATGAAGCCTGAAGCAATAATTCTTTCACCAGGACCTGGCACACCAGAAGAAGCAGGGATTTGTATCGATGTCGTGAAACAGTTAGATAGAATTTTTCCTATTTTAGGTATTTGCCTAGGGCATCAAGCGATTGGTGTTGCTTATGGCGCGACTGTCTCTCATGCCACACATATTAAACACGGTAAGACATCAATGATCAAGCATACGGAAGATGAGGTATTTCAAGATTTGGAAGAACCGTTAGAGGTAATGCGTTATCACTCCCTAGTTGTCAAACAGGATACAGTACCAGCCACACTTGAAATTACTGCTACATCCATTGATGATGATGAGATTATGGGGTTGAAACACAATTATCTACCAGTTTACGGCTTGCAATTTCATCCGGAATCAATTGGAACAAATACAGGAAAACAAATGCTAGCGAATTTTTTTGAAACAATAAAAAAGGAGCGATCATATGAGACAATATCTTGAAAAAGTTATGAATCGTGCGGATTTAACTTTACTAGAAATGGAAGAAGCGGCACGAATTATGTTTAAGGAAGAAACATCAGATATCGAGATTAGTGCATTTTTGACAGCTTTAAAAGTTAAAGGTGAAACATCAGATGAAATTGCTGGAATAGTCAATGTAATTCGAGAGAAATCACTAACTGTCTCACAAGTAATGCCAGGAGTGATAGACAATTGTGGTACTGGTGGTGATGGGTCGCAAAGTTTTAATATTAGTACAACAGCAGCGTTTGTGATTGCTGGAGCTGGTATAACTGTTGCAAAGCACGGGAATCGCAGTGTCTCGAGTAAAACAGGAAGTGCGGATGTATTGGAACAATTAGGGGTCTCGCTTGATATGACACCTGAACATATGAAAATATTATTAAAAGACAATGGGATAGCCTTTTTATTTGCACCACATGTCCATCCAGCTATGAAGCGAATGATGAAAGTACGTAAAACATTAGGTGTTCCAACTGTTTTCAACTTAATTGGACCTTTAACAAACCCAATAGAATTAACAACGCAACTCTTAGGGATTTACCGTCGTGATATGTTAGAACAAATGGCAAATGTTTTGCATCAACTAGGTCGAAAACGTGCACTTATTCTAAATGGTGCGGGTCATATGGATGAAGCTTCACTTGCTGGGGAGAATCATTTGGTTCTATTAGAGCGTGGTGAAATCATGCAGTTTACACTTCATGCGGAAGAGGTAGGATTACCTGTTTACCAGAACGAGGAGCTTAAGGGCGGTGACGCGAAAGAAAATGCACAAATCCTACGTGATGTACTAGATGGAAAACCTGGTGCCGCTCGTGATACCGTTATATTTAATGCAGGTTTAGGGATATTCGCTGACGGAAAAGCAAGTACAGTACAAGAGGGTGTAGATTTGGCCCGAGAAAGTATAGATTCTGGTGCAGCCTTAGCAAAACTAGAAAATTTGATCAACTACAGTAATCAGATAAAACAAGAGGTGTGAAAAGATGACAATTCTAGATACTATATTAGAAGAAAAGGAAAAAGAAGTAGCTTTATTAAAAGAAAACTATCAAAAAAAAGAAAGACAACGGAAGCTACCGATTAAATCATTGTTTGATATATTTATGGAAGCAGACTATATGAATATTATTGCGGAAATCAAACGCTCATCTCCATCAAAAGGAATTATAAATCCAGACGTAAATCCTCCAGAGCAAGGAAAACAGTATGAAAAATATGGAGCAAGTGTTATTTCTGTTCTAACAGATTATCCTTTCTTTAAAGGAACGATGGATGACCTTGCTGCTGTTCGTGAAGCGGTAGAGATTCCAATTTTAAATAAAGATTTTATTATTGATGAAATCCAATTGGAGCGCGCAAAAGATTATGGTGCTAATGTCATTTTGTTGATCGCTGCTGCATTACCAAAGAACCGCTTATTGGAATTATATAAATGTGCAAAACAATTAGATCTAGAGGTACTATTTGAAGTTCATAATGAAGAAGAACTAATGGTCGCTCAAGAAATTGGGGCCGATATTATCGGGATTAACAACCGCAATCTAAAAACGTTTGAGGTTGATCTAGCAATAACCGAAAGATTGACCACATTAATTGATACAAGTAAAACAGTAGTAATCAGTGAAAGTGGAATTAAAACAACAACAGACGTTGAACGAGTTAAAAAAGCAGGGGTACGTGGAATTCTAGTCGGCGAGACGATGATGCGTTCTGGACAATTAGACAAAACGTTTAGCGATTTACGGATTAAGTTGTGAAATGGGGTCTAGATGATGTTAGCTAAAATATGTGGCATTACGACAATAGAAGCAGGACTGCAGGCTGCAGCAGCAGGTGCAGACTTTATTGGATTTGTTTTTGCTAAAAGTAAACGGCAAGTAACAAAGCAACAAGCACGACTAATCGCTGAAAAGTTGCCAGACAATGTGAAAAAAGTTGGTGTTTTTGTTAATGAAGAGCTCGCAACAATTCAAGATGTTGCTAAAACAGTAGGATTAGACTATGTACAATTACATGGAGATGAATCAGCTGCTTTCTGTAAGGAAGTAAATTATCCGGTAATAAAAGCATTTCAAATTCGTGATCAAGCAGATGTTGAACAACTTGTTGGTTATCAATGTGCTTACTTTTTATTAGATAGTCCTGCCGGTAAATATCGCGGTGGGAATGGGGAAACGTTTAATTGGTCGTTAGTAAAAGACATACCAGCTATCGAGGGAAAAGTATTATTAGCTGGTGGCCTACATGCAGGTAATGTCGCAGAAGCTATTGAAGAGGTTAATCCTACAGGAATTGATGTTTCAAGTGGGGTTGAAACAAACGGAGCAAAAGATAACGAAAAAATAAAAGCCTTTATACATGAGGTGAAAAGGGATAGGTGAGTAATGTGGCAGAATATAATCAACCAAATGAAACAGGACATTATGGTTCTTTTGGAGGGAGATTTGTACCAGAAACATTAATGCCAGCTGTAATTGAGTTAGAGAATGCCTATAAAGAGGCAATGAAGGATCCCAACTTTTTAGAAGAAATTAATTATTATTTCGAACAGTATATTGGAAGAGAAACACCATTATATTATGCAGAACGACTTACTAAAAAATTAGGTGGACCAAAAGTTTATTTAAAGCGTGAGGATTTAAACCATACTGGAGCCCATAAGATTAATAATGCTATTGGACAGGCATTACTTACTGTTCGAATGGGAAAGAAAAAGGTTGTAGCAGAAACAGGTGCTGGACAGCATGGTGTTGCAACAGCAACTGTTTGTGCACTACTCGGTTTAGAATGTGTTGTTTTTATGGGGAAAGAAGATATTCGTAGACAAAAGTTAAATGTGTTTCGAATGGAGCTACTGGGTGCTCGTGTTGAAAGTGTTGATCAAGGAAGTGGAACATTAAAGGATGCTGTAAATGAGGCATTACGTTATTGGGTAAGTAATGTAGAAGATACGCATTATATTATTGGTTCTGTTGTTGGACCGCACCCTTTCCCGCAAATTGTTCGAGATTTCCAACGTGTAATTGGTGATGAAACAAGACGCCAAATTCAAAAAGCAGAAGGGAAACTTCCAGATGCAATTGTAGCTTGTATTGGTGGTGGTAGTAATGCAATGGGTATGTTCTATCCATTTGTTGATGATCAAGATGTTAAGCTATACGGTGTTGAAGCTGGAGGAGCTGGCTTAGAAACAGGCAAGCATGCTGCAACATTAACGGATGGTCAAGCAGGAATTTTACATGGTACTATGACATACTTATTACAAGATACGAATGGTCAAATTCAAGAGGCGCATTCTATCTCTGCTGGTTTAGACTATCCTGGCGTAGGACCAGAGCATAGCCATTTTAAAGAAATTGGTCGTGTAACATATGAGTCTATTACAGATGATGAGGCACTTGAAGGCTTACAATTACTTTCACGAACTGAGGGGATTATTCCGGCATTAGAAAGTGCACATGCTATTGCTTATACAATGAAATTAGCAAAAGAAATGCAAGCAGAAGAAACAATCGTTATTTGTTTATCAGGTCGTGGTGACAAGGATGTTGAAACGATTAGAGAATCACTTGGAGGTGAGGCTAATGCCTAAGCAAAAAATTGATCAAGCCTTTGCACGTGTTTTAAAGAATGGTGATAAAGCATTTGTTCCTTATATCATGGCGGGTGATGGCGGATTAGATAAATTGGGTGAACAGCTAGCTTTTCTTGAAGAGTGTGGTGCAACAGTGGTGGAACTAGGTATCGCCTTTTCAGATCCAGTTGCAGATGGTCCTACCATTCAAGAAGCGGGAATTCGTGCATTAGAAAATGGTGTTAGTCTTGGGGCTGTCTTGAATAAACTTGCTGAAACAAAGCAAACACGAAGTATTCCTATTGTCTTGATGACGTATATTAATCCAATTTATGCTTATGGGATTGCGAATTTTGCGAAAGCATGTGAGCAAGCAGGTGTAGACGGTTTAATCATACCAGATTTACCGTTAGAAGAAGAAACAATTGTTGTCTCAGAGCTTGCATCAAGTAATATTGCATTAATTCGGTTAGCTGCATTAACAAGTCCGAAAGAGCGAATAGAGGAAATTGTTAAACGTACAGAAGGATTCTTATATGCTGTCACCGTTACTGGTACAACTGGCGCGCGAACGGAATTTAAAGAAAACCTTGCAGCACATTTAACTTCGTTACAAGAAATGAGTAAGGTACCAGTATTGGCGGGATTTGGTGTATCAACTCCAGAACACGTGAAAGAATTGACCAAAAGTTGTGATGGTGTTGTAGTTGGTAGCCGAATTGTAGATTTATTACACAAAGGTGATCACGAAACGATTCGAACATTAATTCAATCAGCTCGTGCTTAAATAGAAGATGTTACTCTTGTGAGTAGCATCTTTTTTTAATAATAACGCAACTTTTACACAAAAAGAATAAGTACTAAGCATTGACTTTTAAGTATAGTATATCTGTATTTTTTTTGACAACCTATGTGTAAGGATTAGCTAAAGCGGGTATTGGAATGTTATTATTTTTAAAACATATACTACCTATAATAAACTGTTTATTCAGAAAACTGTTGTTTAATTTATAAAGAAGCGGGTATATAAAATTCATACAAAAAATTCAAGAATATGGGGATGATTAACAATGGAAAGCGTTCTTTTTATCTTACTGTCTTGTACATTTTTTATGGCTTTAGTAGCATTCGTTTCTTATCGATTAACAAGAGGTAGGACGAGTAGTGTAAATGAATACTTTTTAGCAGGACGAGGATTAACAGGTGTGTTCATTGCAGGATCTTTGTTATTAACTAATTTATCAGCAGAACAATTGATAGGTCTTAATGGACAATCTTTTACAGGCAACATGTCTGGTATGGCCTGGGAAGTAACGGCAGGAATCGCAGCAATCATTATGGCGATTTTTTTGTTACCGAAATTTCTTGGAATTGGCATATCAACTATACCAGAATTTCTAAATACACGTTACGATGAAGATGTTCGGCGAATGACAGTACTACTTTTTCTGTTAGGTTATATGTGTGTGACTATCCCATCTATGCTTTACTCAGGTGGTCTAGCGGTTCTAAGGTTGTTTGATGTCCCAAGTTTACTTAACCTTTCTTATACACAATCTTTATGGCTTGTGATATGGATTGTAGGAATTATTGGCGCAATATACGCTATATTTGGTGGACTTCGAGCGGTAGCTGTTTCAGATACAATTAACGGTATAGGGTTAGTATTCATTGGTTTCTTAGTACCTATACTTGGTTTTATTACCCTGGGAAACGGGGACATACTAACGGGAATGAAAGAAGTAGCGACAACTAATCCAGAGAAATTAAATGCAATTGGTGATTCGAATGATTCAGTGCCATTTTTATCTATTTTTACTGGGATTATCTTTGCTAACCTCTTTTATTGGGCACTAAATCAATACGTCATTCAACGTATATTAGGTGCGAGCAACTTAAAAGAAGGGCAGAAGGGTGTATTGTTTACCGGTTATTTAAAGTTATTAGTGCCGATATTTATGATGATACCTGGTGTTATTGCGTTTCATTTATATGGAGATAGTATTTCAAACGGTGACTTAAGCTATCCAACATTAATTAGTGAACTATTACCAGTTTGGCTAATGGGATTTTTCTTGGCAGTACTATTGGGTGCTGTATTAAGTTCATTTAACTCATTATTAAATAGTGTGGCCACATTATTTGTTTTAGATTTTTATAAACCAAAATTTGATCCAAATGCCAGTGATGAGAAATTAATTAAGGTTAGTAAAATTTTCGGTATTTTTATTGCCCTTGTATCATTTTTTGTGGCACCATTTTTAATGTATGCACCAGATGGTCTATGGAATTTAATTCGTCAATTTACAGGATTCTTTAATATTCCAATATTAGTAATTATGATCATGGGAATTATCTCAAAAAAAATCCCAGCAATTGCAGCAAAAATTGTGATCATATTCCACATATTTGCGTATTATTTTCTTGTTTGGGGAACGAAACAGATATTGAATTTTGAATCAGGTGTGAATTATATTCATGTATACGGAATACTGTTAGTGATTGAAGTCGCGTTTATGTTAGTAATGCGAAAAGTAAAACCACTAAATAAGCCAAATCAATATCAGAGCATAGGATACACAACTGAAAAGTTAGTGCCATGGAGACACGCCATTCCTGTTTCCATATTGCTTATCATGTCAATTATAGAAGTGTATGTAATATTTTCACCAATAGGCCTAGCATATGAAGGTGGTATCATATCTGAATTGTTTTGGCCGATATCTATACTAAACCTTGCTATTACAGTCATATTGTACTGGATTTCTCTCAGGTTTTGGAATAAGAAGTATGAATATATACTGAATCGTGGACAGGCGGTTATTGATCAGAATCGAAAAATTGTTTCAAAATCAAACAATAGAAATATCCAGTAATTTATAATACAATGCAAAAAACACGCTCCCCTATTATAGGAGAGCGTGTTTTTTAAGCTTCTACTAGCGCTTCTTTATTCTTTTTTGTTTCCTGTGCCATTGCTTCTAAGGCTACTTGATTTAAGAAGTTTATCGGCTTATTATAATGTGGTTGGAAGAAAAAGTCTGTTAAAGCTAGTTGTTCTATCGTCATATCATTTGCGATCGCAATACTTATTGTATTGATTGCTTGAGTAAAGTCAGCATCTGATATAACTTGTGCACCGACAACACGGTGTGTTTCTAATTCATAAACCAGTTGTAACTTAATAACATCATTATCTGGCATGAAATCTGGGCGATACGTATCTTCAATATATGCACTACCAACAGCTAAACCAGATGCTTCACCCGCAGAAACGGTTAAACCAGTTGAAGCAATGTTGTGATTGTAAATCTTTAAGCCAGATGTTCCCTGTGTTCCTGGATGTGCTAAAGTTGGTTGAACTAAGTTGTGTGCAACTAGCGTCCCCATACGAACTGCATTAGTAGCTAAAGGAATATATGCAGGCTCTTTTGTTGGGTTATATTGAACTGCACAACAATCTCCTGCAGCATAGACATCTTTCACACTTGTTTGCATATACGCATCAACAATAATAGCTCCATTACCCAGTGTGTTGAGTTGATCTTTTACTAATCCTGTATTTGGTCGGAAACCAATACACATAACAACCAGATCAGCTTCATATTCACCTTTATCTGTAATAACCTTCTCAACTGTTTCTTTACCTTCAAATGCAGAAACGGTTTGACCTAATGCTAAATTAACGCCTTTTTCTTTAAATGAATTTTCTACAGGTGTAGTGAACTTTTCATCTAAATAACGATTTAAAATTCGATCTTCACTATCAATTAATGTGACTTCTTTCTCATTTTCTTCAAAAGCTTCAACAAGTTCAACACCGATATAACCTGCACCTACAACGACAACTTTTTTAACGGATTCAGAACGTCGAATAATCTCTTTTGCATGGTCATAATTTTTACATAGGACAACATTGTTTAAATCCCCACCAGGTATTGGTGGTGTTATTGGCCATGAACCTGTTGTGACAATAATTTTATCAAAAGTATGGTTAGTAGTTTTACCTGTTTTTAGATCTTTTGCTTCTATTTTCTTTCCGTTAATATCGCAATTGATTACCTCATGTTGCATGTGCATTTTCACACCGTTTTTTTCAAATTGATCAACGGATGCATAGAATAATCCAGCTGCATCATTTACAACACCTCCAACATACAAGGCAATACCACAAGATAGAAAGGAAACATTATCATTTTTTTCGAAAACTTCAATTTCTGCTTCTGGATATAGATTTAAAATATTTGTTATAGCTGCTGTTCCTGCATGTGTACAACCGATAACTGCTATTTTCATTTTTATCATCCTCCATTAGGTTCATTATTTCACATTAAGTTAAAAACTATGCAATGAAATGTTTGTAAACTTATTGTACAACTATGTGTAATAAATCACAATAGGTAAGTTCAACAGTTCACAAAAGGTTCACAAATAAAAAATCCCACTTTATTTAAAGTGGGATTTTAACCTTGTTATTATGCGTACATTTCACTAATTTGTTTTTGTAATTTTTTATCTAATACATACTCATCATAGCTCATTTCCTTATCAACAATGCCAGTAGGTGTAATCTCAATTAAGCGATTTGCAATACTGTTAACAAATTGTTGGTCATGAGACGTGAACAATAATGAACCTTTAAATTTGATTAAGCCGTTGTTTAAAGAAGTAATCGACTCTAAATCTAAGTGGTTTGTTGGTTCATCTAAGATAAGCACATTAGCATGTGAAAGCATCATTTTAGATAACATACAACGTACTTTCTCTCCACCAGATAAAACATTTGCTCTTTTCAATGCTTCTTCTCCAGAGAATAACATTCTTCCAAGGAAACCACGTAAGAATGTCTCCGTTTGATCTTCTGGCGGTGCATATTGACGTAACCAGTCAACAAGTGGCATGTCATTACCTTCAAAGAATTCACTATTATCTTTAGGGAAATATGATTGAGAAGTTGTGACGCCCCAAGTATAAGTTCCTTCATCAGGCTCTACTTCTCCCATAATTATTTGGAAAAGGACGGTCTTCGCTAACTCATCTCTTCCAACAAATGCAACTTTATCATCACGATTTAACGTAAAACTCACATTATCTAGTACCTTTTTACCGTCAATCGTTTTTGAGAGACCTTCCACGCGTAGAAAATCATTTCCCATCTCACGATCAGGTGTGAACATCACATAAGGATACTTTCTAGATGATGGTTTAATATCTTCTAATGAAATATTATCAAGCATCTTCTTACGAGAAGTAGCCTGTTTAGATTTAGAAGCATTTGCACTAAAACGCGCAACAAAGTTTTGTAATTCTTTTATTTTTTCTTCTTTTTTCTTATTATTATCTTGAGACATTTGTAAAGCTAATTGACTTGATTCATACCAAAAGTCATAGTTTCCGATATAAAGTTGAATTTTCCCAAAATCAACATCAGCAATATGTGTACATACTTTGTTTAAGAAGTGACGGTCATGGGAAACAACAATAACGGTATTCTCAAAGTTGATCAAGAATTCTTCTAACCAATGAATTGCAGTAATATCCAAGTGGTTGGTAGGCTCATCTAATAACAAAATGTCAGGTGAACCGAATAGTGCTTGTGCTAACAACACTTTTACTTTGTCAGAACCACTAAGTTCCTCCATTTTCTTATCATGAAGTTTTTCACTAACACCTAAACCTTTTAATAAGACTGCAGCATCAGATTCTGCTTCCCACCCATTTAATTCCGCGAATTCACCTTCTAATTCAGCAGCGCGCATGCCATCTTCTTCAGTAAAGTCAGCTTTTGCATAAACGGCGTCTTTCTCTTGCATTACTTCATATAAACGCGTATGTCCCATGACAACTGTTTGCAAAACTTCTTGTGATTCATAAGCGAAGTGATCTTGTTGTAAGACAGCTAAACGTTCATCTTTGCCAAGGGATACGTGCCCACTTTGTGCCTCTACTTCACCAGAAAGAACTTTTAGAAAAGTTGACTTTCCAGCTCCATTTGCTCCAATTAACCCATAACAATTGCCAGGTGTGAACTTGATATTAACATCTTCAAATAACTTTTTATCTCCAAAACGTAAACTAACATTCGTGGCTTGTAACATATATTTATTATTCCTCCAGAAAAAACATAATCAAAGCTAAGCTTAAGCGATTTAAGCCTGTAAGTCAACTCCGTGGCAATAATATGTAATAACCTAATTATTAATAGAAGAAATTCAACTTTTTAAACTTGAAAATTTTGCATCGACAGGCTGAACGGACTAAAATGACAGATAGAATAAAAATTTAAATGATATTGAAACGAAACGCTAGTGTAATACGTTATAATAAAGTAATGCATGTTTCATCTATAGAAATAATTAATGAAAGTGTGATGGGGGATTTTGTATAATGGCAACCGGCATAGGGAAAAAAATAAAGTACTACCGTATTAAAGCAAAAATGACACAGGAAGAATTAGCTAATGGCATTGTTTCTGTTTCTTATTTATCAAAAATTGAGCATAATACAGCCGCGCCAAATATAGAGGCAATAAAACTGATATGTGATAAATTACAAATCAAACCAGTATGTACAGATGATGAACAAATACTAATTGTTTGTAATAGATGGTTTACAGAATTATTATATGGAAACCTTGCGACTGCTCATAAAACCTATCAGCAAATAAGTGAAGAATTTGAAAAGGTAATTGACTCTGATTTGTATTGCTTAGTCGAGTTACACACGCTACAGTTTTACCTTTTAACTAACCAAATTGAAAATGCAAAAATACAGTATGAAAAATTAGCGAGGTATGAGCACTCACTTAGTGAATTAGAATTTTATTATTGGAATAAATTTTCTGGCTGTTTCCACATAGAAAATTCCGCTTACAGTTTAGGTTTAGAAAAATTCCAAAATGCTGAAAAATTAATTAAGTCAGAAATACATAATTATCAATATGAATTACATGATTTGTATTATAGAATAGCAAAAGTAACAACGGATTTGTATTTCACTTACCATGCTATGACATATGCTAATAAAGCATTAAAATATTATCGGAATAACTATTTACTAAAAAATTGTGCTAAGTGCCATATATTAACCGGGATAGGTTATCAACGAATGAGAGAGATAGAAAAATCAAAGAAAAGTTTTCAATTGGCGATCACAATAGCAGATGAACAAGATGAACAGGGTTTGCTAGCGGAATGTCAGCATTATTTAGGCGTATTGTACAAGAGAAAACTACAGCCAGTACAAGCATTGCATTGTTTTAATCAAAGTTATCAGCTTGTAAAAAATACATTAAGTCAAGAAGAATTAGTAGCCACTATCAATTTAATGAAAGAATATGTTGATCAAAATGATCTTGATCAAGCGATCATTTGGTATGAGAGAGCGGTTAATATGGCTAAGAAAATGAAGACAAACAAGTCTGTTCTAGTTTATGAAATTAAAGTTTATAAGTATTTAATTTATGGTTTTACACCGTCATTTGAAACGTTAATGCAAAAAGAAGTATTACCCTTCTTGAAGGAGCGGGAGTTATATATAGAATATGGTTTATACCTCAAAAAAATGGGTGAATATTACTACAAAGAGCGCAAATATAAAGTAGCAGCTGATTATTTTGAAGAAGCTTTTCAATCTGTTGATCAAATTAGAAGAAAAGACAGTAATTCTCTTTTACTACAGTAAAAGGGGATTTTTTTTGACCTTTAGTAAATCTATAAACGCTTTCATTGCAAATAAAATAGTGATAAGATATATCTTATTTCCTCTTCGTTCTTTTCTTCCACGCTTGAATCTGCTCATGAACTACTATAAATAATGGAGGATTAGCCGGATGACTTTTAAAAAAATAGGTAGTAATTTTTATTATGGCTGGATGATCGTTTTTATCGCAGGTTTAGGAATCTTTTTTTCTGGACCTGGTCAAACTTATTCCAATTCAGCTTTTATAGATCAATATATTAATGATTTTGGCTGGAGTAGATCCCAAGTATCGGGTGTGTATTCTGCTGCAACCTTATGTGCAGGTCTAATTATGATGTTTGTCGGTCGATTTATTGATCGATTTGGCCAACGCATTATGATGGTAACGGTTGGAACGCTTTTTGCGTTAGCTTGTTTTTTTAACAGCATGGTTTCAAGTATTTGGATGCTTGCGATTGGCTTTTTTCTGATTCGTCTTCTAGGGCAGGGAAGTATGTCACTCATACCGAATACGCTTGTTGCACAATGGTTTATAAAAAAACGAGGCTTTGCTTTTAGTATTATGACATTGGGTGGTTTTGCAAGTGCAACGCTTTTTCCAATTATCAACACATGGTTAATTCAAACATTTGACTGGCAGTTTGCTTGGCGCTTTTGGGGAGTTGCATTACTAGTTATTTTCGTACCAATCGCTTTGTTTGGAGTGCGTAATAAACCAGAAGATATAGGACTTGTTCCAGATGGGTTAGCATCCAAGAAGAAACAGCCTATATTAGGTGCAATAATTCCTACTATTGCTGAAGAGGATTGGACACTAAAAGAAGCTCGTAAAACGAGGACATTTTGGCTTATTTTAGTCTGTGTAGGTATTCCAGCGATGATTAATACAGGAATCACCTTTCATCTTTTCTCGATTTTTGCTACGAACGATTTGTCACCAGAAATTGCTGCAACTGTACTTAGTTTAATGGCCATCGTAGGTATTCCTATGTCACTTGTATCTGGTTTTATTACAGAAAGAATACAGACGAATTATTTATTAGTATGTATATTTATTATAGAAATTTTATTATTGTTATTATTATTAGTAATGACAAATGTAGCCGTGGCAATACTTTTTGGGGCGTTATGGGGTATTGCGAATGGTTTTGAACGAATCGGTTTAAATGTTATTTGGCCAAATTATTTTGGTCGCAAATATATTGGAAGTATTAATGGCATAGGTGTAACAATGGGGGTATTGGGATCAGCATTTGGTCCACTTCCATTTGGTACTGGGTATGATATCTTTCACAGCTATACGCCTGTATTATTTATGGCAATACTTTTTCCGGTAATTGGTTTTTTCTGTGCTCTAAACGCAAAAAAACCATCTAAACAAGAGCAGGCATCTTAATGTATCAATTATAAAAAAGAAATAAGGGGGAGAAAAAGTAGTAATGAAATTAGTAAAACAGTTTTATTATGGCTGGATGATCGTTTTTATCGCAGGGTTAGGAATCTTTTTTTCCGGACCTGGTCAAACGTATTCCAACTCAGCTTTTATAGATCAATATATCAATGATTTTGGCTGGAGTAGATCCCAAGTATCGGGTGTATATTCTGCTGCAACCTTATGTGCAGGTCTAATTATGATGTTTGTCGGTCGATTTATTGATCGATTTGGCCAACGCATTATGATGGTAACGGTTGGAACACTTTTTGCGTTAGCATGCTTCTTTAATAGTATAATTTCGAGTATTTGGATGCTTGCGATTGGCTTTTTTCTGATTCGCCTTCTAGGACAGGGGAGTATGACCTTAATACCAAATACACTTGTCGCACAGTGGTTCATTAAAAAGCGGGGATTTGCTTTTAGTATCATGACGCTTGGTAGTTTTATAAGTGCTGCATTATTTCCTATTATAAATACATGGTTAATACAAACGTGGGATTGGCAATTTGCTTGGCGTTTTTGGGGTGTTGCACTATTAGTAATCTTTCTACCATTCGCATTATTTGGTGTTCGCAACAAACCAGAGGATATTGGTTTAGTTCCAGATGGTAAGATTGATGCTAAGAAAAAGGAACCCATTTTGGGAGCTGCAGCAGCAGATCCTGCACAAGAAGATTGGACATTGCAGGAAGCAGCCAAAACAAAAACATTTTGGTTACTAATCACTTGTATTGGAATTCCTGCAA
Source organism: Paraliobacillus zengyii (assembly GCF_003268595.1). Lineage (NCBI taxonomy): Bacteria > Bacillati > Bacillota > Bacilli > Caryophanales > Bacillaceae > Paraliobacillus > Paraliobacillus zengyii. Next base: position 3,342,256 of record NZ_CP029797.1, on the reverse strand, counting down.
TGGTTAATACAGGGATAACATTTCATATCTTCTCTATATTTGATAGCCAAGGCTTATCACTTGAGGTGGCAGCTACTGTACTTAGTTTAATGGCGGTTGTAGGTATTCCAATGTCATTGGTAACTGGTTATTTGACTGATAGACTTCCGACCAATTATTTGCTTATAGCAATATTTTTAATTGAGATCATTTTATTGCTATTGTTATTAGTTACTACAAATGTGGTGATTGCAATCTTATTTGGTGTAATGTGGGGAATAGCAAATGGTCTTGAACGAATTAGTTTGAAAATTATTTGGCCTAATTACTTTGGTCGTAAATACATAGGAAGTATTAATGGCGTAGGAACAACAATGATTGTACTAGGATCTGCTTTTGGTCCGTTACCATTTGGTTATGGATTTGATTTATTTCAAAGCTACACTCCGATTCTGTTAGTGACACTTATATTCCCTGCTTTAGGTGTTGTCTTTGCATTTTTGGCAAAAAAACCATCTAAATCTGAATTAAAGCAGTCTTATTAATTCTTAAGAAGACTTTACGTTTAACTGTATGATTATTCTTTTTTTGTAGAGGATAAGATTGTAAAAATACAAACGTGAAATTTGGAGGGTTGTAAGATGTCAAAAGATTTTTATACAGCTATAAAAGACAGACGTTCATTTTATCAAATCAGTAATGAATCTGTAGTATCTGAAGATCGAATAGAAGAAGTGGTAAACTATGCTGTGAAGTATTCTCCATATGCATTTAATTCGCAAAGTGGTCGTGTTGTCGTCTTATTTGGTGACCATCATCAAGCGCTATGGGATATGACAAAAGAAACATTGCGTAAAATAGTGCCAGCCGATAATTTTTCTTCAACAGAAGACAAAATCGCAAGCTTCGCAAGTGGTTATGGAACGGTTCTTTTCTTTGAAGATCAAAGCGTTGTAGAAGGTTTACAAAAAGACATGGAATTATATGCAGATAAATTCCCAGTTTGGTCTGACCAAGCATCTGGTATTTTGCAGTTTGTTGTGTGGACTTCATTAGAAATAGAGGGATTAGGGGCATCGTTACAACATTATAATCCACTAATTGATGATGAGGTAAAAGAAAAATGGAAGATACCAACCAACTGGGAACTAAAAGCGCAAATGCCCTTTGGTAAACCCGTTGCGGATGCTGGCGAAAAAGACTTTCAACCTTTAGAAGAACGGGTTAAATTCTTTAAATAAGTAAAAAAGCGAAATTCTCTATAAGAGAAGATTCGCTTTTTTGCTTTTTCTAAGACTAAGTTATGCGCTAATCCGGCGGAAGAGAGCGTTAATTCAGCGGACGAAGCGCTAATTCATTCGACGGAAGAGAGCATTAATTCGGCGGACGGAGCAACTAATCCGACGGAAGAGAGCATTAATTCGGCGGACAAAATTATCTTCTGTCGCCACCAAAAATATCAAACAATCCGCTGGCAATGCTTCCTTCTCCCTTAGATCCTCCATTTTCAGGGGCTGCAGAGAAGACACGACTTGCTAATCTACTGAATGGCAGGGATTGAATCCAGATAGTACCTGGGCCACGTAAAGTAGCAAAAAAGAGTCCTTCTCCACCAAAGAGGGCTGTTTTAATACCGCCAACAAAAGCGATGTTATAATCCACCTCACCTGTCATTGCTACAAGGCAACCTGTATCTACGCGAAGGGTTTCTCCAGGTTTAAGTTCACGCTTATACATTGTTCCACCAGCATGAACAAATGCCATGCCATCACCTTCGAGCTTTTGCATAATAAAGCCCTCTCCACCAAAAAAGCCAGTGCCTAGTTTACGTTGGAACTCTATCCCAACGGAGACCCCTTTAGCTGCTGCTAAGAACGCATCCTTTTGACAGATTAACTTACCATTCATCTCACTTAAATCCATTGGTATGATCTTTCCTGGATAAGGAGCTGCAAATGATACCCGTCTTTTTTCAGCACCCTCATTTGTGAAAGCAGTCATAAACAAACTTTCTCCACTGATCACACGTTTCCCTGCACCAAGTAATTTACCAACCAATCCGCTGGGACCATCAGAAGAACCATCACCAAAAATAGTCTCCATCTCAATTTTTTCTTCCATCATCATTAAACTGCCAGCTTCAGCAATTACTGATTCGTTTGGATCAAGTTCAACCTCAACAAATTGCATATCATCGCCATAAAGCTTGTAATCAATTTCATGGTTATTCATTTTCATCGTCCCCTTTCAAGTTATATCTATCATACGATTTAAACTAGTGAAAAGTATCATTTTTACAAAAAAATATAATAAGTAAAGGAATGACCTATTAAGATAGTTAATTCCTTTTTTGTCTATTGCTTGTTATGATAAAGTATAAGTAGTAACTAGGAAGGGTTGAAATGAATGAGTAAAACAGTTGTATTAGCAGAAAAACCTTCAGTTGGTCGTGACATTGCACGTGTATTAAATTGTACCAAAAAAGCAAATGGCTATTTTGAAGGTTCGAAATATATTGTAACTTGGGCTCTAGGTCATTTAGTAACCTTGGCAGACCCTGAAACATATGATGAGAAATTTAAAACGTGGAAGTTAGAAGATTTACCAATGCTGCCCGCTGATTTAAAGTTAGTAGTTATGAAGAAAACCGGTAAGCAGTTCCAAACAGTGAAAGCACAAATGCAACGAAAAGATGTGTCAGATATTGTGATCGCAACGGATGCAGGACGTGAAGGTGAACTTGTAGCTGGTTGGATTATAGAGAAAGCACGTGTTAACAAACCAGTAAAACGCCTGTGGATTTCTTCTGTCACAGATAAAGCAATTCGAGATGGCTTTACTAACTTAAAGCCTGGCAAGAATTATCAGAACCTATTTCAGTCAGCTGTTGCACGTTCGGAAGCGGATTGGTATGTCGGTTTAAATGCAACCCGAGCTCTAACAACAAAATTTAATGCGCAATTATCAAGTGGACGTGTCCAAACGCCAACGCTAGCGATGATTGCTAAACGTGAAGAAGAGATTAAAAAGTTTCAACCGAAAGATTTCTACGGACTTGAGGCTAAAACGAAGCAAGGCTTTACATTAACATGGCGTAATGAAAAAAATGATACACGCATTTTTGATAAAGAAAAGGCAGAAAAACTAGCGACAAACCTAAAAGCCAAGCAAGCAACAATTACAGAAATAGATAAAAAAGAGAAAAAAAGCTTTGCGCCACCTTTATATGATTTGGGAAGCTTACAGCAGGAAGCAAATAAGGCATTTGGTTTTTCTGGTAAACAGACATTATCAATCATGCAAAAACTCTATGAGCAGCATAAAGTATTGACATACCCACGAACAGATTCACGCTTTATATCAGCAGATATTGTACCTACGTTAAAAGACCGTGTCGATGCTTGTGGCGTAGATCAGTATGCGAAAGTAGCAGCAACTATTTTAAAGCAGGGTATCAATCCGAATAAATCTTTTGTTGATGATAAAAAAGTTTCTGATCACCATGCGATTATTCCAACTGAACAAGGGGTAATATTGGCAGATTTAGATGATAAAGAGCGAAAAATTTATGATCTTGTAGTGAAACGTTTCTTAGCTGTGTTATCAAAACCATATGTATATGAACAGACAACCGTTGAGGTTACATTTGGGGGAGAACGCTTTTCCGCTAAAGGAAAGAAAGTAAAAGATAATGGTTGGAAAGAAATTTATCAAAATCGTTTCCATGATGACCGTGAAACAGCGGATGAACAGACGCTACCTAATCTTACAAAAGGTGATGTCTTACAGGATGTTACCGTTCGTATGACAAACGGAAAAACACAACCTCCAGCACGTTTTACTGAAGGTACTTTATTAGAGGCAATGGAGAATCCAGTAAAGTATATGGATCAACAAAATAAACAATTGGTACAAACGATGCATCAAACAGGTGGACTAGGAACAGTAGCAACGCGAGCAGACATCATTGAAAAGCTTTTCCATACAAATTATATTGAAAGTAAGGGAAAGTCCTTATTTACAACGTCAAAAGGACGTCAATTACTTGATATTGTACCAGCAGATTTACAATCTCCAATCTTAACGGCTGAATGGGAGCAGAAGTTAACTAAGATTGCTAATGGGGATTTGAAAAAAGAAGCGTTCATTAAAGAAATGAAAACCTATGCGACAATAGTTGTACGAGAAATTAAAAATAGTAAAGAAAATTACAAGCATGATAATATTACTGGAACCAAATGTCCGACTTGCGGTAAGTTAATGTTAGAGATAAATGGCAAGAATGGCAGAATGCTTGTTTGTCAGGATCGATCTTGTGGTGAGAAAAAGAATATTGCCCGGAAAACTAACGCACGTTGTCCAAACTGTCATAAGAAATTGGAAATGCGTGGTGAAGGTGAAAGACAAACATTTACATGTAGCTGTGGTCATCGTGAAAAGCTATCTGCATTTCAAAAGCGTAAAGAACAAAACAGCCAGAAGAAAGCATCTAAACAAGATGTAAAAAAATACGTAAAACAAGAAAAAGAGGAATTCACAAACCCAGCGCTAGCAGAAGCGTTAGCGAAATGGAAAAAATAATTTCTTGTGTCGGTTTGAAAGAGTCAAGTAAGACATTCCAATTTAAGGAGTGTTACTTGACTCTTTTTATTTTAAATATGAATTGACAACCTTTACCTCTATAATATATAATCTTAATCGTAATGATTACGATTTAATTAATGAGGGGGATTTATTTTGAATAAACATACTTATGTTATTTATTTAATATTAATATCGCTAATTATTTTTTTGACAGCCTGTTCAACTTCGTCTTCAGAGGAAACGGATGACGAAACAAAGGAAATTCACTTTTTATATAATTTCTCAACAAGCTCATTAGATCCACATGTGGATTCAAGTTATGTACCTTTGCGAGCTGGTTTAACGGAAACCTTAATGCGATTAGATGAAGAGAATTTGTCGGTAGAGCCATGGTTGGCAGAGGATTGGAATAGTGAAGATGGACAAAATTGGACAATAGAGTTAAGAGACAACATTACATTTCATAATGGGAATGTAATGGACGCAGAAGCTGTAAAAGCTTCGTTAGAACGTATGTTGAAGGAAAGTGTTGCAATGCAAAATGCCTTACATATTGAATCGATAGAAGCAGATGGGTTAACTTTGAAAGTTAAAACAGATCAGCCTTTCCCAGAATTTATATCTGAACTAGTGAATCCAAATACATCGATCATAGACGTAACGGAAACAGATTTTGTTACTAAACCTGTTGGAACTGGTCCATTTAAATTAACTTCATTTACACCAGGAAGTGGTTTGGAATTAGAGAGATTTGATGGATATTGGGACGGACCATCGAATTTAGATAAAGTGAAATTCTCGTTTAATGAAGATGCCAATGCACGGTCGCTTGCTTTAGAAGCAGGAGAAGCTGATATTGTATTTCGTCCTGAGGTTGAGAGTGTAGAATCTTTACAGGAGCTTGAAGGTATTGTTGTGGAAGCGACAGATACGTTTCGTGTACATCAGATGACGATGAATATGGAAAAAGAAAGTTTACAAGACGTAAATGTAAGAAAAGCTGTGGATGCATTAATTAATCGAGAAGAAATTGTCGATTCAATATTACTTGGTTATGGAAAGGTGGCAGTAGGACCTTTTCTTCCCTCACTCGCATTTGCACCGGAATATGAAGAAAGGCTAAGTGGTTCAGAAGTGGCCACGGAGTATCTTGAAAAGGCAGGATATGTTTTAGAAGATGGTCTGATGCAAAAAGATGGAAAACAACTAAGTTTTACTTTATTAACATATAGTGCACGGGCTGATTTACCATTAATTGCACAAGTGTTTCAATCAGATGCGCGTCAAATTGGTATAGAAATTGATATACAGCAAATTGATAATCCTGAAGAATATATGGCGACCAACCGTGATTGGGATCTAGCGACATATAGTAATTTAACTGCACCGCGTGGAGATGCTGGTTATTATTTGAATGCTACCTATCATCCAACTGGAGCATTAAACTTTAGTGGAACAGAAGAACCCGAATTAACAGCTATCATAGATGAATTGAATCGAACGGTTGATACGGACGTTAGAGCAGAATTAGCTGAACGTGCAGCGATGTATGTTGACGAGGAAATGATTAATGCTTTTATTTTGCATCCAGCAACACTTGTCGCATATAACGGAGATAAAGTAGAAAACTGGGTTACTACTAGAAGTGAATATTATATGATTACAAACAAATTGGATGTGAAGTAATGTTTCGAATTATAAGTAGACGATTAATAGAGGTTCTTATTTTTGTCCTTATTATTACCTTTATTAGTTTCCTATTTATTCGATTAGCACCAGGAGACCCAATAATGACAATATTAAATGCGGATGAGCTAGCTGTTACACAGAATCAAATAGAATCATTGCGAGAAGAGATGGGTTTTAATGAACCTCTTCTCATTCAATACGTGACCTGGTTATGGAGATTTATTCAATTTGATCTTGGTGATTCTTTTGTTACTGGTCAACCTGTGATGGAACTTATTCTAGGGGCAGTTCCTGCAACGTTAGAATTAACGATAGGATCTACCATTGTTATGCTTTTGATAGCTATTCCGTTAGGATCACTAGCTGCAATATATCGAAACAGTTGGATTGATCAGTTTAGTAGAGCTCTATCTGTGGTCGGGGCTGCAATCCCGAGTTTTTGGTTAGGTCTTCTTTTAATTGATCTATTAGCTGTTGAAATGGGCTTTTTTCCTACAATGGGTCGTGATGGATTTTTATCCTTACTTCTACCATCTATAACTTTAGGGCTGGCAATCTCAAGTGTGTATGTACGTTTACTACGCTCCAGTTTACTGGAGTCATTAAACCAAGATTTTATTAAGGCTGCACGAGCAAGAGGATTATCTTCATTTCGAATTTTCTTTTTTCATGCTTTTCGTTCCGCGCTTCCTCCTGTAATAACTGTTTTTGGCGTAAGTATTGGTAGCTTAATAGGCGGGGTTGTTGTGGTTGAAGTGCTCTTTGCATATCCTGGAATTGGTAAGTTAGTAGTTGATTCAATAAAACAGCGAGATTACCCAATTATTCAAGGTTATATATTGATTATGGCGATCATTGTCTTCTCAGTTAACACATTAGTGGATTTATCGTATTATCTGTTAAATCCAGAAGCTAGACTAAGAGAAAAGGAGACAAATTGATGGCATTTTTAACTGATCATACACCTGTGAAGAAGAAAAATACTAGTAAAATATATGCTGTTATATTCGCTGTTCTGCTATTAGTAGTAGTTCTTTATACGTTCCTATATCTTCAATATGATCCTAATCTTACAGATGTTTCAAATAGATTACTAGGTACGAGCCTAGAACACCCACTAGGGACAGATCATTTAGGACGAGATGTACTTACTAGAATAATACTTGGTGGTAAGTTTACGGTTGGTTACAGTGTTTTGGCGCTTATTGTAGCGCTTATAATTGGTGTTCCATTTGGTGTTTTTGCAGGTTTTAAGGGAGGATTAATTGATCGTATTTTTATGCGTGTTGCAGATGGATTCCTAGCATTTCCTGACACTGTAGTTGCGATTGTTTTGAGTGGATTACTTGGAGCAGGAATAGGGAACTTATTGTTTGCGATTGTATTGGTTAAATGGGTTAATTATGCACGATTAGTTCGAAGTACAGTAATGACGGAACGTAAAAGAGAGTATGTAGATATAGCTAGAATAAATGGAATGAAGCCTTGGCAAATAATGATTAAACATATTTTACCGCACGTAATTGGAAACGTCTTAGTGCTAGCAAGTCTTGATTTAGGGAAAATAATTTTATTAATATCATCTTTATCTTACATAGGACTTGGTGCACAACCGCCATCACCAGAATGGGGAGCGATGTTAAACGATTCTAGACCATATTTTCAATCAAGACCAGAGTTAATGATTTATCCTGGTCTAGCAATCGTTAGTGTAGTTTTAGTATCAAATCTTTGTGGGGATTATCTAAGAGATCGTTTTGATGTGAAAAAGGAGGCTTAGTAGATGTCTTTATTAGCTATTGAACAATTATCTGTTTATAAAAACAATGAAACGATTATTGATAATATTTCTTTTGAAATTAAAAAAGGAGAGTGGTTTGCCCTTGTGGGACAGAGCGGAAGTGGGAAAAGTGTTACAGCTTCTGCGATTGGTCGACTAGCTGCACCTAACTTCAAGTTAAGTGGAAAGATACTTTTTGAAAATCATGATATTTTGACAATGTCTAAAAAAGGAATGCAAAAAATTAGGGGAAAGGAAATCTCCTATATTTTTCAGGATTATCAGGGATCATTTACCCCCTTTATAACGATAGGTAAACATTTCGAAGAATCTTTTAAGAGACATACTAACTTTTCAAAGAAGAAGAGAAGAGACGAAACAATAAAAGCACTTCATTCTGTTGAACTAGATGAAGCGCTCTATGTACGTTACCCTTTTCAACTTAGTGGGGGACAGTTACAACGGGTTTCGATTGCATTAGCACTTCTTCTAAAACCCAAACTTCTAATAGCAGATGAAGCCACAACAGCATTGGATAGTGTTACATGCTATAAAATTTTAGGATTACTAACCAAATTACAGAAAGAAACAAAATGCACCATTTTATTTATAACGCATGATTGGCGTCACGTAAGAAATTATGCTGATCATATCGCTGTGATGAAAGACGGGGAAATTACAGAAATCGGTAAAAAACAAAAGATTATTTCTAACCCACAGCATAGTTATACAAAAAAACTAATTGCTGCGGCGCCTAAGTTGAATAATCATAGTTTTGAAGAGGTGAAGTAAGTAATGGCATTACTACAAGCGCAATCTATTTTTAAGTCATATGGTAAAGATAATGTTATTCTAAACGATGTAAATGTAGAAATTGAAAAGGGGAAGTGCTTTGGTTTAGTTGGGGAGAGTGGATCAGGTAAAAGTACATTAGCCAGATGTTTATTAGGGATTGAACGAATTGATAGTGGAAGTATTGTTCTTAATGGGGTAGAATTACAAGGCTTAGACGAACGGAAGTTTAGGAAACAGCGCATTCATATGCAAGCCGTTTTTCAGAATCCTACAGCTTCACTTAATCCTAAGTTAAAAATAAAGGAATCAATGATTGATCCATATACGCAATTCTCAGAGCAACTTAATTTAACTTATTTTAAATATGTAAATAAAGAACAATATATAAAACAATTGCTTGAAGCGGTTGAATTATCTGCTAGCTTAGCTAACCGTTATCCACATGAACTTAGTGGCGGTCAAAAGCAAAGAGTAACAATAGCACGTGCTTTGAGTATAGAACCGGATCTTCTAATCCTCGATGAACCAACTGCAAGTCTTGATGTGATTTCGCAAGGAGCTATATTAAAGTTACTTACTAGTTTACGTAAACAAATAGGAATGGCCTATTTGTTTATCTCTCATGACTTAGCTGCTGTATCTGAAATGAGTCAAGATATAATGGTAATGAAAGAAGGTTCTGTTGTTGATAGTTTTTTGGAAAAGGATTTATTCTCAAAAACTAGAAATAGCTATACGAAGGAATTAATAGAATTATTTGTATGATCTAGTGTGAACAACAGAATCGTATAAAAGGAGAATCAACATCTGTGAATGAATCACCCATCAAATGTGTTACCAGTTGTATCGCATAAAAGTTATCTGCAATTAGCTCTTCCCTTAGTGCTTGCAACAATTACAACACCGCTGTTAGGGGCAGTTGACACAGCAGTAGTTGGACAACTACCCGATCCTATTTATATAGGAGGTGTCGCTGTAGGAAGTGTGATTTTCAATACACTCTATTGGAGTTTAGGATTCCTACGTGTAAGTACATCAGGTTTTACAGCACAAGCTCATGGAGCGAATGATCCTGATAATTTAGCGATGTCTTTTATACGCCCTGCAATAATTGCAGCTGTAATTGGTTGTCTATTTATCTTGTTTCAAGTTCAAATTAAAGACTTTGCCCTATTTATCATGCAACCGACGAATGAATTAAAAGAGCAAATTTTAATTTATTATAATATTCGGATTTGGGGTGCGCCATTTGCCTTAATGAATTATGTCATATTAGGGTGGTTAATGGGTTCTTCAAAAGTCCGATTAACACTGTTTTTACAAGTTGGAATGAATCTAACAAATATTGTACTAAACATTATATTTGTTACTGTTTTTAGTTTTGCTGTCACAGGTGTAGCAACAGCAACGCTGCTAGTTGAGATTGTATTCATGGTAATTGGTCTATTTTTTTTAGTTAAATTAAATATGATTAAGTTTTCTTTGCATAAATACAGAAAAATTTTTGACAAAAATAGTATAGTGAAATTAGTGAGAGTTAATCGAGATTTAATGATAAGATCGATATGCTTACTAGTTGTCTTTACGTTATTCACTTCTATAGGTACACAAATGGGCGAAGCTGTTTTAGCTGCTAACGCTATACTTTTTCAAGTCCATTATCTGATGTCTTATTGTTTAGATGGCTTTGCGAATGCGAGTAGTATATTGACAGGTCGCTCTGTTGGTTCTGATAATAAGCGTATGTATAAGCGAACCTTAAATCTTTCTGCGATTTGGGGTGGGGTGGTTGCAATTTGTTTAGCTAGTATCCTTTATCTTACTTCAGATATTATGTTTTCTCTTTTTACTTCTATAGAAGAGGTAAAAGTACTTATCTCAAACTATCAAGGTTGGCTTTTGTTATTCCCAATCGTTAGTTTCTGGGGATTGCTGTTAAATGGTGTTTTTTCTGGAGCTACGGAAGTCGTCCCAATACGAAATTCATTGATTATAGCAATGATACTATTTTTAATCATGATACATTTTTTGATTTCTCTATACGGTAATCATGGCTTGTGGTTTGGATTTATTTTATTTTCGTTTGTGCGATCAATTATATTAAATGCATATTTACCGGGACTATCCAAGACGCTATTTAAAAGTGGAAAAGTTTAAAAAATTTTTAGTTAGTTTGTTCTATTTAATTTGCTTATGTAATAGTATATGGTAGAGATAGTATAAAAAGATTACTATAAAAAACATGGAGTATGGAGGGTGAAAATCATTCGGGGATTTCGTTCCTTTCTAATAGATTTTTCGTTGGTTATTTTGGTTGGTTTAGCTGTTTATGTACTGTCTTTTGGTGATTCCTTTTCATCTATTATCCAGTTACCCAATTCTGTTTTTCATATGAATACAATTTTTTTAAGCATCTTAATTGAAGCACTCCCTTTTGTCTTAATAGGTGTTTTAATTGCTGGTATTATCCAAATATTTGTAACAGAAGATCATATAAAACGCTGGATACCAAAGAACCCCATTTTAGCAATTATTATGAGTTGTTTCGTAGGGGCTCTTTTTCCTGCTTGTGAATGTGGAATTGTTCCAATAGTTCGTAGATTACTAGCAAAGGGAGTTCCCATACATGCTGGTATAGGGTTTCTACTAACTGGTCCACTTATTAATCCACTGGTTATTCTTTCTACGTATATGGCATTTGGAAATGATTTTAAAATTGCGGCATCTAGGATGATATTAGGTTTCTTGATTGCGGTACTTATTTCTATTATTATTAGTGTAATGTTTAAGTCTAATCAATTAAAACATACAATTGAAGTACAACAAACACATACAATTAGCCATAATCATGGTTCACAATCAATTTTCAGTAAACTAGGTCATACTGTAACACATGCGGTTGATGAGTTCTTTGATATGGGGAAATATTTGATTGTAGGTGCATTATTAGCAGCATTTGTTCAAACGTATGTCTCTTCTGAAGCTTTACTTGAACTTGGAAGTGGACAAGTTTCTTCAACTGCTGTCATGATGGGATTAGCGTACCTTTTATCACTCTGTTCAGAAGCAGATGCGTTTATTGCGGCTTCATTCAGTAATGTATTTCCAACAACTGCAATATTAGGATTTCTTATTTATGGGCCAATGACAGATTTAAAGAATACGATGATGATGCTTAGTGTTTTCAAAACGAGATTTGTAATTTTATTTGTCTTAATTGTAACTATTGTCGTGTTTAGTGTGTTAACGTTACTAGACGGCTTCTATTAGGGAGGAAAAGAATATGCGTATTAATTTACAGCAGGTGAGTAGAGCGATTATTTTATTCGTTTTTGTTATTTTTATTGTACGTTTACATTATACGGGAGATATTCTTAAACTTATTAATCCTAAATATTTGATGCTGAGTAAGACAGCTGCTATTCTTTTTCTTGTTTTATTTATTGCACAAATTAAACGAATACTAGAATCTGACAAGCATGACCATGCGGATCACGAAGGGCATAACCATGATCATGGTAACGCACCATTTACTTTTAGAAAGTTTATATCGTATGCAATTGTTATTTTACCGTTGTTCACAGGATTCTTCTTTCCTATGTCTACTTTAGATGCTTCTATAGCAGCAAATAAGGGTGCAATGCTATCGTTATCTAATAATACGAGTAAAGTAGATGATGCAATAGAAGAGGAAACGACCGAACCTGACACCGAAAGTATTGAAGAAAGCACAAACAATGAAGTCCAACAGGATGATAATGTTGCAGACCCTAATCTATACTCAAATACGATAAGTAAAGAAGAACATGATAAATTAATAGATGAATTATCTGAACAAAATTCTATCGAGATGACTGATCAACTTTATACCACTTATCACCAGGAAATAAATATGAACGCGGATGATTATGTAGGAAAAGAAATAAAGGTAACAGGATTTGTTTATAAGGAAGAAAGTTTTTCGGCAAATCAATTAGTTCTCGGTAGATTTATTATCACACATTGTGTTGCTGATGCTGGAGTTATAGGATTCTTGACCGAAATGGATATAGCAGAAGAATTAGATGAAGATACTTGGGTAGAGGCAGTAGGTACGATATATTTGCAGGAATATGAAGGAGATCTATTACCAGCAATTAAAGTTACCGAGTGGAATGTTGTAGAAGAACCAGCCCAACCTTATTTGTATCCAATATCGATAAAAATCACATAAGTAAGTAAACTTAAGGATCCCATTAGAGCCGTAATAGTTATGGCTCTAATGGGATTATTGTATTGGGATTGAACATGTTAATTTACTAGTATTTATTGCTTCTTGCCATTTAGTACCTAATATTATATAGTTAAAATATTACTTAAGATATTAATCTAGATATCTCGGATGAAAATAAGCCTCTAGTCTTAAAAAAATGATACCTTTTGGCTATATTACTATGGAGAAGAATCGGTTAAGCTTTCTGATAGGTAAGTAACATTATCATGGTGCCAACTGATCGTAAGACTTTTCCTACAAAACAGATAGAGAAACGTTAGCGTACTAGGAAGCTAACAAATGGGTTGAACTGTCACTTTATAGAAAAGTTTTAGTGCGTCTAAGGGGGAAAGCGAGTGGAAACGAGAAAGGTTTATCTTGTTTTTTCAGATACAGGAACTTTGTTGACAAGGACAATCAACTTGTATACGAGGTCAATGCTAAATCATGCTTCTATTGCACTAGACAGGCAATTAGACCATGTGTATAGTTTTGGGAGAAAAAGACCGAACAATCCTTTTATTGGAGGATTTGTTAAAGAAAATTTACATTCTCCATTTTTTGATAAAACAAAATGTGCTGTCTATCGCTTAACTATATCTGAAGAAGAATATCAATTATTACAGCAACGTATTATGGTAATGGAAGCAAGTAAGCACTTATATCGATATAATTTATTAGGATTATTTGGAATTATGGTAAATAAAGAGTTAGGACGTAATAATGCATATTTTTGTTCGCAATTTGTTGCTACTTTATTACAAGATTGTGGGTCTTACCACACGGTAAAACCTACTAGTTTGATCAGACCGCAGGATTTAAGAGAATTACCTGAACTGGAATTGATCTATCAAGGTGAATTAGAACAGTACCCATATTTCTCAACTCGTTATGCAGCGACACTTACAGAAAAATGGAATAGATCAAAAGTTAAGCTTGGCTAATCATATGCCAAGTTTTTTGTTTAATGAAGTAAATTACGCCTCAAGTCTTATGTAAAAATATAACGGCAGTCCATTATGAAGAATACAAGCAAGGGTTAAGATAGATACATGAAGGAGGGAATGGAACATGAAAATATTTTTAGTAATAGTCGGAGTGATAGCCTCTATCATTTTGCTCAGTACTATAGGACCAATGATCTTTCTAGCGATTAGTTTAGCCATTGCCTATTACGGTGTTCGAAGATTTATTTTGTCTGATTCATTTATCGGAAAAATAGGTTGGGCACTTATTGTGCTGATTGGCCTATCTCTTTCACTATCAAATACTGGTGCTTTTGTTGGACTTGTTGCTTTTGTAGTTCTTTATTATACCTATAAAAGTTGGAAAAAAACGAAGCAGGATAAATACGATGAAGATTGGATTTTAGATTAAAATAGAAGAGGAGACGATAAAAATGACAAATGTTTTTACTCGAATAAAAGATACAATAGTAGCAGACTTTCATGAATTATTGGATCAAAAAGAACAAAAAAACCCAATGACGCACTTGAATCAATACATTCGCAACTGTGAAGAAGAGGTTAGAAGTTTAAAGAAATTAATTGAAAAGCAATATGCGATAAAACAAGAATATAACCGTGAATTACAATTGGCTAAAACAATGATGACGAAAAGGAAACGTCAAGTAACGTTAGCTGAAGAAATGAATGAAGTAGCACTTCTAGATGAAGCGTCAGCAGAACTACAAAGATATGAGGCACGTGTGGAACAATTAACAGAAATGAATAATCAAAATTTTGAACAATTAGAGTTAATAGAAGCAAAATACATTGAAATGAAGCACAAACTCAAAGATTTATACGTAAAACGTTTAGAATTAAAAGGTAGAGAAAATGTCGCGCGTGTCCATAAAGGGATGAATAAGGTACTTCATACGGAATTAATAGAGCGTAGTGAATCAAAATTTCAGGAAGTAGAAGCGTATATTGAACGATTAGAACAACAAGTTACAACAGATGGACGATTACACACGCTAGATGCGAGGTTTCAAGAATTAGAAAAGCAGGTTTCTACTGCTAAATAAGTTAGTGATATCCTAGTTATAGAATGGAAGACGCGGTATGTGTTACGCTGCGTCTTCATCAAATTGAAGAGGGGGGATCTCATGCTAAATCACAATAAAATGAGAAAAATTCATTATGTACTATTAGCTATTATAATTTTCTTTATATATGAAGTCATTTTTATTCATACGGAATCATTTATCTGGATCGGAATATGGTTAGGTATGATTTATCTTGCACGCCAATACTACTATCGACCTGCAGGTAGGACCTTTTTTTGGATCGGATTAATCGGTTTTATTATAACTTTAATCAACACAACAACATTCCAATTTATCTTGTTTGTTTTGCTAGTTTTTCTTTTGCTTAATTGGTATCAATCAAAACAAACTTCCACGTATCACCAACCACAATTTCCATCTACGAAAGAAGGGACGAATAAAAAGGTTCTTTTTAGTAATAAATGGTTTGGAAAACAACAAACAGCAGGACATTCTTATCAGTGGGAGGATATCAATATTCAATCAACTTTTGGTGAGACAGTAATTGATTTGACCTATACGGTTTTACCAAAAGGTGAGCCATTGATCATTGTTAGACAACTGATAGGTACCATTCAAATTGTCATCCCATTTGATGTGGAAGTGAGTGTTCACCATTCCGTACTGATGGGAGCTGTTGACATATTGGACCACCGTGATGATAATATGACGAATCGCGTCGTGCATCTACAAACGGAGAATTACCACGCTGCAAATCAAAAAGTGAAAATTGTCACCTCGATGATTGCAGGCAAAATTGAGGTGATACGTGGATGAGAAAAATAATAAGTAGGTCCATTCTCGTTGGCATAATTCAAACGCTACTATTAAGTGTGATCTTACTTTCTGTATTCTTAGTTAATTTCCCTTTACAAAATTGGCTCGAGATATGGTATCGTCCTGTGCTTGGTATGCCGTTTATCATTTTAATTTTCTTGATTAGTTTATTATTTGGGATAGTAAGTGGCTTAATGAACGGATTTTTTTGGAAAAACCAGTTAGAAATAGTTGAAAGGGCATTAAGTAAGTTAGAACAAGCAACACCAGAGACTACCATCGTCTATGAAGGGCCATTAACAGAGATTGCTATGGTCATGGATAGAATAAAGCAGCTTCAAGTTACTTTACAGGACCAAACGAAAAGAAGTCAGAAACTTATTAGTGAACGCGTTGAAAATCAAGCAGAGAAAATAGAGGAAGTAATTACACAAGAACGAAATCGCTTAGCAAGAGAACTCCATGATTCAGTTAGTCAAGAACTTTTCGCTGCTTCTATGCTTGTTTCTGCAATGAATGAATTACCTGTGGCACAAGACGAACAAATGCAGAAGCCAATTCAACAAGTTGAAACAATGATACAACAAGCACAACTGGAAATGCGCGCATTACTTCTTCACTTACGTCCGATTGCATTAAAAGATAATTCATTGAAGCAAGGAATGGATCAGTTACTACAAGAGTTAGATCAAAAGGTTCCTTTGGAAATTATATGGGATGTAACAGATGTAGATCTAAGTAGAGGGATAGAAGACCATCTCTTTCGTATTTTACAAGAATCAGTCTCGAATACATTACGGCACGCAAAAGCAGAAATACTAGATATTCTTTTAATAGAACGAGATGGCTTTGTCATTTTACGTGTAATGGATGATGGCGTTGGATTTGATTTAGAAAAGAAATCTAGTTCATATGGATTAGCAAATATGGAAGAAAGAGCCGCAGAAATTGGAGCGAAGTTACGTCTTGTTAGCGTACCTAATAAAGGAACAAGAATTGAAGTACGTGTACCTATTATGGATGTAAAGGGTGATGAAAATGATTAAAGTTTTATTTGTTGATGATCATGAGATGGTGCGAATTGGTGTTAGTGCTTATTTGGCTACTCAATCTGATATTGAAGTTGTTGCGGAAGCTGATAACGGTAAAAAGGCGATAGAACTTGCTTTAGAATTACGACCAGATGTTATTTTAATGGATGTTGTGATGGATGAAATGGATGGAATTGAAGCAACACGACAAATCATTTTGGCCTGGCCAGAAGCAAAAATCTTAATGGTTACTAGTTTCATTGATGATGACAAAGTTTACCCGGCATTAGAAGCGGGAGCAACAAGTTATGTATTGAAAACATCAAAAGCAAGTGAAATCGCTAGAGCCATACGGAATACGTATCAAGGTGAATCGGTTTTTGAAGCAGAAGTAGCTAATAAAGTACTGACAAGAATGAGAAAGAAACATGAAATAGCACTTCATGAAACATTAACGACAAGAGAAAATGAAATACTATTGTTAATTGCACAAGGGAAAACAAATCAAGAAATTGCAGATCAACTATTTATTGCGCTTAAAACAACGAAAGTACATGTTAGTAATATTCTAAGTAAATTAGAAGTACAAGATCGAACACAAGCTGCAATTTACGCCCATCAACAAAAACTTGTTTAGCGTAAAGGAGAGAGACAAATGGATAAACGTGGATTCATGAGGGAATTGGATTATCATTTAAGAGATTTATCTATTTCTGAAAGGAAAGATATTTTAGAAGACTATACTGATCATTTTAAGATTGGTGAAATCGATGGGAAAACAGAACAGGATGTAGTTCTCGAACTAGGAAGTCCATTTGCTATAGCGCAAAGCAGATTAGCAACTAGTCAACACATGCAAATGGGTGATGAAGAGACGACTACAACTTATGAGCGTAAATCACCAACGCATTTGACTCGGTCGTTTATTATTGGCATCATATTATTTTTGATAAACTTAATAGTTGTGGCGGGGCCGGCGGTAGCTTTGTTTTCAATTTGGCTTAGTGGATGGGCTGTGGCTATCTCCTTTACACTAGCACCTGTGGCATGGATAGTTTCCCTTTTCATTCAGTCAGATCGAGGTGACTTGGCAACGTTCTTCATTGTCTTAACATTGACAAGTATAGGAGTACTAATTGGCATTGCTATGATTCCAATTACAAAGCTGTTTTATAGGCTTACTATGAAATATATATTATGGAATGTTCGAATGATAAGGGGGTAAAAATATGTTGAAAAAAGTAGCTCTAGTTGCTTGTTTAACACTGGTCATTGGTTTAATAGGAATGTTCACCTACCGTGATCAGATTTTTTCATTCGTTTTAAATGAAACGAGAACAGGTTCTGCGGAATCGATAGAAGAAAGCGTAGTGAATGCCGCCAATATTAAACAAATAGATATTGAAGTTGACGTTGTTGATATAGAGATAGAGGAAAGCCCTGATTCAAATATTCATATTTCATTAAATGGAATGGGTAGTGATAACAATAAAGAATTAGACTTACATGTAGAAGAAGATCATGATGAGTTGCAAATTGATGTAAAAAGAGATAATCCTATATCAAAATTTTTCACAGTGTTTAAAGATTTAGAATATGTAGAACTGATTATACTGGTGCCAGGTGAACAATTTAATCAACTCGATATAACTTCTAATGTTGGGGAGATTACGGTTAATTATGGCAAGTTTGATACAGTTGAAGTGGAAGCAGATGTTGGAGATATTAAACTGGATAGCATTAGTAGTAAAGTTGCTTCGGTAAAGTCAAATGTAGGAGATATTAAAATTTCACAAGCAGTAGGAGAATGGGATATTAAAAGTGATCTTGGTGAAGTTGAACTCTCGATGAAAGATTGGAAAGATGACATTGAGATAGAGTCTGATATGGGTGATGTACAAGTACAACTATCTGACAAACCAACTAATTACACACTAGATATTAAGAGTAGTGTTGGTGAAGTTAATGTAGAAGGATTTGATGTAACCAACCGTGCAGGAGGAGAAGATATAGAGTTGGAAAAAGGCACAGGTGAACCAACACTAGAAGTCTCAAGTGACCTTGGCGATATATCAATAAAAGCACCCTGACTAATAAAAATAAGCGAACTATGGTCAGAGTAACTTTCTACCATA
Organism: Paraliobacillus zengyii; assembly: GCF_003268595.1. Taxonomy (NCBI): domain Bacteria; kingdom Bacillati; phylum Bacillota; class Bacilli; order Caryophanales; family Bacillaceae; genus Paraliobacillus; species Paraliobacillus zengyii. The sequence goes on along the minus strand of NZ_CP029797.1, from coordinate 3,323,184 downwards.
GTTCGCTTATTTTTTATTTATAATCCTAATGTTGCGGTTGGAACTTTAATTCGGAATGATATTTGGTCATTTTCTAGATCTATTTGTTGTGCTCTCACTTTAAAGTTACTTTTTATATCCATTTGTGTAATCGCAATATAGATTTCTTCATTATCAGGGTCAATAATAACCCATTCTGGTGCATCTATTGCTTTAGCCACATATTCTAAAATTTTATTTTTGGGCAAATTCAACAAACCCAATGACATTTCAGTTTGTTTTAAAATGATATCACCGTTTTCTTGCACGACTGGCTCCATCTCAATAGAGATAGGAATGTCTTTTTCAAAAGCCTCAACAGAACCGAAAATTTGTACATTTTCGTTCAGTTGAATAGAATACTTTCCATCTTCATCATTTAAAGCTTTATCGATATATTGATTGACCAGCTCAGTTAAATTTTGTTTGCTAGATCGAACAGTGAACTCTGCTCCTGCTTCATCTTCAATATATTCCTTTTCCGGTAGTGCATTACTGCCGGGTGTAGGGGAAAAAATTAAAATGAATAAAGTTATAATAATGAATACATTTAAACTGAGTAAACTTATAAATAAAAATCGCCAATTTCTTTGTTGCATAGTATCGTTTCACCTTTCTGCCCTCTTATGGTGCGTCACTTGCCTCTTCCTCATTTTCGCTTTCTTCGTGTGCTGCTTCAATGGTAGGGCGAATATAGGTTAGAACTCGTTCAGCAATAAGTGTGTATCCTGTAGCGTTTGGATGAAAATTATCATCAGCTAAGAGATCAACATCATCTATTTGAAATAAATCATTTGTAGGAATAAAGTGCGTTTGTTGATTCTCTGTCGTTAGTTCCTGTCCAGTATTATTAAAATCACTTAGAATTCCGTCGAGTTCTTCAATGTCATCAAAATAGCCTTCAAAAGGATTAAAAAAACCAATTAAATAGATCTCAGCATCTGGGCTTAAGTCTAGCATAATATCAAAAGTTTCTTGTAAACGTTGTTCATAAGCTAATCGTTCAGCAATAAAGGGTTCTTCATTAAGATTCATAAAGTTACTTTTAACAACTTTCATGATATCATTTGCTCCGATTGTTAGTAGTACCATATCAGCTTCTTCTAATGATGCTCTTATTTCCTTATCTTCCAAACGTTTTAGTAATTGATCGGATCGATTCCCACGCTTACCATAATTATCGAAAGAAACACGTTGTTCTTCATTAGAAAATGCATCTTCTATTCTGCCAACATAACCATCATTATCAGCTGCGTCTCCTACGCCTTGTGTTAAGGAATCACCTATTGCCACGACTTTGTAATCGTTACGTAGGAATAAGCCGATTGTATTTTCAACAGCATCCTTTAAATTATTAGAAATGCTACTATTTTCTTCATTTTCAACTTCTTCATCTTTTTCCTGTACTTGATCAATGACTTCTTCTATATTTTCCTCTTCCGGTTCGATTTCAGCGGTTTGATTGGAAGTGGAGTTGGAGTTTTGTGACATGAAAACAAATCCAATTATAAGTAATAAGAGAAATACTACACCAAGCAATAGCCAAATCTTTTTTCTATTCATTATCCCACACCTGCTATATTATAGTTTTGCAACTAACATTCTTCTTTCAAGCATAACATCAAACAAAAAAAGAAGACAAAATAAATCACTTATAAATAAATGAAATTTTATTAGTCTATCCTTCATTATATGTTACACAAACAATAATTAGCAATAGTAATTCCAAGTAAATATCACATCAAGATACTCAAAGTAAATAAAGCCAGTTAGTAATCAAACTGTTAAATGAATATAGTGAAATGTAAAAATGAATAGTATTGCCTATAACATGTGAATGGGCTTTGCATATACTAAAAGGAGAAGATATGGTTAGGGAGGTTTATGATTTATGGAAAATAAGCCAGATAATAAGAAATCAGAGTTTTTTGAAGCAGGGCAAGAATTTATTCGGAAGATGGACGGTATATTTGCTGATCGACCCAAAAACGGTATGTTGGATTCAATTGATGCTTTTTTTCAAAAAAGTGGTTCACTACCATCAACACGTTTATCTGTAGATGTTTATGAAAATGAAAAAGAATGGATAGTGCAAGTTGATTTACCAGGGTTACGTAAAGAAGATATTCATATTGATGTAATAGGAGACCGTTTGAAAATTAAAGTGAATCAGGAAGCAACGACGCATACAAAAGATGAAAAGAAAGCCTATTACAGTAGGGAACGTCGTTTCAGACAGGCAGAACGAACCGTACAATTACCATATGTGGTAGATAAACGGACAACAAGTGCAAGTTATAAAAATGGAGTCTTAGAAGTTCGTGGACCGAAAAAAGCGAAAACAGATCATTATATTGATATTGATTAAAAGCGAGGGGCAGGCCCTTCGCTTTTGTACAGAATTTAAAGAGTGGCTTTTCTACGATTATTACGAAAGGATCTTATTTTAGACAGTGTATAAATAGCGAGTGCTGTCCAAATACATACAAACGCGATTAGATGTGCGGACGTGAATGCCTCTTTGTAGACAAATACGCCAATGATTAACATCAGTGTCGGCGCAATGTATTGTAAAAACCCAATCATTGATAAAGGGATCCGTTTTGCCCCGCTAGCAAATAGTAATAAAGGAACAGCTGTTACAACTCCAGCCCCCATCAACAATCCTGCTGTGAGAGGTGAATACCACATATTTATTAGCGAGCCAGAATCTGCTGGATGCATGGCTAAATAAAGTAAAGCTAATGGGAATACAATAAAGGTTTCCAAAGTTAAACCGTATAAAGATGGAATATCAACGACCTTTTTCACTAAACCATAGATAGCAAACGACAAGGCTAAAAGTAAAGAGATCCAAGGGAATACACCATAATGAACTGTTAAGTATAATACTCCAATTCCAGCTAATGCAACAGAGAAAACCTCCCATTTATTGAGTGTTTCTTTTAAGACGACAATGCCTAATAAAATGCTTAATAATGGATTAATGTAATAGCCCAGACTAGCTTGAATTACGTGATCACTGTTGACTGCCCAAATGAATATTAACCAATTACCACTGATAACGAAAGAAGCTAAGATTAGTCCTGAAAGTTTCTTTTTGTTATGTATAATGGTGTAGCATTCTCGAATGAAGCTATGCCATTTTCTAGTTATAAGAAGTAAAAGAATCATAAATATAAAAGACCAGATAATTCGATGGGAGAGGATTACACCAGCAGATATATCGCCAACAGCTTTCCAATAAATCGGTAAAAAACCCCATAGAATATAAGCGAATGTTGCAAAAAAGATTCCGATTTTTAATTCCTTATTTGTCATAATGTCCCCTCGGCTTTTCTAAAGAATAAGCATAAGTCTACGACGGAAAGGACAAAAAAGCAATGAAAAGGACAGGCTTCATATTGCAAAGCTAAACAGCAAAGTAAGTATGTGAATTGAATTTATGCTATATTATGAAGAGAAAGTTTTGTGTAGGGGGGATGAATTATAATGAGCATCACACCAATTGTATTAGGGTTTATTCTAGTTTTTAATATATTTTTAGCACTTGCAATTGTCTTTTTAGAGCGTAAAAGTGCAACATCAACATGGGCATGGCTAATGGTTCTTTTATTTATACCAGTTGCTGGTTTTATTTTATATCTTATTTTTGGTCGCAAACTAAGTAACAAGAAGCTGTTTATCTGGGATAATAAAAGTCGATTAGGTGTAAAACATGCGGCTGAAAATCAAATGCAATTAATAGAAGAGGGTAGTTTCCCTATTCCAGAAAGTATCAAAGAATACAAGGACTTATTTTATTTACATTTACGTAATGATGATGCGATTTTAACCCAAGATAATGATGTTGGAATTTTTACAGATGGTAGAGAAAAGTTTGATGCACTTATAAAAGATTTAGAGACAGCAACAGACCATATACATTTAGTTTATTATATTGTGCGAAGTGATCATCTCGGACAAAGGATTGCTGATGTATTAATGAAAAAGGCGAGAGCAGGCGTACAAGTTCGGTTTCTTTATGATGACATGGGTTCTCGAAAGTTAGCGCGTAATTATAAACAGAAGTTGCGTGACGCAGGTGTCGAAGTTGAATCTTTCTTTCCGTCACTCATTCCTAAAATAAATTTTAAAATAAATCACAGAAATCATCGTAAATTAGCAATAATTGATGGTAAAATCGGTTATATAGGTGGTTTTAATATTGGAGATGAGTATCTTGGTGAAGATAAGCGGTTTGGCTATTGGCGAGATACCCATTTAAGAGTTATCGGTGAATCTGTTCGAAATATGCAAACACGGTTTATCTTAGATTGGAATCAAGCATCAAGACATGATATTCTTTATGAAGATCGCTATTATGAGGCGACTCCAAAAGGTAATGTTGGGATGCAAATTGTTTCGAGTGGTCCAGATTCAGAATGGGAACAAATAAAAAATGGCTACATGAAGATGATTATGAAAGCAAAATCTTATATTTATATACAAACACCGTACTTTATTCCAGACGAAAGCTTAGCAGATGCGCTTCGAATTGCTGTACTTTCAGGTGTAGATGTCCGTATTATGATTCCCAATAAACCTGACCATCCCTTTGTTTATTGGGCAACGTATTCTAATATAGGCGATTTACTTAGGGCTGGAGCAACAGTCTATGTTTATCAAAAAGGTTTTTTGCACGCCAAAACGATTGTTGTTGATGGTAAAATAGCTTCAGTTGGAACCGCGAATATAGATGTACGTAGTTTCCGTTTGAATTTTGAAGTGAATGCTTTTTTATATAGCGAAGATATTGCACAACAGTTAGTAAGTGAATTTCAAAAAGATATGATGCATTCATCCCAATTGACAACGGATGTTTACAACAACCGATCGTTATGGATTCGATTCAAAGAGTCGATTGCACGTTTAATAGCTCCTATTTTATAAGAAAAGAGGGAATACCATGAACAACAAACCTTGTGTGGCATCTTTAACTGTAAAAACAACGCATGTACTTCCATCTGATACGAACGGACATGGGACGTTGTTCGGTGGACAATTAATGGCACATATCGATGACGTTGCTGCTATTAGCGCGACAAGGCATGCTAGAAAGTTAGTTGTTACAGCCTCAATTGATTCAGTTGATTTTTTATACCCAGTAAAAGAGGGTGACACAATCTGTCTTGAGGCAATTGTAACATGGGCGCACAAAACGTCGATGGAGGTTTTTGTCAAGGCTGTTACAGAGAATTTAATGAGTGGAGAACGAAAAGTATGTGCAACGGCATATGTAACAATGGTTGCAATTGATGAAAATAATCAGCCTACTGCAGTGCCAGGTGTCTATCCAGAATCAAGTGAAGAGAAATGGCTACATGCTGAAGCGGCAGAACGAGCTAACCAACGAAAAGAGAGAAGAAAAAAATCCAAGGAATTGGCTAGAACATTTGGCACAGCCTTCCCTTGGAATGAAAAAAGTCGCTTCGGAGAGAATCCCTCAAATTAGGGGTTCTATTTCTTTGCTTCTTTTTACTAGTATTAGTTGGTTGATAAATCCTCTTTAACAGTGGCTACTTCAGCTTCTGTTACCCATGCTTCTGCCCAATTTTGAATGTCATTAATTACAGGCTTTAATGCCTTACCTTTTTCAGTGAGAATGTACTCAATCCGGACAGGGAATTCAGAGTATACCCTTCTCTCGATAATATTCTCTTGTTCTAACATTTTAAGTCGTTCAGAGAGTAAACGGCCACTAATTGGTAGCTCTGTTTCCATTTGAGAAAAGCGTTTTGGACCTTCTAATAATTCAAACAAAACAAGGCCAACCCACCTTTTTCCGAAAAGCTGCATCGCTTTTTCAAACCTTGGACATAATTCTTTCATTTATATTCACACTCCTGATTACATAGTATAATCAATTTTACAAAAAGGGGAAAATATTGACTGATGTTTATCACTACTATAAACTTACTTACTAAAAGTAACTATTAAAGTATAGCATAGGAAAGGGTTGACGTAAACATGGCTACCTTCTCAATCGAGAAGTTCAAAATTGAGACAGTGTTTTTAACGATCAAGAATTTAAAGCGTTCTATTGATTTTTATACACAAGTATTAGGGTTAAGTCTTATTGAACAAACAACTAAAATTGCTAAGCTTGGAACAGAAGATGGTGTCATACTTGTCCAACTAGAAGAAAATACCAACGCATTGCAGGCCAATGAGCGATCTGCTGGATTGTATCATTTTGCAATTTTGGTACCAGAGCGAAAAGATTTAGCTGCATTTTTAAAGCATATATTACAAAAGGAATATCCGCTTATCGGAGCATCTGATCATGACTTTAGTGAAGCCATTTACCTACAAGATCCAGATGATATTGGAATAGAAGTTTATGCTGATCGACATAAAGAGAATTGGAAATATCAAACGGATGGTCAAATTCATGCGCCAACAAAATCGCTGGATGTTCAAAATTTATTTCGTGACTATACAGCAACATGGGCAGGATTTCCAAATAGAACAGTAATCGGACACTTGCATTTTCATGTATCAGATATCGCAAAAGCCCGAGCCTTTTACGTGGATATACTCGGGTTGAATCCGACTATTGCAATGGGGGATCAAGTATTATTCGTAGCGGGAGAAGGCTATCATCATCACATTGGGCTAAACACGTGGAATGGAGTAGGTATACCATCGCAAGAAAAGGGAACAATCGGTCTGAAAAAAGCGTCGCTGAAAATGAATAAAACGGATTATCAACGATTAGTGCAACAAGGATTAGTAAGTCATGCAAACGAAATGGTCGATCCATTTCATATTCACTATCAAATCGTAATTTCTTAAAATTAATGATAAACGCATTGTATCTGTTTGTGCTCCTAACATCTCTGTACTATACTTAGTAGTAGAGATGTTTTTAATTGAAAGGTGAATATAATGGAAATAATAGCAGTTGAGAATGTAACGAAATCATATGGAGATAAAGTGTTGTTTGAGTCAATTGCCTTTTCTATTAGTAGGCAAGAACGAATTGGATTGATTGGTGTTAATGGCACTGGTAAATCGACTTTACTACGGATTTTAGCAGGAACGGAACAAAAAGATGCAGGAGTGATTCATCACGCTAAAGATTTTCAAGTGGCGTATTTAACGCAAGAACCTGTACTAGAAGAGGAAAATACTATTTTAGAAGAAATATTTGCAGGTGATGCTGATGTAATGGTTGTATTACGTCGTTACGAGCAACTACTATTACAACTTGAAGCTGATGCGACAAACGTCGATTTGCAAAATGCATTGTTAAACACGCAACAAACAATGGATCAACTAGATGCTTGGGATGCGAGTACAACTGCGAAAACAATTTTAACCAAGTTAGGTATTACCATGTTTAATCAGCAGATTAAAAACTTATCAGGTGGTCAAAAGAAACGTGTAGCTATGGCGAAAGCTTTAATACAACCAGCTGACTTATTAATACTTGATGAGCCTACTAACCATTTAGACAATCAAACGATTGAATGGTTGGAAACGTATTTACCGCAATACAAAGGTGCGATCATGCTCGTAACACACGATAGGTACTTTTTAAATCGAATAACTAATAGAATATATGAACTAGACAATGCGACATTGTACCGTTACCAAGGTAATTATGAAACATTCCTAGAAAAAAAAGCGGAACGGGAAGCATTAGAAATGCAGAGTGAACAAAAACATGCCAACACACTAAAACGTGAATTAGCATGGTTAAGACGAGGGGCAAAGGCGCGTTCAACAAAACAAAAAGCTCGAATTGATCGCGTGGAGGAAATGAAAGAAGAGCGTTTTAATACCGATAAACAATCGATGAATTTTCAAGCAGGAACAAAACGATTGGGTAAAAAAGTTCTTGAAATAAATGGTATAAGTAAAGCGTATGAGGACCAACATTTAGTTAGGAACTTTGACTTCTTAGTTAATCCAGGCGACAGAATTGGTATTATTGGCGCTAATGGAAGTGGAAAGACGACGTTGTTAAATATGATCGCTGGGAGAATAGAGCCAGATACAGGAGATATAGATGTAGGCCCTACAGTTAAAATTGGTTATTACACACAGGATCACAGTCAGATGGGTGAGGATTCCCGTGTGATTGAATATATTCATGAAACAGCACAGGTTATCCATACAAAAGATGGAGAAACAATTACGGCTGAACAAATGCTAGAACGCTTTCTATTTTCCCGTGCACATCAGTGGACGTATATTAGAAGACTTTCTGGTGGAGAAAGAAGAAGGCTCTATCTATTAAAAGTACTAATGGAAGAACCAAATGTCTTGTTATTAGATGAGCCAACAAATGATTTGGATACACAAACATTAAGTGTTCTAGAAGATTATTTGGATTATTTCTCGGGTGTTGTTATAACCGTTTCACACGATCGTTACTTTTTAGATCGTGTGGTTGATCAATTAATTACATTTGAAGCGCCTGGAGAGATTGGGCATTTTTATGGTAATTATAGTACATTTATGGATCAGAAAACGCAAGAGAGCCAAGTGAAAACAAAGGCTGAGAAAACAGATGTTAAAAAACCTCGATCTAAACGAAAAAAATTATCATATAATGATCAAAAAGAATGGGATCAAATTGAAAATGAAATCGAGAGTATAGAAGAAGAAATAGAAGGTGTTAAACAAGCTATTATCGATTCTGGCAGTGATGCAGAAAAGGTTCAAACTTATTTTGATAAGCAAGTTGAACTGGAGACGAATTTAGAACAGAAGATGGAACGCTGGGAAGAGCTATCTTTACTCGTTGAAGCAAGTGAATCATAATAATGCATGTATAAGTAAAAGCCATAATTAAATAAGTACATGGTTTATCTCATATACTTATTTAATAGCAATATAGAGATACATAAATGGAGGGAATGTCATGTCAGATTTACAAATGCAAGAAAAGTATGCAGAACTAGCTTTACGTACCGGAGTTAATTTACAAAAAGGGCAAGCGTTGATGGTTAATTCATCAATTGAAGGAGCAGATTTCACGCGAATTGTTGTTGAAAAAGCGTATGAATTAGGTGCGAAAGATGTGCTTGTAAATTGGGAAGATGATGCGTTAACACTGTTAAAATATCAAAATGCGCCAGAAGAAGTGTTAACAACGATCCCACAATGGAAAATTGATAAACAGTTGGCCTTCGCAAAAGATGGAGCGGCGTTGTTGTCAATTCGTTCGACCAATCCGGATTTGTTAAAAGATGTTGATGCAGGAAAAGTCGCAAAAGCGCAAAAGGCAAGCGCGGAAGCAATGAAGGAATTTCGTAAGTATATTATGAATGATTTGATTGCATGGTCAATTATTTCCATTCCAACAGGTGATTGGGCACAAAAGATATTCCCGGAAAAGTCAACAGAAGATGCAAAGGAAAGCCTTTGGGAACAAATATTTAAGATTGTCCGTGTGGATAAAGAAGATCCTGTTGCAGCATGGGATGAACATAATCAAAAATTGAAAGACGCAAGAGAAGTGTTAAATAAAAAGCAATACACTAAATTGGTTTTTAAAGCGCCAGGTACAGATATTAGTTTTGACTTACCAAAAGGACATGTTTGGAAAGGCGGTTCTGCTAAAACATCAGAAGGAACGACTTTTAATCCGAATATGCCTACTGAAGAAGTGTTCACATTACCACATAAGTATGGCGTGAATGGTACAGTAGCAAGTACGAAACCATTAATCTATGGTGGAAACATGATAGATAACTTCAGTCTGACTTTTAAAGAAGGTAAGGTTGTCGATTTCAAAGCAGAACAAGGTCTTGAAACACTCAAACATTTACTTGATACTGATGAAGGTTCTAGTAGACTAGGGGAGCTAGCATTAGTACCGCATGCATCGCCGATTTCACAGTCTGATTTGATTTTTTTTAATACTTTATATGATGAGAATGCATCGTGTCATATTGCACTAGGAAAAGCTTATCCAACAAATTTGGAGGGCGGATCAGCTATGAATGATAAAGAGTTAGATGAACATGGTGTAAATGATAGTCTGACACACGTTGATTTCATGATCGGATCAGGTGATTTAGACATCGATGGCGTAAGTGCTGACGGCACAACAGAAGCAGTCTTCCGAAAAGGCGCATGGGCATTTTAATAAACGAAAACCTCGCAAATTAGCTTTGCGAGGTTTTTTAATGAATTCTTTTCGTAAACGATGTTACGTTTAAATATTCGAACCTGAAAGAAATTGAGACGTAGCATACCGCTCTTGAAATATACTTCGCTTTCCGTGCTGTTCCCACAGGAGTCTACGTATATTTCAATCACTAGTATAGTTGTATCCTTTCTTGAGTCGTAAATTACAAATAAGATAGAAAACAAGCTCTCTATCACTGTCGAAGCATTCCTTATCCTATAGGAACAGCACGAGTTTCCGAATTACAGCTAGTTTGAATTAGAAATACTACATGATTATTGTGTATGGAAGTTACTTACACTATAGCGACAAGGTAGGCTTGTCAAATGTTCCAATTTTATATTTCAATTTAGACCGCTAGAACGAAGGAAGCAAATGGTTGAGACTCCTGTGGGAACAGCAAATGTTTTCGATGGGATGAGTAATCGCAATCCCACAAACCGAAGATCCTCTATAGAAGCGAACTTTGCTTCTATAGATAGCTGAGGTTGTGCCCCATAGCCGTCAAGCTAAGCACTACGGTTTAAAGAACTAGAAAAATACGATACCCTAACGGATAAGGAAAATTTATTTGGAGGGAGTTTCGATGCGTTTCAAGAAAGAAATGGAGCCATTTATTCAAGGCATTCATCAGGTGTTATCAGTCTCTGAGGTGCGTCAATGGGCGCGTGAAATTGGCTTTGTTCAACGCCAAAACAAATTAAAGCCAGAGGATTTTCTAAGTATTTGTGCTTTTATGCAACAAACGGTTGGCTCTGAACGATTGAGTAAGTTATGTGCAACGATCACGCGCTTATCTGGCGCAGATATATCTAAACAAGCCTTACATCAACGTTTCAATGAGAAAAGTGTAGCCTTTCTCAAGGGGATTTTTTATCAACTAGCTGAACAACAAGCTCTTTTTACGCGTCCATTATATATAGATCATTTATTTTCTCGTATCCGTATTTTAGATGCCACTTCTTTTGGTGTACCTAAAAATGATCCAGATCACCCGGATGGTGCCAAAATCCAATTAGAATATGAACTATTTGAAGGGAAATTTCTGCATACATTCCTTTATGACCAAACAAAAAGCGACCAATACGCAGCACGTGAATTGGCAGATACAATTGAATCAGGAGATCTTATCTTGCGCGATTTGGGTTACTTTTCTGGCGAACATTTGAAGAAAATAGAGCGTGCAGGTGGCTTTTATATCTCACGTGTTCCTGCCAATATGACGTTTTGGACATGGGATGAAAAAGGGAAGATGATGGAAATCAAACCAGAAGAAGATGCAAAAAAATTGGAACCTGGAGAGGCGATAGATTATGGACACATTCAAATCGGAAAAAAAGGAAAAAACACACTTCAAACGCGTCTTGTCGTGCAACAATTAACCGAGGAACAGAAAATGAAAAGAGAGGGGTATTTACAAAAGAGAAGACGGAAAGGGGGTCACACCCAATCCGCCACCAAAAAAAATCAAATCCAAATCCTTGCCACCAATATAACATCGGATCAAGTAGATATGCAAGGGTTATACCCAATCTATTCCTTACGTTGGCAAGTGGAAATTCTATTTAAAACATGGAAATCATTATTTCATATCGACAAGGTGCGCGCAATGAATCCTGAACGGTTTGCGTGCCATTTATATGGTACGCTAATTCATATTCTTCTATCATCTATGATTGCTTTTCAATGTCGTTATTACCTCTATCAGAAGCATCAGATCGAAGGCAGTGAGTTCAAATGTATCGACCATGTGAAAAGCGCCATTGAAGAGGATCAAGGCCAAGCGTTGTATCATAGCACTTCCTTTATTACATTGATAAAGAACATCTATCAAAATGTCTACAGGCATGGAAGGAAAGATCATCGTTATCAACATAAGAGTCCTTTTGACATTCTATATCTTACGTATGAACAAACCTTCCAAGCAGTATAGGCTTACGGTATACATTTTTTTAAAATAGTAAAGTGGCTTATTATTACACATACATCTAATTGGAAAATAATTCAACTTTATGTTAGAAGTTAGTTGCGTAATGTTTGTTTTTTCTATAGTTTATCCTTAGCTTGACGGCTATGGGTTGTGCCCACGGAAAGCGAAACCCTTTGCTGACGTAGTGAGATCAAGCACGTTATGTCGAAGTTTATAGAGAGTTAGTCATAGTTACTATTTTTTAGAAAGTGGCTTAATGATATAAGTAATAATGATCTCAATCACAATAGGTTAACTCGTTAAGATCCTATTTTTTATTAATACCGCTCGGATGATTTCATAACTGTAGCTTTCATCTAGACTGTCTTTGAGGGCTTTCAGTTTTGGTTCTTCTAGTTGTTCGTGAGCGTCCAATACCGCCATTTCCTCATCTTCGGAAAAAAAGAGTGACCAATCTAACTCCATCCCATGTTGATAAGCTTGAAATAAATGACTAGAAACAGTTTGTTCTTTAATTTCTCGTTTGTTAGCAATTTCAGCTAACGATTCACCTGCTTGATAAAGTTGATAACTAACCAAATAGCTTGGCTGATCATCCGTTTCCTTTGGTGCTTGTTCTTTTATCCATTCTGTAATAGCATCCATGAAGGGCACTCCATACTGTTCGAACTTTTTCGTTCCCACTCCTTTAATATGAAGCATGTCCTCTTTTGTTTGTGGTAAATAGCGACTTAACTCTTTTAATGTTGCATCTGAGAAAAGAACATACGGAGGAACTTTATCGTGAGCAGCCATTTCTTTACGTAACACACGCAGTTTCTCGAATAAACTTTCTTTGTAGTCTGTCTTAGCTGCTTGTAGAACTTTTCCTTTTTGCATCCAGATCTTTTGGGTTCCTTTTAAAATAGCTTCTGCATTTTTTGTTAATTGTAAAATAGGAAAACGCTGATCCCCAGTGGTTAAGAAATCTTCCGCTACTAAATAATGAATAAAATTCGTTATTTCTTTTTCTGTTTGATTGGCCATTAAACTATAAGTAGATAACTTATCAAAGCCAAACTGTTTGATCTTCTTATCTTTAGAACCTTTTAAGACTTTTGCTGTTAATCCTGCGCCAAAACTTTCATTCATTCGTTTTACACAGGAAAGCACCATTTGTGCCTCTTTGGTCCTATCTTGTTTTTCCCCAATATTCTCGCAATTCGTACAGCGACCACAATCCTTATCAGTTGAGTAATCATGAAAATAATGCAACATGTAAGTTTGCAAACAGCTATCCGTGTGGCAGTAATTAACCATTGATTGTAGTTTCTTGTATTCATTTGTTTTCATTTTTTCATCCATCATCGACTGTTCAATTAAGAACTTCTGTAAATGAATGTCTTGTCCAGAAAATAATAAAATACAATCACTAGGTTCTCCGTCACGTCCAGCGCGCCCTGCTTCTTGATAATAAGCTTCGACATTCATTGGCAATGCGAAGTGAATGACAAACCGAACATTAGATTTATCGATCCCCATGCCAAATGCATTTGTTGCTACCATTATCGTCGCTTCATCTTGGATAAAGCGATTTTGTTCTGTTTGTCGCTTTTGTTCACTAAGTCCTGCATGATATTTAGCTACGGACAAGTTTTTACCTTCTAATAGATTAGCAATGGAATCTACTTGCTTTCTTGTTGGTGCATAAATGATACCGGACTCTTGAGGATGTTCCTTCAGATATTCAGAAACAAATTCATGTTTATCTCGACCTTTAATAAGATGAAAAGCTAAATTTTCACGGGCAAAACCAGTGTTAACTACGGCGTCTGAATCAATCGATAACAAGCGCTGGATATCCTTCACAACCTCTGTAGTTGCTGTCGCGGTGAGAGCCATTACCATGGGAATGTGGGTGAGGGTGTGGAAGGTATTCACGATTGATCGATAGCTAGGACGAAAATCATGGCCCCATTGCGATATACAATGTGCTTCATCAAAGGCTAGAAAAGAAATCTTCATTTGTTTAATCGTATATAAAAAGGAATTGGTTTCAAAACGTTCAGGAGCAACATAGACGAAGTGATAATTCCCCTCCTTTAACTCTTTTAAGCGGGCTTGTTGTTCTTCACCAGAAAGTGAACTATTAATATATGTAGCAGAAATACCTAAAGCGTGTAGCGCATCTACCTGATCCTTCATTAATGAAATTAATGGAGAGACGATGATAGCAGTACCATCTAGTAGTAAACCGGGAATTTGATAGCAAATCGATTTGCCACCACCAGTAGGCATAAGACCTAACGTATTTCTTTTATGTAAAACATGCTGAATGATCTCTTCTTGGCCACGCCTAAAAGAATCAAATCCATAATATTCTTTTAATAACTTTTTTGCTTCTTCTAACATCTAGATAGCCATCCTTTTTCAAATTTAGTTTAGTATCACCGTCGATAAGGCTCCACTTTAATTGAAGTATAATGCGGTTAATTTAGTGGGAACGAAAGGACGCTAACAACCTGTTTAGTTCGACTAACAAGCCGTGGAAGTGCGGATTGTTAGTCGAACTTTATATCTTATTCTAACATTAGATGACAAATTAATAGAAGGGACTTTTTAAAAAGTTGTTTTAAAATTTGTATGATGCTTTAAAATAGCTGAAATTCAAGGTTTAACTAGCTTCAAAGTTTCGTGAAGAGTAAAAAAGAAGACGAATATAGTTCAAACTGTTTTACATTATTAGGCGCGACAAGTAAACTATCGTTATAATTAGAAAGTTAGACGGATAGAGAGGAGGCTACAAAATGATCGGTTCATTTTTAGTGCAATTTATGATAATTGGTATACTTGGAGTCGGTTCCCAATGGGTAGCTTGGCGATTTCGTTTTCCTGCAATTGTCGTTATGTCAATTGTTGGTTTACTTGCAGGTCCTATTTTTAGTATTATTCATCCGGAACAGGACTTTGGTGACATGTATCGTCCCTTTATTTCCGTAGCAGTTGCGATTATCTTGTTTGAAGGTAGTTTGAATTTAAATTTTAAAGAAGTACGAGGATTAGGTAAACCTGTACTTCGAATTGTAACGTGGGGAGCTCTAATTAGTTGGGTTCTAGGCTCACTAGCTGCTCATTATGTAGCAGGATTATCATGGACTATATCCTTTGTCATTGGTGCCATTTTTATTGTAACAGGCCCAACAGTTATATTACCGTTATTACGACAGTCAAAATTAAAACCAAGGCCAGCTAAAATTCTGAAATGGGAAGGCATTATTGTCGACCCCTTTGGTGCACTACTAGCTGTGTTTGCATTTGAAATTATTGTCTTTTTAACAGCTGAAACTGCTGATATAACAGCATTACTAATCTTTATTCTAGCGTCTATTTTTGCTGTAGTACTTGGTATAGGATTCGGAAAATTGATTGGTTGGTTATTTGAAGCTGGACATATGCCAGAGTATTTAAAATCCTCGGCAGTATTAAGTGCAGTAATCGCTTGTTTTGCAATTGCAGATGAAGTAACGCATGAAACAGGTCTACTAGCTGTAACAGCTATGGGTATGACTTTAGCGAATATGGGTATTGCATCTATTCGACAGATGCGTCACTTTAAAGAAGATATATCTATCTTACTCGTATCAGCAATCTTTATTATGCTGACCGCTTCATTAACAAGAGAAACATTAATTCAAGTCTTTAATCCTGAAATTATAGGCTACGTACTTTTAATGTTATTTTTAGTTCGTCCACTATCCATCTTTATATCGACGATAGGAACTGATTTGAAGTTTAATGAAAAAATCCTAGTAGGTTGGATCGCACCTCGCGGAATTGTTGCACTAACAGTGGCGAGCTATTTTGCTTCTGTTTTTACAGATGGAGATTTTGAAGGTGCAGAGATCATCACATCTATAACATTTGCTCTCGTATTCTTTACTGTTTGTGCACACGGGTTTTCAATTGGTTGGTTAGCGAAAAAATTAGATTTATCCTCAGATGGTAAACCAGGTGCATTAATTGTAGGTAGTAATCAATTCTCCGTCGCCTTAGCGAAGGTAATGAATGAATTAAAAGTACCTATTTTAATTAGTGATTCATCGTGGGAACGTCTTTATAAAGCGAGACAGGCAGGAATAGATATCCATCATGGAGAAATTTTATCAGAGCAGACGGAGTATACGGTCGATATGACGCCGTATGATTACTTGATTGCTGCCACTGAATATGATTCTTATAATGCTTTAGTAGCTTCTACGTTTGTCCCAGAGTTCGGTAGAAAAGACGTTTATCGACTTTCTATTCAACACAATAGTGGTGATAATATAGAAGATATGGACCATACAATTGGTGGAAGAATATTATTCACTCGAGATGTCGCTTTGGATGATTTAGCACATAAAGTAGAAATCGGTTATGTATTCCGAAAGACAACATTAACAGAGCAATATACATTTAAAAATTATCGTGATAACTGTGAACCACATACCGTTTTATTATTTGTGCTAAAAGCAAACGGAAAACTACTTTTCTTTACGGAGGAACTAACAATTTCACCAGAAGTAGGTGATACGGTCATCAGTTTAACACCACCAAGCAAGGAATTTAATAAGATGAGAGAAAAGATTGAAGAACAACGAAATGATAAACAATCATAATAAAAAGGGGCATGCAAAAAATAGCATGGCCCTTTTTTCGTGCTATTTGTTAGGATGAATGCATATTTTTTAAAAGAAAGGGTATTACATAATGTGTATAGGTATCTCTTATGCATTTCATACAGTTTGTACATTATAAGGAGATGCGATATCCAGTAGTCTACAGATGTAATAGATATAAAAAAGGAGGGAGTTAAATTAATTAGGAATATATAAGTGAACTAAAACCCTTTTTTTAGCATATTTAAAGTATTTGCCAAGAAAAAAGAGTATTTAAGCTTATAACTACATATACACCGCTCCTTTTTATTACAGGCTTATATTTGTCGTAAGAAGCAGTGTAACTAAAGCTTAGCGTATTTGTTAAGAAATCTACGTTACACTATAATAGTAATAGTCTGAATAATATGGTTATCGTGTACCATCATCCCAATAGAGGAGGGAACAAGTAATTGAAACTATTCCAAATACTCGATAATTTTTTATTGAAATTAGAAGAGATTATCTTAAGTTATTCCGTTTTATTAATTGCAGTTATGGTTGTTGGAAACGTACTTAGTCGTGCGATTACAGGGAAAAGTTGGTTCTTTGCAGCTGAGATTAGTTTGTTTGCTGTAATTATCGCAACTTTTATGGGAATCAGTTATGCTGCACGAAAAGGACGACATATTAGTATGTCAGCATTTTATGATTTAGCTCCATTTAAAGTTAGAAAAGTATTGGCAATATTTATTCCATTAGTTACTGCAATTGTTCTTTTTGTTGTTTCTTATTACTCTTTCAGACACGTGCAATCTGTTTATGAGAGTGGAACAGTTACAGCTGCGTTAGAATTACCAGCAGTATATATGTTAGTCTTTATCCCTATTGGGTTATTCCTAGGTGGATTACAGTACTTAAGAAATGTATGGATGAATATCAGGCACAAAGAAATTTATCTAGGCACAGATGTGAAAGATTATAATGATAAAGAAAATGATGAAGATATAAAGGATCAAATTCATGTATAGAGTTAAAATAGTAAATATGGTAGGGGAAAGGATTACACTATGCTCACGACATTAGTGACGATTATGATCGTCTTGTTATTATTAAATTTCCCGATGATGATTCCTTTAATTGCTGCCCCATTAGTGGTAATGATGATCTATTTTCCAATGATGGATCCGATGTTAATGATTCAGCAATTAAAAACTGGAATTGAATCATATGTATTATTGGCTGTGCCATTGTTTATCTTTGCTGCAGACATAATGACGACAGGGAAAACATCTAATCGTTTATTAGATTTTATTGGCTCATTTGTTGCGCATATTCGTGGTGGTTATGCGATTACAACCGCAGCTGCATGTACATTGTTTGGTGCTATTTCTGGTTCAACACAAGCAACTGTTGTAGCAATTGGAACACCAATGAGGCAACGTTTACTTAAAGCAGGTTATAAAGATTCAAGTGCAATTGCATTAATAATTAATTCCTCAGATATCGCGTTACTTGTCCCGCCTAGTATTGGAATGATTATGTATGCACTTGTTTCTGGAACTTCTGTTGGAGATTTATTCCTAGCAGGCATTATTCCAGGCTTGCTCGTGTTTCTTACATTTGCAATTTATAGTTATTTATACGCGCGTTTCAAAAAAATCCCATTAGCAGAAAAGGCAAATTGGGGTGAGCGTTGGAAATTTACTAAAAAAGCATTATTACCATTAGGATTTCCGATAATTGTAATAGGTGGTTTATACTCTGGTATTTTTGGACCAACAGAAGCTGCCGGTGTGTCAGTATTTTACGCTTTTATATTAGAAGTAGTAATATATCGCTCAATAAAACTGAAGGACCTACCAAATGTTGCGTTGTCAACTGGTTTAGTAACTTCCGCGGTATTTGTTTTAGTGGCTGGTGGTCAAGCATTCACATGGTTGATCTCATTCGCAAGAATACCACAGCAGATTACGGAAACAGTCCTAGGTACAGATCCTAGCGCAATATATGTACTATTAATGGTATCTTTATTCTTTTTCATAGGTTGTATGTTTGTTGATCCAATAGTTGTTATTTTAGTTTTAACACCAATCTTTTTACCAGCGGCAACAGCAGCAGGTATCGACCCTGTTCATCTTGGAATTATCGTAACGTTCCAAGCAGCTTTGGGTTCTGCAACACCGCCATTTGGTGTCGATATATTCACCGCCAGTGCGGTTTATCAAAAACCTTATTTAGAGGTTATTAAGGGAACGCCACCATTTATTGTTATGTTATTAGTAATTGGTGCACTCTTAATCTTTATACCGGATATTTCACTAGCTTATCGTTGGTTCATCCCATCGTAGAGTAGTGATATCATATATAACAAATTTATTAGGGGGTAAGGCATATTTTTAAGAAAAAATATCTTTTCGGTTTATTAACAGTTCTCGCACTTAGCTTTTTATTAGTAGCTTGTGGAGGGGAAGAAGAAACAGAAACGGACACAGGAAGCGACACAGAAGGTGATGATACAGCATCATCTGATATTGAAGCTGCTACATGGCGTTTTGTAACAGAAGAAGTTTCTGGTCAAGTACAATATGAATATGCAGCTGAATTTGCTGCACGTATAGATGAAAAGACAGATGGAGCAATCACTGTTGAACCATATGAATATGGTGGTTTAGGTAGTGAAACTGACCAAGTAGAACTATTGCAAAATGGTGGAGTTGAAATGGCAGTTATGTCACCAGGTTTTACAGGTGGAATGGTTAAAGAGGGACAAATTTTTGCTCTTCAATTCCTATTTCCAGATAGTGTAGAAACAACGCAAGAAATTTTAGAAACAAGTGAAGCATTAAACACTGATTTACGTGAGCGTTATGAAGAATATAATATCTCGCCATTATCATTCTGGACAGAAGGTGCAATGCAGTGGACGAGTTCAACACCACTTGAAACACCTGAAGATTTTCAGGATTTCAAAATGCGTACACAAGAATCACCTTTAATCCTTGAATCTTATCGTGCATATGGTGCAGAGCCAACAGCAATGAGCTGGAGTGAGTTATATACTGCATTAGATAACGGCACTGTGCAAGGACAAGAAAATCCAATCTTCTTTATTGGAGATGCTTCATTTAATGAAGTTCAGGATTACATGACGATCTCTAATCATAATAACTATGTAGCAATGACTACAGTTAATACAGATTGGTACAATGGTCTAGATGACAATGTAAAAGATATTGTTGATGAGACAGTAGAAGAGATGCAAGAATGGGTATTCGATGAACAAGCAAGTCAAAACGAAGAGTTCTTAGAAACAATTAAGAATGACACGGATAACCCAACAGAAGTTGTTGAGTTAACAGAAGAACAACGTGATGCATTTAGAGAACTAGCTGTTCCTGTTCGTGATTTCTATCGCGATGAAGTATCAGAGGTAGATGGTGCAATTCTTGATAAGTTAGAAGAAGAAATTGAAGCAGCACAATAAGCATAATCAAAAAAACCAGGCTCTCAACTAATGAGCCTGGTTTTTTGATTATAAAATATCTTGTTCATCTTCAGGTTGTTGTTTTTTCCATTCATGATAAAAGTGTGAAATGATTGTTTTAATTACTGCATATGCTGGTATTATAAACAGTAGTCCAAGAAAACCAGCAATACCACCAGCAGCAAGAATTAATGTAATGACAGTTAACGGATGAATTTGTAGTACCTTGCCCATTACATTAGGTGAAATGAAATTACTCTCAATTTGTTGCGCTATAATCATAACAACGGCAGCCCATACCCCGAGTATTGGATCTTGGAAGAGACCGACAATAACAGCAGGTACTGCAGATAAAAATGGACCGACAAATGGAATGAAGTTCATTAAGACTGCGAATAATGCAAGTGTTAATGAATAGGGCAGATCAATAATGACGTATCCAATATAGAGCATAATACCAACGCAAACACTAACAATAAATTGTCCTTGAATAAAGGAAGCTAATGTGTGATTAATATCCCCCATTAATGTTTTATAGCTTTTTGCTTTCGCTTTGCTTAAAAACTGTGTAATAAATGGAACAAACTTATACCCATCTTTCAACATAAAGAATAGGAAGAAAGGGATAAGGAAGAAAGAAAATACAAAGCCGAATATTTGTCCAACTGCATCAAGTAGAAAAGATGTAATGTTTTCTACATAGGTGTTTAGGTTATCTGTAACATTCTGAATGGTAGTCTCGAGTTGTTCTGGAATATAATCTTGATTATTTTGCCATAAGTTTATTAACTCCTCTGCGGTCGAAATCATACTTGGTGTATTCGAGACAAGTTTATTAAATTGATCTTGAACAATTGGTACAATATAATTCACTCCAAAAAATCCAAGTGTAATTATTAGAAGGAATACAATGAAAATACTGATGAGACGTGGAACTTTGTATTTTTCTAATAGATTCACAAGCGGATTAGTAACGTAAAAAATAACTCCCGCTCCAATGATTGGTACGGCAATTGCTGTCAGATAGGCGACCAATGGTGCAAAAACAAAATTAGTTATCGAAATTAAATAAATAAGTACGAAAATTAATATGGTTGTTATTAGAATTCGAAACCATTTTTGATGCATCAAAAAAAACCACTTCCTTTATTGAAATTTTTTAGTATGTATTTTAACAGTATTTACTATAAGAATAGCATATAAAACTACAATCTTCTAATATTTTAAATATAGTAAAAAAAGATAGTTTTGTTGACAATATCTCACAGTAGACTTAATATAAAATACATGAATAAAGGGGAGTAGCTGTTACAATTATATCGTCAATACGAGAGAATATCTCCGGTATAATTGGCAACGAAAGTTGTTAGCAAGACCTTTACCAGTAAAAATGGTAAAGGTCTATTTCTATGTTGAAAAATAAAGACCAATTATTTATTAATAGAAATAGGGGGAATACTAATGGATGCACAATTGTTAATTGAATATGGTTGGGTATTAATTGTACTTGTTGGTTTGGAAGGGATCTTGGCAGCTGATAATGCACTTGTTTTAGCTATTATGGTAAAGCATTTACCAGATGATCAACGTAAAAAGGCTTTGTTTTATGGTTTAGCTGGTGCTTTTGTATTACGCTTTGCATCATTGTTTGTTATTTCATTTTTAGTAGATGTTTGGCAAGTACAAGCAATTGGAGCACTTTACCTATTGTTTATATCTGGTAATCATATGTATCAAAAGTTTCGAAAAGGCTCGGAAAAAGAAGAAAAAGAGAAAAAAGTTAAAAACAGTGGTTTTTGGCCTACAGTTGTAAAGGTGGAATTTGCTGATGTTGCCTTCGCAGTTGATTCTATTTTAGCAGCTGTGGCGTTAGCGGTCGCACTTCCACCTACTAGTCTGCCCAATATTGGTAGTTTAGATGGTGGTCAATTTCTCGTTGTATTTGCTGGAGGTATGATTGGTCTAATTATCATGCGTTTTGCTGCCAATGTATTTGTTCGAATATTACATGAGCGTCCGGGTTTAGAAGTTGCAGCCTTCGCTATTGTTGGTTGGGTCGGTATTAAACTAGTAGTTAGTGTTCTCTCCCATGATGCAGTTCAAATTTTATCACATGGTTTTGCACATTCCTTAGCTTGGAAATTAACATTTTACATTGTTCTCATAGGGATTGCACTTGCTGGTTGGTTTTTATCAAGTGTTCAAAAAGTTGAAGAGCGTGCATTATAAATAAGTTCAAAGCAGCCTATCCTTTACTTAAGGAATACTATATTAATTGAAAGGAAGATAATAATGGCATTACATCAATTTCATCTAGAAGCAGATTGGACTGGAGGTCGTAATAGCGTTGGTAAAATTGAAGCAGGTAATCTTCAAACCGAAATTTCGATCCCAACAGAAATGGACGGTCCAGGAATTGGTACGAATCCAGATGAAATGTTACTTGGGGCGGCAGCTACTTGCTATTTGATTACATTAGCTGCAATGATAGAACGAGCAAATCTACCATTAGAAACGATAAAATTAACTTCAGTTGGTGAAGTCGATGTAACAAATGGTATTTTCACCTATCAAAAGATTACACATCGACCATTAGTACAGTTAAAAGTGGAAGCAAGTGAAAGAGATTTAGACATACTTAAAGTACTTGTGAAAAAAGCAGAGTCTACCTGTATGATTTCAAAAGCAGTGCAAGGAAATGTAACAATTGAACTCGAACCGGAAATTTCGATTGCACGATTATAGATTGCTATCATAACTTTTGTTAAATATCTTGACAAAAGAGTTATGAAATTGTAATCTATTCCTTATAAAACTTATCGGATTAAGTGTAATTCGATAAGTTTTTACTTTTGTTTTTATTTAGCATAATACTACATACATATGGGGGAATTAGCTTGGATACAGTATTTATTCTTATCAACATTGCATTAATGTTAGCACTAATAGGTTTATTAATTTTCATGCAAAAAAGACATGTCTCTTTCAGTAAAAGAGTCTTTACAGGTTTAGGGTTAGGAATACTCTTAGGGGTGTTATTACAAGTAGCATATCCTGCTGATTCAGAGATAGTAAGTACTACAACAGAATGGTATAACATACTTGGCCGTGGCTATGTACAATTACTAATGATGATTGTTATTCCGCTAGTTATGGTATCAATCATTCAATCTATTATAAACTTAGAAAAGTCGGCTGATCTAGGTAAGATGTCAGCTTGGATTATTGGTATCCTTGTTGGAACGGCAATGGTTGCAGCGTTAGTCGGTATTGTGGCAGCTTCTGTATTCAATTTAGATGCTAACCAAATTGAAATAGGTCAAGCCGAACAAGATAGAGGATTCGCTTTAGAAGAAACACTTGGAGAAGTAGAAAACTTATCTACACCAGACAAAATATTAAGTTTTATTCCAGCTAATCCATTTTTGGATATGACAGGACAACGTTCAACCTCAACGATAGCTGTTGTAATCTTTTCTGTGTTTATTGGTGTAGCAGTATTAGGTGTGAGACGCAAAAAACCAGAAGAAGCAGCAAAATTCACTGAGATAATCAATGCGGTATATGCTGTCGTAATGCGAATTGTAACGTTAATATTACGATTAACACCATTTGGTATTTTAGGTCTAATGGCTAATACAGTTGCCGGAACAGATGTCGCTGGAATACTAGAACTCGGTAAATTCGTTGGAGCTTCTTATGTAGCATTAATTGCAATGTTTATAATTCATTTAATTGTTTTAGCATTGTTTGGCTTAAATCCACTAACTTTTTTAAGAAAAGTATTACCGGTATTAGGTTTTGCCTTCACATCACGTTCAAGTGCGGGTACAATACCACTGAATATCCAAGCACAAAAGAATAGTTTAGGTGTGCATGAGGGAATTGCAAACATGTCTGCATCATTTGGTGCAACAATCGGTCAAAATGGTTGTGCAGGAATTTACCCAGCTATGTTAGCTGTAATGATTGCACCATCACAAGGCATTGATCCACTGTCATTTGGTTTCATTGTTCAATTAATTTTAATTATTGGAATTAGTTCATTTGGTGTTGCAGGTGTTGGTGGCGGTGCAACGTTTGCAGCATTAATCGTTTTATCATCAATGAACTTACCAGTTGCGTTAGCTGGTCTACTTATTTCAGTAGAACCATTAATCGATATGGGACGTACTGCATTGAATGTTAATGGTGCGATGTTATCTGGAACATTAACATCAAAAATTATGCGTAAGTTAAATATAAAAACCTATAACAACCCAACAGCGATCGAAAAAGATACAACTATCTAATAATGAAAGACAGTTCTCATCAACAATACTACTGTTTAAATGTCATAGTAGATAGAAACTACGACGTAAGATTATAAAGGTTAAGTTATATAATTCCTTGTTAATCTGTCGCTACGTAAAAATACTCGCTTTCCATGGGGAACGCTTCAGCCTCCTCGTAAGCAAATGTTTTCGATGGGCCGAGTAATCGCAGGTCCAAAAATCGCTCACTGCGGGGTCTTCAGACTGTTCCTTTCCCATAGGAGTCTCGCATTTTTCCTCCGCTAGTTTGTATTGATATTTTCCTTTTCTAAAGCGGGGTGCCATAATAAACATACATTAGTCTTAAATCAAACTAGCGTATCAAGTGAAATTGGCGACACTCCTGCAGGAACAGCACATGTTTTCGATGGGATGAGTAATCGCAATCCCACGGGCTGAAGATCCACTCGGAAAGCGTACTGTGCTTATCCGAGTTAGCTGAAGCCGTGCCTGCGGAAAGGGAGCCAATTTCACTTGAGGAGCGGGTCATGGTATTCTGTTAAGTCTAATTATATCGATTCTTCAAACGATAATCTTTTAAAATATAACGAATTAAAGCGCATCTCCTCAAATGAGGAGATGCGCTTTTAGATTCTTGTTTATTTTCGAATTCGATCCATTGTCACGTAAAATGCTGGTAATAGAACGAGCGTTAATATAGTGGAGAATAATAAGCCGAAAACAATGGAAACTGCTAAGGGCTTAAAGAGTACATCTCCAGTGAAAATGATTGGTACAAGTGCCGCGATGGACGTAAGTGTTGTTAATATGATCGGACGAATACGAGCACGACCAGCTTCGGTTATAGCTTTTATTGTTGATTCATATTTTGTTTTGTTTTGTTCGATAAATTCAATCAGTAAAATGGAATTTCGGACGACAACACCAGATAAGGAAACAATACCGAGAACGGCTAAGAAACTTAATGGCTGTCCTGAGATAAATAGTCCGACAATAGCACCTGTAATCGCTAAAAAGACTGTACTTGTTACGAGCAATGGCGTTAACAAGGAGTTAAACTGAATAGCAATTGTTAAGTAAATTAAAAACAGAACGATCAAAAATAGTTTTGCAACTTCAATAAAGAAGTCTGATTCAGCAGACGATTCACCCGTTTCTAAGATTTGATAACCCTCTGGTAAATCCTCTATAGCACGAGCGATTATTTCATCTGAATCTGTAGTAAAGGACTCACTCTCATCGTCCATTTCATATCCTTCAATTGTAATCGTACGTTCTCCATCTAAGTGTGGAATTGCGCCGATTTGATCTGTTGTTTCGGTTGTAATAAATGTGTCAAAACCTACCATAGTAGGAATGCCATTTTCAGCTTGATCTGTTAACGTAATCTCTAACGTGCTTAAATCAATACCTTCTGGATTTCCGTCGTCTAATCCTAACTGGATAGGTAAACGATCAATACCATTATCGAAATAGCCAAGAGGCACGCCGATGTTAGCCAGTTGTAATGTACCAGTTATTTGATCTACACTGATATTTTCTGAAGCTAAAAAGTCCTGATCAATCTCATAGTTAATAAATGGCTGTTCTTGACTAGTGTTACTCGTGACAATTTTAGCTGTTTCTAAGCTAGCTAGTTCTTGCTTAAGGTTGTCTGAAATGGTAACAAGTTGATTAATTTCTGGCCCTTGAACCTTTACTTCAACACTTGGAGAAGGGGGTGGACCTGAAACAATAGTTTCTAAGAATAGTTCCGTAGTTGGAAATTCCGCGCGTAAATCTGGTTCCCATTGATCAATAAATGCAGTTGCACTTGTTTGATCACGATCTACACGAACAACTAATTGTCCTGTGTTTTCTCCAGACCGTGTTAAAGAGGAAGCAAATATACCAGGTAATCCACTACCACTGTAAATGGCTGTTTCACTTATATCATCTGATTGTGAAATGAGAAAACTTTCGATATCCTCAAGTTCTTGATTTGTTGATTCAAGTGTTGTTCCTTGTGGTAACGTAGCTGAGATAGTAACCTCCGAACGATCAGCGGCAGGGAAAAATTCAAAAGGCACTTTAAAAGCTAAAAGGACTAACAAAAAGCAAAGGACTACGCCACTAATGACTGTCAACCATGGTCTTTTTAAAGTTGCAGGAATAATTTTATCAGCATAACCTTTTTCCATTTTACTGAAAAGAGGTCCTAAAAGTCCGTTTGCCGATTTGGTTTTCTTCGTCTTTGAATATTTTTGTTTTGTATATTGGATTGTTGGTATCATCGTTAGTGCCAATATAGTTGAAGCTACTATTGTACAAATTAGTGCTAAAGGCAAGGAACGGATAAAGTCTCCATTACTTCCTGATAAAAATGTTAGTGGTAGAAAACTGAATACAATCATCAAGGTCGAGGTAATAATCGAAACAGATATCTCGCGTACACCATTAATTGTACCTTTAAGTGCAGATTCTCCCATTTGGAATCGCCGTTGAATATTATCATTTACTACGATCGCATCATCAACTAGAATTCCAATCGCAACAATCATTCCAATAATTGATATTTGATTTAAATCAACACCCGCATAAGGTAATGGAATTAGCCCGATTATAATCGATATGGGTATGGCTAATGCTACTAGAATGGCTGATGATAGTGGTAGCCCCAATAACATAATTACTAGTACAGCAATTAATGATATGGCGAATGAAGTAATAAGACTCGTGAAAACCTCATCTATAACTGTGCTTTGTGTGTAAAATTGGTCAACAGATACATCGTTAGGAAGACCCTGTTCTAATTCTTCAATTTTATCATTAATTTGTGCTTGTAAATTAGCAATATTTACGCCTTCTTGTGCTTGGATAGTTAGAGATAGCGCATATTGATCCTGATAACGAATAATATCATCAAGTTCATCATCTGCAACTTCTAGTGATGCAATATCTGCTAAATAAACAGGCTGATTATTTGCATTTTGCCCGATCAAAACACGCTCAAGGTCATCGATTTCTTGATAAGACTCTAGAGATAACTGATAAATAGTATCATCTTGCTGTTCGGTGCCAATCGCAGTGGGGGCAATTGCCGTATTCAGTGCCGAAATGACTTGATTAGGTTGTATTTGATTGCTACCTAAATCATCTGGATCCATGGTAATTGCGATAGATTGATCTGGTAATCCTTTTGTTAAAATTGCTTCTACCCCAGTAATCCCTGTTAATGTTTGTTCCCATTCATTTACCGACGCGCGAAGCGCAAATAGGCTAGCTTGGTTATCAGCTAATAAGTGATAGGTCGCTACGTTTGAGGTAACAATGTCAGTAGATACAGAAGCCGATTGAGCTGTTTCAGGAAAAGAAGCACTTTCCTCTGCTGCAGCTTGGCGTATCGTGCTATATACAGTGGATGCTTCAACATCACTGTCGAGTGAAATGGTTATAGTAGAAAAACCAGTAGTAGATGCGGATGATACTTCTGAAATACCATCAATATCTTCTAATGCATTTTCAAGTGGATTGGTAACTGTTTGTTCGACTTCCTCAGGATTTGCACCAGGGTATACGGTTGAAATCGATGCAATGTTTTGGCTTATTTCTGGAATGTCGCGTTTAGGTAGTTGGATATATGTAAATATGCCAGTGAATAGTAATAAAATGACAAAAACCCAAACGATTTTTCGGTAATGTAAAAGCAGTTTCATATCGTTCCTCCTTGATTTATCTATAGTGTGATTATAGCAGATCGATCATTAAAATGCTGATCAGATACACTATTTATTTTTCTGGAAATATGGAATAATAGAGATAGATATTACATAGAAAGTGTGGGGATTAGAATGTCTCAAAAAGATACATTAACAAAGTATGGAGAACTTGCGATTAAAACAGGTGTTAATGTCCAACAAGGGCAGGGATTAATTATCAATGCTCCCATTGAAGCAGTTGATTTTGTTCGAAGTCTTACAAAAGAAGCTTATAAAGCAGGGGCAAAAAATGTTCATATCCAATGGAGTGACGATCAGCTGACTTATCTAAAAATGCAACATGCACCACTTGCCGTGTTAGAAAACTTTCCAACTTGGCAAGCAGATGGTCTGATTGAAATGGTAAAGGAAGGATACTCCCTTTTAACTGTGTATGGACCAGATCCAGACTTGCTAAATGGAATTGATGGCGAACGTATCAGTGCGGTAACGAAAGCAAGTGCAAAAGCCTTAAGTGAATATCGTGATTACGTGATGAATGATCGTGTAACATGGTCAATAGTAGGTTTTGCATCGAAAGCCTGGGCAAAAAAAGTATTTCCAGATTTACCTCTAGAGGAAGCGCAAGAGAAATTATGGGAACAAATCTTTTTTATTACACGTGTAGATCAAGATGATCCAGTAGCCGCTTGGGAAAAACACAATGAAACATTAAGGTCAGCCCGAGAGTATTTAAATGAGAAACAATATAAAAAATTGATTTATCGTGCAGCAGGAACAGATTTATCAATTACTTTGCCAGATGGTCATATTTGGCAAGGTGGATCAGGGCCATCAGAAAAAGGTATAGAATTTAATGCGAATATTCCAACTGAAGAAGTGTACACCTTGCCTGATAAATATGGTGTAAATGGTACAGTTACGAGTACCAAGCCACTTAGCTATGGTGGAAACATTATCAATAATTTTAGTCTTACATTCAAGGATGGAAAAGTGGTTGATTTCTCAGCAGAAGAAGGAGAAGAATCATTAAAAAATATGCTTGATACGGATGAGGATGGTGCCAGGCGATTAGGAGAAGTGGCACTTGTACCACATGAATCTCCAATTTCAATGTCAGGATTAATTTTCTTTAATACCTTATTCGATGAAAATGCATCTTGTCATCTAGCCTTAGGAAAAGCATATCCGACCTCCATTGAAAATGGTTCGACAATGTCTAAAGAAGAGCTTGATCAATATGGGGTGAACGATAGTTTAATTCATGAAGACTTTATGATAGGTTCAAGTGATATGGACATTGATGGTGTAACAGAAACTGGAGAAACAGAAGCTGTTTTTCGAAATGGTAACTGGGCAATTCAAATATAGTTAGAAGAAATGCGTGCTCAATGAAGATTGGCACGCATATTCTTTATATATTATTCTTTTATTTGGACAACAATTTTTTTAACTCTTCTATCCGTAACATCATCTACAATAATATTTAGTTTGTCGTATGAAAAGGTAGCACCTATCTCTGGAATAGCTTCAAACTTCTCGATAATCCAACCACCAAGGGTATGATATGAACTCTTGGGAATAGGCACATTCATAATATTAGCGAAGTCATCTAAAGGATACTGTGCATCAAGCCTATAGTTAAGGTCGTCGATTTGGGAAAGAGAAGTTAACTTTTCATCTTGCTCATCCCATATTTCTCCTACAATCTCTTCTAATATATCTTCTAACGTTATTAGACCTGCTGTACCAGAGAATTCATCTAAAACAATTGCCATATGAACTTTTTCTTTTTGTAAAGTTGGTAATAAAGTTGATATTTTTGTTGATTCTACAATGAATAAGGGTTCTCTAAGCAGCTCCCTAATATTTAATTCTTTATATCTAATCATATGAGTAAGGAAATCTCTTTCTGACAATATTCCAATTATATTATCTGTATTACCTTCATAAACTGGTATTCTTGAAAACTGCTCAGAAAAGAAAACTTCTTTCATTTCATCTATTGATTGATTAACATCGATGGCTACCATATCAATGCGAGGTGTCAAAATTTCCTTAGCAATCGTATCATCAAAATCCATTGATCGGTGAATTAATTCACGTTCTTCTTTATCAATAACTCCTTCTTCTTCACTAATATCAAGCATTACTTTCAACTCATCTTCAGTAACAGAAGGCATTCCGTCACTTTTAGCGAAGAAATTCGAGACGAATACTTTTAATTTAATGAATAGAAAGTTAATAGGGGCAAGTATTTTTATTAAAAGAAATAGTATACCTGAAATTTTCAAAGCATATGTTTCAGCATGTTCTTTTGCTAAAGATTTAGGTAATATCTCTCCAAAAATTAATATTAAAATTGTCATTACAATGGTACTGATTACTATAGCGCTATTTCCGCCGACTAAATCGGTAGCTATTTTTGTAGAAATACTTGCAGCTGCAATGTTAACGATGTTATTACCGATTAAAATTGTCGACAATGACTTATCGAAATTTTCTGAAATATATAATGCTTTTTTACTTCCACTTTTGCCTGCTTCAGCAAATTTTTTAATTCTAATTTTGTTGAGACTAGAATAAGCTGTTTCGGCAGACGAGAAAAAGGCTGATAACAGGATTAAAGATATAAGTAAAAAAATCGCATTCAGTGGTAAATCGTCCAAAAATGTCACACTCCTAATAGTTTAAAAAAATTTTTGAAACCTTAATTGAAAAGGTATACAAAAGGTATTATAATATAAAGCTTTATACGTGTACAGTTAATTGTATAGGAGTTAGATCTTAAAGATAAAATAATTAGTTAGTAAATTACTCTGAATAATTACAAGGATTACATTAAATTAAAAATCCATTACAAGTTGATTAACGGCATTTAAATTTGCTTATCTTATCATATAATGGGTATATATATAAGAGATCTTTCAACTAGATAAGGGTGAGTGAAATGAAGCGAGATGCTTTTTTTGATAATGCTAAATTTATATTAATTTTTTTAGTAGTATTTGGTCATATGATTCAACCGTTTACGCATGATTCAGCAATTATGCGTGTCAGCTATGATTTTATCTATCTATTTCATATGCCTGCATTTATTCTGCTAAGTGGATTCTTTGCTAAAGGAATAGGAAATGCAGGGTATATTTGGAATTTAACTAAAAAGTTAGTCTTTCCGTATGTGGTATTTCAGGGTGTATATTCGGCGTATTACTTTTTAATTGGAAACGCTAGTTGGCAAACCCCACTATTTCAACCACATTGGTCATTATGGTTTTTACTAAGTTTATTCTCTTGGCATCTGTTATTAATACTATTTAAGAAAATATCACCAATGGCAGGGATTATTATCGCAGTGGGAATTGGAATTAGTGCTGGTTATATAAATGGTATCGGAGCGGAATATAGTCTTTCTAGAACTTTTGTCTTCTTCCCATTCTTCTTAATTGGTTACTGGATAACAAAAGATCAAATAAAAAATTTAACGCATCCAATTGTGAAACAAGTAAGTTTTGCAACAATGAGTCTCGTAGTAATACTACTTGTCTATCTACCTAGCTTTTCATCGCATTGGTTACTCGGATCGTTTGCTTTTGCAGATTTAGATCAACCAATATGGGGAGGTTTCATACGTCTAGGTATTTATCTTATTGCAACAATATTAACCTGTAGCTTATTTGCCTGGATTCCTCGCAAACAATATAGATGGACCAATTTTGGCAAACAAACACTTTATGTTTATTTATTGCATGGATTATTCATCCAATTCTTTCGAGAAGCAGGTTGGTTCAGAGTAGATCACATACTTGATGTCTTCGGATTAGCTGTCTTATCGCTTTTAATCGTTTTGCTATTATCAAGCAAAACAGTGTTCATGTCTTTTCAACCAATTATCGAGGGCAGATTAACTGAGATCAATCAAAGATTAACAGAAAGAAAAACCAGAAAAAACAAACAAGTAAACTATCAATAACAAAGACCTTTTTCGCGAGTATTGTTATGCTATTTGGATTTTAGAGAAACTACGACGTACCATTCTTATCACAAACAAAAATCTATTAATTTAGACACGATACGCTACGCAAGCCAATGGTCTCCCTTTCCGCAGGCACGTCTCATAGCCGTCAAGCTAAGGATAAAATATAGAAAAACAAAACAGTATCTAAACAACTTTTTACTAAATATTGAATTATTTTACAACAAGGTAAATAAGAAACGTTTCCTGCTTTATTGTGGAAATTTTATACAGTTGTTCTATGTTGCTTTAACGGTTCTTTCATACGCAAGATATAGAATGTCAAAAGGACTCTTATGTTGATAACGATGGTCTTTCCTTCCATGCCTGTAGACATTTTGATAGATATTCTTTATCAATGTAATAAAGGAATCGCTATGATACAACGCTTGGCCTTGATCCTCTTCAATGGCACTTTTCACATGATCGATAGATTTGAACTCACTGCTTTCGATCTGATGCTTCTGATAAAGATAATACCGACATTGAAAAGCAATCATAGAGGATAGAAGAATATGAATTAACGTACCATATAAATGGCACGCAAACCGTTCAGGATTCATTGCGCGCACCTTGTCGATATGAAATAATGATTTCCATGTTTTAAATAGAATTTCCACTTGCCAACGCAACGAATAAATCGGATATAGCTCTTGCATCTCTACCTGATCCGATGTTATATTGGTGGCAAGGATTTGGATTTGATTTTTTTTGGTGGCGGATTGGGTGTGACCCCCTTTCCGTCTTCTCTTTTGTAAATACCCCTCTCTTTTCTTTTTTTGTTCCTCGGTTAATTGTTGCACGACCAGACGTGTTTGGAGTGTGTTTTTCCCTTTCTTTCCGATTTGAATGTGCCCATAATCTATCGCTTCTCCATGTTCCAATTTTTTTGCATCTTCTTCTGGTTTGATTTGCATCATCTTCCCTTTTTTATCCCATGTCCAAAACGTCATATTGGCAGGGACACGTGAGATATAAAAGCCACCTGCACGATCTATTTTCTTCAAGTGTTCCCCAGAAAAGTAACCCAAATCGCGCAAGATAAGATCTCCTGGTTCAATTGTGTCTGCCAATTCCCGTGCTGCATGTTGGTCGCTTTTTGTTTGGTCATAAAGGAATGTATGCAGAAATTTCCCTTCAAATAGTTCATATTCTAATTGGATTTTGGCACCATCCGGGTGATCTGGATCATTTTTAGGTACACCAAAAGAAGTGGCGTCTAAAATACGGATACGAGAAAATAAATGATCTATATATAATGGACGCATAAAAATAGCTTGTTGTTCAGCTAGTTGATTAAAAATCCCCTGGAGAAAGGCAACACCTTTCGCATCGAAACGTTGATGTAGGGCCTGTTTAGATATATCCGCACCGGATATGCGCGTGATACTTGAACATAGATTCCCCAAACCACTAGAGCCTACTGTTTCTTTTAAAAAGGCACAAATACTTAAGAAATCTTCTGGCTTTAATTTATTTTGGCGTTGAACAAACCCTATTTCACGCGCCCATTGACGCACCTCAGAGACTGATAACACTTGATGAATGCCTTGAATAAATGGCTCCATTTCTTTCTTGAAATACATCGACATCCCCTCCAAATAACTATTTCTTATCCGTTAGGGTATCGTATTTTTCTAGTTCTTTAAACCGTAGTGCTTAGCTTGACGGCTATGAGGCACGGCTTCAGCTAACTCGGAAGCAAAGAACACTTCCGAGTGGATCTTCAGCCCATGCTATTCCTGCTGGAGAATCGACCATTGGCTTCCTCCGCTGGTTTGTAGTAAAAAAATGAAGAAATGACTAATCTATTTTACTGGCAATTAACATATAAGAAGAGATTACAATTATTTAATAAAATAGCTTTTTATTTTCTGGGAATATCAACCACCTGAGTTGCTAATTTAGCTACCACCCCATTTATCAAGCCGCTAATTCTTACTTGTAATTGCGTGCAAACAAATGAATAAGAACTATATCAGCGAAGGAAGCAAATGCTTGACACTCCTACGGGAACAGCGAATGTTTTTGATGGGATGAGTAATCGCAATCCCACGAGCCGAAGATCCACTTGGTAAAGTGTTTTTCTTTACCAAGTTAGCTGAGGCCGTGCCCGTGGAAAGGGAAAGCATTTGCTGACGTAGCGGGTAAGACCAAAATGTTACGTAGCAGTTGATGATAATTTAGTCATAAACTATAAATGATTTAGATATTAATAACAAAACACGTATCCGTTATGGATGCGTGTTTTGTTATTAACGTAAAAGGTAAGAGAATCCTGCAATTGCTAATGAAATGGCGGCTATTAAACCTGTATATAATGCAAACTTTGTCCTGGAATTACGGTGTTTGCTTGTTTCCGATTGATAACTAGATCGTTCTCGATGTGTACGGACAGTTGTCGGAAGACCACCAATAAGAAGCATCGAAATAATCAAGGCAATAACGCCAATAATAAGGAAAAATGACACATCAACACTCCTCTCTAGAAAGTTACGTAGCAATATAGTACATATTTATATTACGAATAAATTTTATCAAAAGTTTCATTTAAACGTATCTGTTTAAAGTTCGATCTACAGCGGTCCCGTAACCTTCACCGAATAAGGTTAAATGGACCAGAAGATAATAAAGTTGGTATAACGGTTTCACATCATTATAGTAATCTTCAATCGGCATGACTTCCTTGTAGGCGTTGTAAAAGTCCTGTGGAAACCCGCCAAATAATTCTGTGAAAGCTAATTCAAATAAATGATCACCATAAAAAACAGCAGGGTCAATTAGAAATGGTTTACCATTAGCGCCAGTTAACCAATTTCCGCCCCAAAGATCCCCATGTAATAAAGAAGCTTTAGGGTTAGCAGGAAGCCATTTATCAATATGATTAATTAATTTTTCTAATTTAGCATAGCGTTCGTTTGATAATCTGCCTCGTTCATTTGCGAGATGAAGTTGCGGAAGTAAACGATAATCACGCATATAACTTATCCACGTATCGGTAAAATCGTTTACTTGTGCTAAGGATCCGATAAAACCATCTTGGTCTAACCCGTATTTTTCGTGATGATGTTGATGAAGTGCAGCAACTTGCTCCCCTAATTCAATTGTCGACTTTTCTGTTGATTTCCCTTCAATCCAATCCATTACGAGTATGGCATGTTCATGTTGCTTTGGTTCATTGTAGTAATGGACTGTTGGAACAGCGATTGTATTTGTATTCTTAATTAACTGAATTCCATTTGCTTCAAACGTAAAAAAGTTGGCCGGTACATGTTGATTTGTTTTTACAAAGTAATTTTTATTGTTTGTTTCCACACGATATGCTTGGTTAATATCTCCACCTGAGAAAGATCTAATAGTCTCAATAGTCGCATTTGGATTGATTTTTTCTATTGCTTCGTGTATGATTCGATTCAATCTGTTCACTTCCTTTACTTAATTATAAATGCTTATTTGGCATAATTTCAAATGCTATCCATTTCAACTAAAGGATTTGAATTGTATAATAGGAAAAGAAGTTTTAGGGAGGCATAAAAAGTGATAACAAATAAAAAAGTACTGCAAAAAATGCAGCAAGAAGTACAAACTGCACTTACAAAACACGACCAACTAAGTGAAGTGAAAGAACATGCTCGAGCAATTCAGTTATTATGTGATTTAGTTTTAGATACGGAAGAAACTGAAAATGTAGCTAATTCTACACATGTACAAACACACGATGCGCAAGAAGAGCTAGAACTTCGAAAAATGATGGGCGAGTCACCTGCATCATCAAAACCTACTGTTACAAATGGCTCACCTCAATCAAAGCCTCTTGTTGAAGAGGACGCTAATGGGGATTCGTTATTTGATTTTTAAATAGGGAAATGTGTTATTTAATAAAAAAATATTAGGAGGATGGAACAATGAAGTTTTTTTTATTACTTGGAATTATTAATGGATTTATCGCAGTTGCATTAGGAGCATTTGGTGCACATGGACTAGAAGGTAAGATTTCTGAAAAGGCAATAGCTACATGGGAGAAGGCCGTTCAATATCAAATGTTTCATACTGTCGCATTACTAGCTACAGGTTTTTTATTAGCGAAGTATCAAATCACAAGTGTCTCTTTGGCAGGCTGGTTTTTTCTAGCGGGAATTATTCTTTTTTCGGGTAGCTTGTACATCTATTCAACAACCGCGATCAAAACATTTGCATTAATCACACCGCTTGGAGGCGTAGCTTTCTTAGTAGGTTGGATATTACTTGGATATGCTGTAATGAAAGTTGTTTAATTTATAACCTATATTATGTAAAATACAAATAACTAACAAAGACTAGGATTAGAATAACACGTAAAACATGATAGGCAAATTGAATGGTATCATGATTCTTCCATTCAATAAGCCCTTCACATAATAGGTTAACAGCTAGCATAAGACAAGTTACATATGCAAGAAATATGTACCCAGAGAACACTGTTATAATACCGAATACTATTGCTAAAAGTAACGTTAAAAATTGTAATTGTAATAACCTTTCATGTGGATGTCTCATCATGCTTTTCCTCCAAATAAAGTAGTCCTTGCCTCTTGATTAAAAAGCAAGGACTTCTTATTTCTCGGTGCAACCGACCGAAGTGCTCTCCCTTTAAAACATGAGGTGAAATGAAGCTGTTTAAGCGAGAGTTGCAACGGACGGTAATTTAACTAAAAAACAGTGTGGAAAGAGAAAAAGATACCTTACTGCTGAAGTTTTACTTTATCAATTAGCGGGCACCAGGAATATCGTAATTTATCTCCCCATCAAATGTAATATAATCTAAATAGACCATTAATAAGAGATAGCGTTTCGTAGTCTCTGGATCACTAAGGATAATATGATCTCTACCAGCTGCTTCGATTACGCCTTTAAACACTTTTGCATTCCAGCGATCGTTATTTTCAAAAGTCATATAAACAGTGGCTACTTTTCCTTTGTTTAGGCGCAAAATATTCTCAATGTAGGATTCTTCTAAAGGTAACATCCCTGGTACTTGGCTATAAGAAGGTTGATTTTGAGTAGGGCTTGTAAAGGCTTGTGCAGGATAATAAGCTGGTTGTTGGTAGCCTTGTTGATACATCCCAGGTGTGTAACCATAGCTAGGCATTTGTTGTGGCTGATACATCGTCTGTCCTTGTAATCCTTGTTGCTGTGTAACTTTGGGAGTTGGTTGCCCCGGCATTGGTTGCGCTTGAGCCATATATCCTCCAGCAGGTGTTTGGCGTTGCTTCTTTTCATCAGTCATTTATTATTCGCTCCTCTCATTATTTTACTTATATATGTGACTTCGTTAGCCCACATGAATCGTGCTAATAAATCTACTTCTTCTTTCATATCGTTCACAACAGCCATGCATTCACCTCATTTTGTTAAGAAATTCTCCACTACCTATACTTATGCATGGGCGAAAGAAAAATGATTGAAAATGGAAAGATAATTCATCTTCTAAAGGACTTTTATTAAGTTACTTGTATTTTCACTAATAAATAGCAATCTTTTATTTAGAAAATCACCCAATAAAAAAAGCCCCACATATGTGAGGCTTTCCTAATTTAGATGTGTAAAAATGTAGGGACAGTATCTTTTGTTAAAATATTACCAACGTAAAATGCACCAAATTCGCCATATTTAGCACTTACTTCATCAAAGCGCATTTCATATACCAATTTTTTAATATCTATTGCATCTTTGGCAAACAACGTAACACTCCATTCCCAATCATCAAAACCCATGGAACCAGTAATGATTTGTCTAATTCGTCCTGCATATTTACGTCCAGTCAAACTGTGTTCATACATTAAGTTACGACGGTCTTCCATTGGTAGGGAATACCAGTTTTCATCACCTTGTCGCCGCTTGTCCATTGGATAGAAACAAATATATTCCCATTTAGGTAAACGAGGTCGTAAACGTGCTTGTGTTCCAGGATTATCTTCTGAATTTTCTCCTTCTTTAACCATATATTTAGACAACTCGACAACTGATACATAAGAATAACTTTGCGTTGTAAAAGCAGCGAGGGATGATTTATTGAACTTTAATTCAGCTTCATTTAATTCTTTCATCGTTGGACGTAAGATCATAAAAATCATATCTGCCTTATGTCCGATAATGGAATAGACAGCATTACTTCCGGTTTTTGCTTCATCAATTTCTTCCCAATTTGATAAAAGTGATTGGAATTCTGCCAAAGCTGCATCTCTTGTTTCAGTTGAAGCAGCTTTCCAAGCGCCCCAGTTTATTTTGCGGAGGTCATGTAAACAATACCAACCATCCATTGTTTCTACTGCTTGTGCCATATTAATCTCTCCTTATTTTATAATTGTTATAATCTAAAAGTACTCATTGTTTTTAATATAACATAATTCGGGAATAGTAATCATACTGGAAGTTTTAATTTTAGTGATTTTAATCGTTGCTTCATAACGTATTGTCATAATTTAGACAAGATTTAATTCTAAAATGATTCAGACAGAAAGTAGCGTCTTTTCTAACGTAAAGAGGTAGGAAGTGAATAAAAGGGAAAGGAGAGGACGAGATCAAGCCAATGATTGAAAAAAAATAATCAGTAACACTTTCATTCACACACAAAAAGGCGTATTATATATAACAGAATAGATTTTGGAGGGTAAAAACATGAGCGATTTATATGAAATGTTAAAAGGTAGATTAAAAGGAAATAGCAGAAGAATTGTATTCCCAGAAGGATCAGATGAAAGAATTCTACAAGCTGCAAGTAAATTAGGCGAGGAAGGTTTAGTTCAACCTGTACTAGTCGGATTAAGAGATAAATTAGAACAGCAAGCGAAAGAATTGAATGTTTCTTTAGCAAATGTGGAAATTATTGATCCTAATAAATATGAAGCATTTGATGAAATGGTTGCGAGCTTTGTTGAACGACGAAAAGGAAAAGCAACAGAAGAAGCTGCACGTAAAATGCTTTTAGATGAAAATTACTTTGGTACTATGCTTGTTTATATGAACAAAGCAGACGGGTTAGTAAGTGGTGCGGTGCATTCTACTGCTGACACGGTTCGTCCTGCTTTACAAATTATTAAGACAAAAGAGGGAATTAAAAAGACATCTGGTGTATTCATAATGGTTCGCGATGAAGAGAAGTATGTATTTGCGGATTGTGCGATAAATATTGCGCCAGATAGCCAAGACTTAGCTGAAATTGCTTTAGCAAGTGCTGATACAGCTAGCTTATTTAATATTGATCCACGCGTTGCGATGTTAAGTTTTTCAACGAAAGGATCTGCAAAATCTGAAGAAACAGATAAAGTAGCAGAGGCTGTAAGAATTGCTAAGGAACAACGTCCGGAATTAACATTAGATGGCGAATTTCAATTCGATGCGGCATTTGTTCCTAGTGTAGCAGAGAAAAAAGCACCAGATGCAGACATTAAAGGTGATGCAAACGTATTTGTATTCCCTGGATTAGAAGCAGGAAATATTGGTTATAAAATCGCTCAACGTTTAGGAAACTTTGATGCTGTCGGACCAATTTTACAAGGGTTAAATAAACCAGTAAATGATTTATCTCGTGGTTGTAACACAGATGATGTTTATAAATTAGCGATCATCACTGCAGCACAATCTGTATAATATTTATGAAGAAAGGTTCCGCTGAAAAAGACGGAGCCTTTTCTGTATCTTTTGGGAGGGATTTAATTGCTTACAATAAATCGTGTCGTACTTCATCACCTGATAATGGAATATAAATACCCGTTTGTGACAAGTTTTGGGCGTGTGGAGCATAAGGACTTTTATATCATAGAAGTTATTGATGAAGATGGAATTAGTGGTTTTGGTGAAACAGAAGCATTTACAACTCCCTGGTATACAGAAGAAACAACGGAAACAAATCGACATGTGATAGAAAGATTTTTAGTTCCTTTGGTAGTAGCATCGCCAATTTCTCATCCAGAGGAGGTTGCGGAACGTTTTCAAAAGGTTCGTCGTAATAACATGGCAAAAGCGGCTGTAGAGAGCGCTGTTTGGGATTTGTTTGCGAAAAAGATGAATCGACCTTTATATCAGCTAATTGGTGGAACTAAACAAGTAATCGATGTTGGTGTTAGTATTGGCCTTCAGACATCTACGAATCAACTTTTAAAAGTGATTGATGACAAGCTTGCTTTTGGATACAAGCGAGTTAAGTTAAAAGTTAAGCCTGGTAATGATGTGGAACTTGTTCGAGAAGTGAGACGAGTGTTTCCTGCGATTGATTTAATGGTAGATGCGAATTCTGCCTATAAATTATCCGATTTAAAAATTTTAAAACAGTTAGATCAATTTAATTTACAAATGATTGAGCAACCATTAGCGAATGATGATTTTGTTGAACATGCATCTTTACAAAAACAATTACAGACACCAATTTGCTTGGATGAAAGTATTCATACATATAGTGATGTGAAAACTGCAGTAGCACTTGGTAGCTGTCAAATTATTAATGTGAAAATGAGTCGTGTAGGTGGAATTCAGGCTGTTAAAGAAATAGAAAAGTATGCAACAGAACATAATGTGAGTCTTTGGTGTGGTGGCATGCTTGAAGCAGGTGTTGGAAGAGCGCATAGTCTTGCGGTGGCGAGTTTAGGACAATTCACATTGCCAGGAGACACAGCAGCATCAGAGAACTATTGGCATCGCGATATTATTGCACCAGCTGTGCATGTGAAAAATGGCCAAGTTCAGATACCAAATAAATCAGGAATTGGATACGAAGTTGACAGAGACGCGCTAAAGCACTTTACAGTAGAAAAAATAGTTATCAATAAAAATAGCACGGACTAATCAAGCGGAAGTCCGCACTAATCCGTCGGAGCATGCATTAATTCGGCGGAAGCCGCACTAATTCAGCGGGAGTCCGCACTAATCCGTCGGAGTCACGCAGTAATTCGGCGGAAGCATGCATTAATTCAGCGGAAGGGCGCCATAATCCGTCGGAGTCCGCACTAATTCGGCGGAGTGCGCAATAATTCAGCGGAAGTCCGCCATAATCCGTCGGAGCACGCCTTAATTCAGCGGAAGTCCGCACTAATCCGTCGGAGTCACGCAATAATTCGGCGGAAAGACGCCATAATCCGTCGGAAGACTTCATCAAACATAGTCAAAAAGCACTCGTTAAGCTAAATCACCGAGTGCTTTTTGATTTCTATCAATCATATGTTGTTTTCTTTTTTTATATTCGATACTTTCTTCGTCCGTTAAATCAGTTTGATCACTTTCTGAAGTCAAATTATCCAATAGATGTGTAAGTTTATCTTTTACTTGATCGACTGTAATCTGCTCGCCAATTAGTTCGGATAAGGAACGCATGGTATCAGGTTTTACGGTTGGATAAGTGAATTTCGATGTTTCCCCTCTTAAGCCAAGATTGTAAAAATGTCGAATTAATTCTGCTCGTTCTTGTCCGTCACCTTCTACTGAAAGATAAATTTGAACAGCTATTCCGTCACGAACTCGTCGTTGAGAAATGCCAGCAAATTTTTTGCCATTGATACTTAAATCATATTCCCCCGGACAATAGGATCCAACAACCTCAAATGCTTTAATTTCATCTGTGTAATCTGTTAATAAATCTTGAATGAATGCGACCATGATATCGTATCCTTGATGAATGCCTACTGTATTTCCGCCAGAAAGTAAGAGTGATATATTAAGTACACCTGAATCAAGTACGACGGCTAATCCCCCAGAGTTTCGGACAACCGTTTGGTAACCTTGACTTTGCAACCAGCGCACAGCTTCCTCCATATAAGGTAAGCGAGCATCTGAAATTCCCAAGACGACCGTTTTGTCGTGTACCCATAATCGAATCGTGTGTGGTGCTGTATGTTTACTAACAGACAGAGCGATTGCATCATCATAAGCAAATGAATCCATTGCCTTTTCCGTTACGCTAGGATCACTGTGGTCAATTAGTCGATATGTTTTTCCAGTAAAAAAAGTTTTCCAATCTATCATGTGTTGTGCTCCTTCGTATGTAGCTATTATTTTCAATAGTTTTGATTTGTTTAAAGCTAGTACCTCTTTTAGAATAACCAAAACTATTATATAATGAAATAATAAATTGTGCAGACAAAAAGGTAGAGGAAAGGAATAGAATATGGCTTATAAGGACGAACAATTATATGAAGAAAAAGTTTTTAAAGACCCTGTTCATCGCTATGTTCACGTGAAAGATCGTGTGATATGGGATCTTATTGGAACTGCTGAATTTCAGCGTTTACGTCGAATTAAACAGTTAGGTACAGCTTATGTCACCTTTCACGGAGCAGAACATAGTCGTTTCAATCATTCCTTAGGTGTATATGAAATTGTTCGGCGAATATTGTTTAATTTTGAAGGAAGACCTAATTGGAATAAAGACGAGCGTCTTCTCAGTCTATGTGCTGCATTATTGCACGATCTAGGTCATGGCCCATTTTCTCATTCTTTTGAAAAGGTTTTTAAATTAGATCACGAAGACTTTACAAAAAAAATAATTTTAGGAAATACAGAAATTAATCAGATATTACGTAAAGTTGATGTAGATTTCCCACAAAAAGTGGCAGATGTCATTAATAAGACGTATGAAGATCAATTAGTGGTTAGTATGATTTCAAGTCAGATTGATGCTGATCGAATGGATTATTTACAACGAGATGCCTATTTTACTGGTGTTAGTTATGGTCATTTTGATATGGAACGTATTTTACGTGTCATGCGTCCTCTTGAAGATCAGGTCGTGATTAAAGCTTCTGGTATGCATGCAGTAGAGGACTATATTATGAGTCGCTATCAAATGTATTGGCAAGTTTATTTCC
Organism: Paraliobacillus zengyii; assembly: GCF_003268595.1. Lineage (NCBI taxonomy): Bacteria > Bacillati > Bacillota > Bacilli > Caryophanales > Bacillaceae > Paraliobacillus > Paraliobacillus zengyii. The sequence goes on along the minus strand of NZ_CP029797.1, from coordinate 3,280,125 downwards.
ATCCGGTTAGTAGAAGTGCAGAAGTCATTTTATCAAAAATTCTACATCGTGCAAAAGATTTATATCAAGCGGATTACGCCTTTTCCTTAGAACCAACACATTTCCTATCTATTTTTGCAGGAAAGGTAACAGTGAAAGATTATTTGCGATTGGATGAATCAATTGTTCTTTATTACTTTCAAATGTGGCAGGAGGAAACCGATCCTATTTTAAAAGATTTATGTCGTCGTTTTATGAATCGTAATTTGTTTAAATATATTGAATTTAATCCTAATTTACAAATGAAAGAATCGATAGAATTAACACGTTTATTTACAGAAGTAGGAATAGATCCAGCATATTATCTTGTTGTCGATTCATCCTCTGATTTACCATATGATTTTTATCGTCCTGGCGAAGAGGGCGAGCGATTACCAATTAACTTATTAATGCCGAATAAATCGTTAGAAGAATTATCAAGGCAATCTGACATTGTTGAATCAATTTCAGGGAAAAAGAGAACAGATCATAAGTTGTATTTTCCGTTGGATTTTGTTCAAACATTACCTGATGATAACCCGAAAAAGGCAAGAATAGAAGTTTTACTAGGCTTGCGTAAAGAATAAGGGATACAGGTCTGGAATAATTTTTACTAAGTTTGGAATAGGAGATGTTTGTATGTTAGCAAATCATGCTAAACTGATGAAGTTTTTCATGACTTCCGGCGAAATTGTTGGCCGAAAAAAATTACAGAAGATGATTTATATCTTAAAACAGTGTGAGGTCCCTTTTGAAGAAAAATTTGAATTTCATTTTTACGGACCTTATTCAGAAGAATTATCTTTGAGAATGGAAGAGTTATGTAACTTAGGTTTTATTGCAGAACAGAAGGAAAAAAAGAGCAATTATTATCAATATCGTTATACAATGACAGCAGATGGAGAAGACTTTCTTGAACAATCCGAAGTAAACCTTCCATCATTTGAAGATAAAATAGTAAAGATGAAAGAAAAAAGTTCGCGTTTTTTGGAACTTGTGTCTACGATGCTTTATTTTAGCGAGTTAACCAAAACAGAAGTGGAAGAAAAAGTGCAAGTCGTGAAGAAAAGTTCAAATTACACACCAGCCGATATCGATGAAGCTTGGACGTTTATTAACGAATTGCAATAAACGCTTTAGCAAAAAAACTTTTAGTACGTTAAACAGAAAAGCACAGCAACCAATGCTGTGCTTTTTACTGTTCATAGATTTGTTGTTAATTTTTAGAATTTTCATTATAATAAAAATAGTAATTGGAAAGGAGTTGTAAAATTGCACAGGATCGTACGTTTTTTTCTATATTACATAGCAGGATTAATTGGCATCATTCTCGTTAGTAGTGCACCTATATTATTTCAACCTTCAGACCTATTGAACCTATCTCCATATATAGATCAAGTTATCTCGCTTGTAAAAGCATTAGGTCAACCAGATAGCTGGACATATTTTTACTTAGATCGGGAGTTATCCGTTTTTTCAATGATATGGAATCCTTATCTATATTCGATAAAATTATTTGTTGGAGCTATTATTCTAGGTTTTTTTGTTGCATTTATATTAGGTATCGTAACGATGTTTTTACCGAAAATACTGATGCAATCTATTAAACGCTTACTAGGATTTATGGAATCTATTCCAGATTTGATGGTGGCTTTTTTGTTACAGTTAGGTGTTGTTACGATTTTTCAACACACTGATATTTTACTGATGCGTTTTGTTACATTAGGCGATGAACGTATCTTTTTAGCACCTGTTGTGGTTTTATCTTTTTTGCCAATGGTCTCCCTCTATCGAATCCTTATCTTATTGATGGAAGAAGAGCTGACAAAAGAATATATTGAATTGGCTCGAAGTAAAGGGATTAGGCAAAGTTATATTTTAGTGAAACATGTGCTGCGTAATATTATGAAGAGTGTTTTCTACCAGTCAAAAATTATTGTTTGGACAACGTTATCCAGTTTATTTGTTATTGAATACATGTTTAATATTAATGGAATCTCTAGTTTTGTGATGACAGACTTTCGTTCGATTATCCTTGCTGTCGTTCTATGGTTGGTTTTCACACCATTATTTATCCTTTACCAAGGCGTCGAGATATTCATTTTTAACGAATCATATGATTCACATCCGGTAGCTCCAATAAGACGAACAAACCATTGGCAAACGTTTAAACAATTGGGGGTTCGAAAATGAAATTTGGCTATCAATTGCTAAAAGGACTAGGAGCGCATTTTAAAAACCCCAAGTTCCTCATTGGCTTCCTGATCATCTTTGGAATGCTAGTCGTCAGCGTGGTCCACTCGATTATCCAAGAAGAACCCGTTCGACAGTATGTATTGGTTTATGATGAAGATGGTGGTCTAGTAAGTTCTAAACCGCATCCACCTTCCAAATATGTGCCGATGGGCAGTGATCTGCTTGGATATAGTATTATGGATCAATTAATTACAGGAGCGAAATATACGATCCTTTTTGCTAGTGGGATTGCTTTATTGCGTATGTTAGTTGGATTTCTATTTGCAATTCCATATGTGTTTTTACTGAGCAATAAGTGGAGAAAGATGTTTGAAAAAGTAGTAGACAGCTTTCACTACTTGCCGTTAACTGTTCTTGCACTTGTATTATTATCACCTTTTATAATGGGGTCAACAACGGGATTTGAATATAGTTTCACGGAACGTATTCTTGTACAAGGACTTATCTTGACCATTCTAGTTGTGCCGCTTCTTACCGTTTTAATAGGAAATGAAATGCGTTTAATTCTAGAAAAGGAGTTTATCACTGGGGCGAGGGTTTTAGGTGCATCTAATCGACAAATTATTAAGAAACATGTGATGCCACATTTAAGTGCCAGATTAGGGCTGATCTTTGGCCAACAGTTTATTCAAGTATTAGTCCTACTCATTCATTTAGGTTTATTTGGTTTATTCTTAGGTGGAACAAGTGTCATGTATGATGAATTTCACAAATCACCACCACATTCTGTCACATATGAATGGTCTGGGCTCATTAGTAATACAAGGGAAGCGTTTATGACTGGTTATTATTGGATTGTTGTACCTGTCTTTCTTGCATTTATAATCGTGATTATTTCTATGCAGCTTATTGTAGAAGGCATCCAAGAGGTACAGCAGAGAAGAATTGGTGTGGGAATAAAAGGTTCAAGATCGATAAGAAGTTTATTTCATCGGAAGAGTAAACCAAAGGAAAGCTCTGTTAAAGAAGTAACAGTGAAACCAGAAGACTTTCATTTCTTATAAAGAAAACCCTAGTTACGTATGGTTACGTTACTAGGGTTTTCTATTCATTAATCTATCAGACGTTTACCACCGACACCATATTGACTTTTATCAATATCTTCAATAAATACAACGACTTTCTCTTTGGAAGCTCCAGTTGTTTCACTAACTGCCTCTGTAACCTTTTCTATGAGTGCTTTCTTTTGGTCGTCTGTTCGGCCCTCTAACATTTTTACTGTAACGTATGGCATAATAATTCACTCCTTTTCTATCACCATTATACTTAAATTAGGATGTGAATTCATTTCTGAGGTTTGCAAGATGAAAAATGGTTACGCAATATGCTACAATAACACCATATAAGAGAAGTCATGTAGGAGGATTTTAATTATGTCTAATGAAGATGGATCAAAGCAAAAGAAAAGTAATGCTTTTACAATAATGAAAGACGATTCGACAGCAGGTCATGGTGGTTATGGTGTTGGTTCAGTTAGTTTGGAAAATATATCACCAGTAATTATTGATCCAAATGAAAGCCATGCTTTTGTTGATATGGGTGCGATGCATGCCAGAAGTGAAATCGAGCGACGCGTGAAATTTCTACCAAACAAAGATGAAGTGCCAAACGGCCTTTTATATTGGATTGTCTGGGTAACCGTTGAACGAGGCGAGAATGGTCCATATTACCATGGTGTTGCAGGTAGTGAAGTTCGTGTAGATCGATCAATCAAGCGGGCTTACAAATCAATGCCTGAGCATGTTACACATATGGATAAGTCCATGAAAGGCTACTATATAGTAGAACATATGGATGATGCATCGAAGAAATTATTAGCTGATTTTTTACGTGAATTTGATCCGAAAATGTGGGAAAATGCACCGGATGAATTAAAAGATGCACTCCCAGCACAATAGCACGCACAAAAAAGGATTCTGCAGAGAGCAGAATCCTTTTTCTTCGTACGCAACTGACGAACTTGACATAAACTCTGTCGTAGTTAGAGTTTATGCTTAGTCCTCGCTGCGTCAGAAAAGGCTTTCCCTTTCCGTGGGCACAACCTCAGCTATCTATAGAAGCAAAAATCGCTTCCATAGAGGATCTTCGGTTTGTGCTGTTCCCACAGGAGTCTCAAGCCATTTCTTCCTTCGCTTGATAGCTAATCTTTTCGACTTGTAATTATTTTACGCCCTCCTTCTTATATTGCAATATAATAAACAAGCGTATTAAGTGAAATTTTCGATACTCTTATTGGAAGAGCATGTACTTTTCCAAATAAAGTGTAACCTATTCGCTTCCGTCGCTGTACAGACTTTAAAAGCAAGATCTGAAGATCCACTCCGTAAAGCGATTTGTGCTTTACGGAGTTAGCTGAAGACTTGGGACTGCGATTACTCGCCCCACCGAAAACATTTGCCCGCGGAAAGCGACGGCCTGAAGCGGAAATCAACATGGCAGTTACGAAAGAGTCTATATAAATTCTGTCATTGACAGAAATCAGATCTGTTTAAGGAATGTCACATAATAGAACAAATATAATCCAAACGCAACACGGCCAATGATTAGCGCTTATTTTTAAATGAGAAAGTTGAATTCGTATATATTAATTTATCCTTCTGGCCGATGAACAGAGCAATAATGTTCTGGAACTGTTCCCTCAACGAAATACATAAGCTGTTTGTTTTCACAGTATGGAGTAGCTAATTCGCCAATAGTAGGATCAATATATGCCGCGACAATACCAGCAGGTACCTCAAAATTTTCAACAGGTAGGTTCGTATGAACACCTTCCATAAAATCGGCCCATATTTGCTTGGCAGCCTGTTGTTCGATTGTTTTATCAATCGTCCTGTTATCGTCATAGCCTGTCCAAACCCCCATAACTAGTTGTGGGCTATAACCAATCATCCAACTGTCAGTCTCGGTGGTACCTGACTTTCCTGCATACGTATGATGTAATTGATCTACGATTGATTCTCCTGTGACATGCATATAACCATTTAAAGAAGGGTTGAACATACCTGTCATTAATTGATTTAAGATAAAAGTTTGCTGTGGATCAAGCACTTGTTCTTTCACTTGTTTTGGACGTTGATAAACAACCTTCCCTTTAGAATCGGTTATTTTTTCAATGGTGTGAGGTGATAAAGAGTTACCGCCATTTGCCAACATGCTATAGGCAGTTACCATTTCTTTCACACTTATGGATGCAGTTCCTAAAGCAAGAGAAGGTACAGCTTCAAGCTCACTTGTAATACCAAATGTACGTGTTGTATCAATCAGACGTTTTGGTGTTAAGAAAATATTCGTTTTTACCGCATAGATATTATCACTTACCGCCAATGCTTGCGCTAAAGTGACAGGTTTATCGGCATAATAGCCATTGTAGTTACTAGGTTGATAACTACTCCCATCAGCTAACACAAAGGTAGTTGGCTTACTCATTAATGTTGTGGCCGCCGTATAACCATTTGTCAATGCACTATAATATAAGAAAGGTTTAAAAGTAGAACCAACCATCCGTTTTGCTTGAACGGCTCTATTATAAGGACTTTCTGAATAGTTCTTACCACCTATTAAGCCTGTAATAGCACCTGTTGACGGGTCCATTGCAATGCCGCCAATTTGCAACGCACTACTCTCACTAATTTGGCTAGCTGCTGTTTGGTCTAATTTCTCTTGATGGGTTTCGTCTAGTGTTGTATAAACATGGTACCCACTAGTACGAATAACGTCGGACTCTTTTTCTAATATTGCTTCCATCTCAGCTAATACGATATCTTGGAAATAAGGTGCGATTGAATCCGAAGTAGTTGGCAATTCACTATTGATTTGTAGATCTTCTCTTTCAGTCAAAAAAGCTGTTTGTTCGGTTATCATTTCTTCCTCAGCTAATAAAGATAGAATGTGCTGCTGACGTTCTTTTGCTTGATCATAATGATTGATTGGTGAATAGTAGCTTGGACTATTCGGTATGCCAGCTAATAGTGTCGCTTCTGCAAGCGTTAGGTCACTACTTTCTTTTTCAAAGAAATATTGGCTAGCAGTTTCAATTCCGTAGGCACCATGACCATAATAAATCGTATTAAGGTAGCCTTCCAACAATTCATCTTTACTATAGAAGATTTCTAAGCGGATGGTATAAAAGGCTTCTTTTATCTTTCTCGACCATGTTTTTTCATGTGATAAGTAGAGGTTCCGTGCATATTGCTGGGTAATGGTGCTCGCCCCTTCTTTCATTGAACCAGTTTTTATATTAACTAACACTGCAGCTAGAATTCGCTTCAAATCAAAGCCGTGGTGACTATGAAAATTTTGATCCTCTGCTTGTAAAGTTGCGTCAATTAGTGTCGGATTAATTTCTTCTAAATCAACCCAATAACGATTAACTACACCTAATTCTTCACCTATTTTGGTTCCGTCTTGACTGTAATAAATGGTGTTTTGAATGGTCGTTAAAGGAGGCGCTCCCAGAACGAGCGCATATATGTAAATGGACAATGCGAAAATAATGATCGAAAGCGATCCAATATAAAAACTTCTTACAATCCAGCGAGGGGGTCTGTCACCTAACTTTTTGAATTTATGTTTGAATAACTTCTTCATTTTTGTTAAAACTCCTTTATACAGCCAATATCGCTCTGGATAGTAGTATCATTATGGTGAAAACTATCCATAAATAAACGTATATATTCGACAAATTTTATGAAAAAAAAGAAAACACTTGCTTTTTTTATTAAACTCTCTAAAATTAGTTTGTTTGAAACATTAAATAAGTAGTTGTAATATAGATTTAAAAGCCAAAGGAGATAGACATATGGATTTATGGTATACAGAGAAACAAACAAAGGATTTCAGTATTTCAGCAAAGGTTAAACAGACATTACATACGGAGAAAACAGATTTTCAACAGTTAGATATGATAGAAACAAACGAATGGGGAAATATGCTTGTATTAGATGGAATGGTTATGACAACAGAGAAAGATGAATTTGTTTATCATGAGATGATTACGCATGTTCCGTTGTTCACGCATCCAAATCCGAAACATGTTTTAGTAGTAGGTGGAGGCGATGGTGGTGTCATTCGTGAAATTTTAAAACACCCGTCCGTTGAAAAAGCGATTTTAGTTGAAATTGATGGTAAAGTAATTGAGTACTCAAAGAAATTTTTACCGGGAATAGCTGGTAAGTTAGATGATCCGCGTGTGGAAGTAAAGGTAATTGATGGTTTTATGCATATCGCTGAAAGTGAAGCAATGTATGATGTCATTATGGTAGATTCAACTGAACCAGTAGGCCCAGCTGTTAATCTGTTTTCAAAAGGATTTTATGCTGGAATATCTAAAGCATTAAAGTCAGACGGTATTTTCGTCGCGCAATCAGATAATCCTTGGTTTAAGGCAGATTTAATTAAGCAAGTTTACCATGACGTCGAAGAGATTTTTCCGATTACTAAATTATATACGGCTAACATTCCTACGTATCCAAGTGGTTTATGGACGTTTACAATTGGAAGTAAACAGTACAATCCATTAGAAGTAAAGCCTGAACGTTTCCATGAGATAGAGACTAAATATTATACAGAAGAAATCCATAAAGCTAGTTTTGCTTTACCGAAATTCGTTAAAGATTTAACAGAAAAATAAAGGAATAAAATTTGTAGCGCTTCTATATCAGTAGAAGTGCTTCTATTCCATTTGTAAGACCCTTTTCGTAAATCTTGTTTCTTTTAGAGATTAGTGAAAGATATATATGCCGACTTAACATTATTGAGAATTTGTTCTATTCTTTATAAGTGCAGTTTTATTCTGCCACTGCGGAAAAACACTCGCTTTCCATGGAGAACGCTTCAGCCTCCTCGCGAGCAAATGTTTTCGATGGGCCGAGTAATCGCAGGTCCAAAAAACGCTCACTGCGGGGTCTTCAGACTGTTCCTTTACCATAGGAGTCTCGCGTTTTTCCTTCGTTTTGTATGGTTTTTCTTAAGAAAGTATAAAAGTCTGTTATTGTTGGTCTAATACCTCTGATAAATCTGTTCGACTATCGACGGAAATACACGAAGACTCCTGCAGGAACAGCGCGATCTGAAGATCCACTTCGTAAAACGCTTTTTGCTATACGAAGTTAGCTGAAGACGTGCCTGCGGAAAGCGTAGTGTATATCCAAAGCGGGATCATTACAGAGTTTATCGATTTATCTCAACAATCTTTTAAAAAATTAAAGTTTACAAAAAGGTCTAAATAAAAAGAGGGTTGAGTTTAATTGAAAACCTTCTTATACTTAAGGTTATCTAGTTAGTGAGGGTGATACAATGGAAAGTGAACAAATCCCTGTTACAATTAAGTTAGTTACAGAAATTCGTGAGCTTAGTGATAAGACAAGAACGGTCGTCGAAGAGACAGGCTCATTTATTCAAAAGGGTGCGATTGCGGCAATTCGCTTCACGGAGCATCAAGAAGAACAAGCTGACGTCGATGCATTTATTACCATTACAGATGATAAAGTTAGTATCAAGCGAACAGGCGCTGTGACGATGCACCAACAATTTAAGATGAAACAACGTACGGAAAATATCTATCACCATGAATTTGGTACGATACATATGGAAACCCACACAGATCAAATTACTTTTCAGCAACCAAATGGAGCGCGTTCAGGAAAACTGTTTATTAGTTATACCACAAAAATAAATGGTGAAGGTGAGCGAAGACACCGATTAACATTGACTTTCAAGGAGGTTTCGTAATGAATATTATGCAAGAAATGCAAGAAAGATTAAAAACAGAGATTAAACAAGCTGTACTTAAAGCAGAATTAGCAACAGAAGCAGAATTGCCTGCTATTGTACTGGAACAACCAAAAGACAAAGGACATGGAGACTACGCAACAAACATCGCCATGCAGCTAGCACGAATTGCTAAGAAAGCACCGAAACAGATTGCAGATGAAATTGTAGCTGCATTAGATACAATGGAAGCTTCGATTATGAAAGTAGAAATTGCTGGACCAGGATTCATTAATATTTTCATGGATAATACGTATTTAACGCGTCTAATCCCAGTTATATTAAAAGAGGGCGACAATTACGGACGATCAGAAGCGGCGTTAGGCCATAAAGTCCAAGTTGAATTTGTGTCAGCAAACCCAACAGGGGACTTACACCTTGGGCATGCGCGTGGCGCTTCAGTAGGTGATTCACTTTGTAATATTCTTGATGCGGCTGGTTATGATGTCGAACGTGAATATTATATTAATGATGCTGGTAACCAAATAAATAACCTTGCTAAATCTGTTCAAGCAAGATATATGCAAGCGCTAGGAAAAGACACGGCGATGCCTGAAGATGGTTACCATGGTAAAGATATTATTGCGCTTGGCGAGGAATTAGTTGATGCTTATAAAGATGAGTGGGCTAATAAACCGGAAGAAGAACGATTAGAATTTTTCAAAGAATATGGCTTGAAATATGAGATTAAAAAACTGGAAAAAGATTTATCAGAATTCCGAGTGAACTTTGACCAATGGTTCTCAGAAACATCTCTTTATGATGATGGTAAAATAGCTCCTACTTTAGCTTTACTAAAGGATAAGGGACACACTTTTGAAGAGGACGGTGCAACTTGGTTCCGTACTACTGATTTTGGTGACGATAAAGACCGTGTACTTATTAAAAATGATGGAACGTACACGTATTTAACACCAGATATCGCTTACCATAATAATAAATTAGAGCGTGGTTTTAAAACATTAATTAATATTTGGGGTGCTGATCATCATGGTTATATTCCAAGAATGCGCGCTGCTATCCAGGCATTAGGTTATGAATCAGAAACGCTTGAAGTAGAGATTATCCAAATGGTTAACCTATTTGAAAATGGTGAGAAAGTCAAAATGAGTAAGCGAACAGGAAAGGCTGTAACATTGCGTGAATTGATGGAAGAAGTAGGCGTCGATGCAATGCGTTATTTCTTCGTTATGCGCTCAAGCGATTCACATTTAGACTTTGATATGGATTTAGCTAAATCTGAATCAAATGATAACCCGGTTTTTTATGTCCAATACGCGCATGCAAGAATCTGTGCAATGCTTCGTCAAGCAGAAGAAAAGGGTTTCCTTACAGATGAAAACATTGATGCTAGCTTGTTAGTTTCTGAAAAAGAAGAAGATTTATTGAAGCGCATTGGTGAATTTCCACAAGTAATTATCGATGCAGCTGAAAATAGAACACCACATCGTCTAACACAATATATCTTTGATGTTGCGTCAGCCTTGCATAGCTTCTATAATGCTGAAAAAGTTTTAGATGCTGAGAATCCAGAGCGTACAAAAGCAAGATTGGCTTTAATGAAATCTGTAAAATACACGATTGCAAATGGTTTACAGTTAATTGGCGTAAAAGCCCCAGAAAGCATGTAATTTTCATAAAAGAAGATCCAGTCCATTTGAAGATGGACTGGATCTTCTTTTTTTATATAAGGCATTTTTTAACCTATAATCCGTCGGAGCGCGCGCTAATTCAGCGGAAGGCAGGCATAATCCGACGGAGCACGCATTAATTCAGCGGAAGGCAGGCATAATCCGACGGAGCGCGCAATAATTCAGCGGAAGCCCGTAATAATCCGACGGAGCGCGCGCTAATTCAGCGGAAGGCAGTCATAATCCGTCGGAGCACGCATTAATTCGGCGGAAGGCAGTCATAATCCGACGGAGCACGCGCTAATTTCAGCTGAAACAGAATAGTAGCTCATTTCTATCAACATAAAGGAAAATTTTCAAGAAAGTTGTGGTAATATATTAGTACTGATTAACAAAACGAGGTGGGAACGCGATGATTCGACAATTGACTGAACAAGATGATGCTGTTACACAAGCATTAATTCAACAAAAACCAGCAGAAAATTTATTTATTATTGGAGATATTGAAGCCTTCGGTTATGCGCAAGATTTTCAGAAAGTATGGGGAGACTTTGACGAATATAATCAGTTGCGAGCTGTTTTATTAAAATATGAAAAAAATTACATTCCATATGCACAAGGAGCCTTTGATGCAAAAGGATTTGCGGATATTATTAATGCAGATCAAAATGCTCCGCTGCTTTCTGGATTGAAAGAAATAACGGCCCAAATCGAGCCACATTTACAAATTACATATAAAATTAAACGGGAGCTATATTATGCGAAATGCACCAATGATGCATCTTTATCAAAAATGGATACATCAGAGGTTAAGGAGATAACATATAACGAAATCGACGAATTAGGTGGATTTTTGATTCGGGTGCCGGAGTTTGATGAACTAGTATATGATCCTGAAGCCAAGCGTCGAAATCTCGACAAAGGTGTAACGCGCGGCTATTATATTGAGCGAAGCAATAAAATGGTTTCTTCTGCTTCTACAGCTGCGGAAAATAGTAGTTCAGCAATGATAGTAGCTGTTGCAACGGATCCAAGCTATAAACAACAAGGACTTGCGACAGCTTGTTTAACAAGGCTCTGTCAGGATTTATTGGCTGAAGGGAAACAACTATGTTTATTTTATAATAATCCAGATGCCGGAAAAATCTATAAGCGTCTTGGATTTCAGGATATAGGATATTGGATGATGTATCGCTAGTCGCGCTTCAAGTCTGATTGTTTTTACAAAAGGCCTTCAACTAATTTGCCAATCCAACAAGAAATTTTTGCTTTGACGGATTGGTTATTTAAGTAATCTTCTGTAGCAGGAAAACTAGATTTAAGATCTTTTAAGAAAGCGTCTTTGATTGGCGCAATCATTTCTTTGTTACCAGACATTTTAAGGTTAATCTCTTGGTTTAAAAAAAGGCTACGCTTATCAAAATTTGCAGTTCCAAGATCAGCCCAGTTATCGTCAATTAAACTAATTTTTGCATGATAAAATCCATTGTTGTAAAAATGGACGGACCCTCCTGCCGCTAGTAATTTACGATAGTAAGGGAAAGCAGTTGGTTTAACTAGCGGATGGTCCGCTTTTGCGGGAACAAGTACGGTTACATTTATACCTTTCGCACATGCTTGTAATAAGCAATCGAAGACGCGTTCACTTGGAATAAAGTAGGGAGAACCAATGCTAATGGAGTGTTTTGCTTGCTGTAACCATTTCACTAGCAAGTCTTCTAGTTGTCCAGCTTCTGTTATGTGAATAGTAAAGCTTTTATTTCCTTTTAAAGGTTTAGTCGGATTCCTCTCTAGGGCTGGTTTATTTTCTATCTCCCAGTCATAGTCGAAAATATTTTGTAATAGCAAAGCCATTTGTTTATCAACTAGTTTTATATGATAATCACGCCAATCACCTAACTTTGGGTCAGCACCTAGATATTCTTTACCAACGTTAAAGCCACCAAGATAACTAATGTTATCATCGATTATCGTTATTTTTCGATGATTTCTTCTGTTAAGGCGATAAAAGAAGAATGGAAAAGAAGGTGGATTACTTTTACGCACATGTACACCGCTAGCTCGCAAGTCTTTTATTAACTTTCTCTTTAAGGTAATAGATCCAAACCAGTCCACATTTAACTTAACTGTCACACCAGTCTCAGCTTTTTCCTTTAGCAATTTAAACATATCTTTACTAATTTGATCATTTCGGACAGTGAAAAAGGAGATAGAAATGCGTGTTTTCGCTTGTTTCACATCTTTAAATAATTGTTTAAAAAATATATCTCCTCTTGTGATTAGCTCGTATTTAGTAGGTTCTAATGGGAAAGTAACTTTGGGAGCCTTTTTTTGAAAGTGTCTTTTTCCTATTTGAAAGTCAACCCATAGTAGAATGAGAAAAATGAATGCCCCAATGATGATACTAGACATTTTATGTCCCCCTTATTGATTCGTAGGAGTTATCTTTCCCAAAAAAGCAAAAATCATTTGCTGATCTAGAAAAAGTACATGCTTTTTTAGGAAGTATGCGTTACCATAAAAAGTAGTTAATTTAAAATGTGAAGGGATGATAAATTTATGCAAAAGCTTATATTTTTTGTGGGAGTAGCAGGCACCGGAAAAACAACGGTTGCGAAAGAAGTTGCATCATTTGTACCAAATGCATTTCTTGATCGTGATACGGTTGGTGGACGTTTTGTCGAACGTTTTTTGGACATGCAAGGAATGGATAAAAATGATCGTGATTCTGCATTTTATAAAGAGAATTTAAGAGATCTAGAATATGATACAACAATGGATATATGTATAGATAATCTAGCTGCTGGTCAGAATGTCTTTATGATTTCACCGTTTACAGCAGAGTTAAAAAATAAGCAATGGATAGAAGATGTTTTAACTAAAAGTGGCAAAACCTTTGCAGAAGTAGATGTTAAGGTCGTCGTAGTCACACTAGGGGATATAGAGACGCAGCGCGCTCGTATTGAAGAACGAGGTACCATTCGTGATACATGGAAGCTTGATAATTGGGATAGTTATGAAACACGAGTAGACTTTGTCCCAACAATTAACTGGGCAATTCCTACTGAAAACATTCACATATTTGATAATTCTGGAACCTTAACAGAAGCTAAAGTTAAGAAAGTAGTCGATTTTATAAGCTAGTTGGAAGTGAGTTGATCGAAATTCCCTCTCTTTTAAAAAAGGAATGGCGGTAAATATTGCATTTTGATTTTCATACCAATATAATGTATTGGAGACAATTCAGATTCATGTTTTACTTGAAGAAGAAGAGTCTGCTTATAAAAGAGTATCATCATGCCATTCGAAAAAATGTTTAATAGATGCTGATGCGTTTGCTAACATATAAACAGAAAATAATATGATAAAAGGGAGTGCTTTGACGGTGAGCTTCGATAAATATAGCCGCGAAGAATTACAAGAGCTATCAATGGTTAATTTAGCAACAATGGTATTAAAAAAAGAGAATAAAGCGATGCCTTATCAGGAGATTTATGATCAGGTTATTGAATTAAAAGGTTTTAATGATGTAATGAAAAAGGAATATTATGCACAATTTTATACAGACTTAAATGTTGATGGCCGATTTTTAACAATTGGATCTGGTCTATGGGGGCTAAGAGATTGGTATCCTATGGAAAAAATTGAAGAAGAAATTACAGCAGTACCTAAGAAAAAGAAGAAAAAGAAAGCTGCTGCCAAGAAGAAAAAAGCTGTAGTTGAAGAAGAGGATCTTACAGAAATAGATCTTGATTTTGAACAAACAGATTTTGATGAAAGTGATAATGAAGATGATGATGAATCATATGATGACGATGAAGATATAGATGTAGACTTTGACGATGATGACGAAGAAGATGACGACGACAGTGACGAAGAAGATGAGAAAGATAAAAAAAAGAAATAGTCACTAAAATTGCACTTGACTTTTGATAGTGGAATGCGTACAATTTTATTCGGGCTCCATTATTTATTTAAATAATAGAAATAGCGTCCCCCTATTAATAGGGGGACGCTTTTGTTTTTTTATGCACTTATGTCCATAAATTATTTTGTTCAATAGATTTTTTTGTATTGGAACGCCAATAAAATCACACATTAACCAAAAAGGAAGAGGGATGTAAGGTGACTAAATATATTTTTGTTACAGGTGGTGTTGTGTCGTCAATAGGAAAAGGTATTGCGGCAGCTTCATTAGGACGTTTATTAAAAAATAGAGGATTAAGTGTAACGATTCAGAAATTTGATCCGTATATTAATGTTGATCCAGGAACAATGAGTCCTTATCAGCACGGAGAAGTTTTTGTTACAGAAGACGGTGCAGAGACAGATCTGGATTTAGGTCACTATGAACGTTTTATTGACATTAATTTAAATAAATATAGCAACGTAACCACTGGTAAGATTTATTCTACTGTTATAAAAAAAGAACGTCGCGGGGATTATCTAGGTGGTACGGTACAAGTAATTCCACATATTACGAATGAAATTAAGGAAAAGGTTTTTCAATCTGGTAAACAAACAAATGCTGATGTTGTTATTACCGAAATTGGAGGTACTGTTGGAGATATCGAATCCTTACCGTTTTTGGAAGCTATCCGTCAAATAAAAAGTGATATTGGAAAAGAAAATGTCATGTACATCCATACAACATTAGTGCCATACATCAAAGCAGCTGGTGAATTAAAAACAAAACCAACGCAGCATAGTGTAAAAGAATTGCGCTCTTTGGGAATTCAACCAGATGTCATTATTCTTCGTACAGAAATGAAGATCACGCAAGATATGAAAGATAAGATCGCTCTATTCTGTGATATTGATGCTGGATCTGTAATTGAATCAACTGACGCTGAGACACTTTATCATGTGCCATTAGCTTTACAAGCACAGCATCTTGACCAAATTACATGTGACCATTTTGGTTTAGATTGTCCACCAGCAGACATGACCGAATGGAATGACTTAGCCGAAAAGGTTAGAAACTTATCAAAAACAGTTACAATTGGATTAGTAGGAAAGTATGTTGAATTACCAGATGCGTATATCTCTGTAGTTGAGGCATTAAAACATGCAGGCTATAGCTATGATTCCGATGTTTGCGTTCGATGGATTGATTCTGAAGGTTTACATGCTGAAAATGCAGCGGAATTACTTTCTGATGTCGATGGTATTCTAGTCCCAGGAGGATTTGGTGATCGTGGGATTGAAGGTAAAATTGAGGCAATTCGTTATGCTAGGGAATCTAAGATACCGTTTTTAGGAATTTGCTTAGGTATGCAGTTAGCGACAGTTGAATTTGCACGTAATGTACTTGGATTCGATGGTGCGCATTCTGCCGAAATTGATCCAAATACGCCTTACCCTATTATCGATTTATTACCAGAACAAAAAGATGTTTCTGATATGGGTGGAACACTTCGATTAGGTGTCTATCCATGTCGCTTAAAAGAGGGTACAAAAACGAGAGAGGCATACGAAAATGAAGATGTTATTTATGAGCGTCATCGCCACCGTTTTGAATTTAATAATGAGTACAGAGAAAAAATGGAGGAAAAAGGGTTTATCTTTTCCGGTACAAGCCCTGATGGTAAACTTATTGAAACGATCGAACTTGCAGATCATCCATGGTTTATAGCATCGCAGTTCCATCCGGAATTTAAATCTCGTCCGACTCGTCCACAACGTTTGTTTTATGGATTCATTGGAGCTTCAGTAGCGCGACAAAATCAATACTAAAAAAGAGGCTGGGACAAAACTAGCCAAAAATAACGAAAAAAGGTTCCAATCATCATAGAAAGATGGTCGGAACCTTTTTTTGTTAGATTATATTCAGGCGTTGTTGTACCATGCGCATGTTTAGCGGTGTACTTCCTCAAGTTCACCGCCATGAACGCGAATCCTAATTCATTTTCTACTTTCTTTTTGCCTCTTACCGACATGCGAGTAAAACGCAAATTAGCCTTCAAAAATCCGAAGACTGGTTCCACATCTATTTTTCGTTTACCATAGATTTTACCGGTTTCTTTTTCTGAAAGTTGTTGTTTTGTGTATGCTTTTTGTTGTTCCCATTTTTCGTTGTAATATATCTTTCGATTATTTCCTTCCTTTGCTTTTGTACATTGTGAGCGTAATAGACAATCCGAACAATCTTCACATTCATAGACTCTAAACGCTCGAGTGAAGTTGTCTTTACCTATCCGGTTGGAAAGATACTGGAACATTACTTTTTTGTCATTTGGACAGAGGAAGGAATCAGTCGCTTCATCATACTCCCAGTTCTTTGTGTTAAAAGGATCTTGCTTATATTTCTTTGTCTTCTCTTTTCGATACATATTGTATGTAATTAGTGGAATGCACTCCCGATTAATTAGGACATCATCGTAATTTTGTTCACTTCCATAACCTGCATCAGCGACGATATATTTAGGAAGCTCAAAGACGCTTTCCTCGATTTTATCTAGAAAAGGAATGAATGTGCGTACATCGGTTGGATTAGGAAATACATCATAAGCGAGTGCATATTGTCCTTCTGTCGCAATTTGGACATTATAACCAGCTTTCAATTGGCCATTCTTCATATAATCGTCTTTCATTCGCATAAAGGTGGCATCACGATCTGTCTTTGAATAACTGTTACGCTCTTCAAATATGGCCATATCATTTTCGTATTTTTTTTTGCGTGTTGCATAATCCTTAAACCGTTTGCGATATTGTTTTGGTGTTTTGCGTTCAGAACGAAGTTGCTTACGTTCGCTTACATCTTCACTTTCTTCGATCTTTTTGTCGTATGCTTCAACCGTCTCCTCTAGTTTCTCCAAAACTTTTTCGAGTTCCTGGGTGGTTAGTTCTTCCATACTTTCACGTTCGATTTCTGGGATAATTTCGTTTGCTAGCAATTCATCATACATTTGATTTGATTTTCCCACCAAATTGGCACTGTATTTTTCAATCGCTTTTCGCCAAACAAACGTAAATTTGTTGGCATTTGCTTCAATCTTGGTACCATCAATAAAGATCGCTTCTTCATCAATCAGTTCTTCTTTCACCAGCTGGCATCGAAATTGCACAAAACATTGGCGTAACAGGTCTTGTACTTCTTGATTGACTCGAAAACGGTTAATTGTACGATAGCTTGGCTCATAACCTTGCGCTAACCACATCATACGTATACTATCTTTCAGTAATGCTTCAATTTTTCTTCCAGAGAAAACAGATTGCGTATAAGCACATAAAATAACCTTCATCATCATTCGTGGATGATAAGCAGGACAACCTGTTTCATGTAAGAAAACAGAAAAAGCTTTATCTGGTATTTGTTCAACTAAGTCATGGATTGTATAGGCAATATCATTTTTTTGTAATTTTATTTCTAAATCTAACGGCAAAATTACTTGATTCATGTTATAATCTTTAAACATAAGGATACCTCCGATAGTTATTGTTTCGTCACTTTAATTTTATCAGAAGGTATCCTTTTTTACTTACTTAAATTGTTTCAATTTTATAAAAAAGTTGCACCCTCCAACCATAAATTTGGAAAGGTGCAACTTTTTATTGTTTATCTGGGTTTTGTCCCAGCCTCTTTTTTAGTATTATACATATATAATATAGTAGAGAATAAAAAGAAAAAATGGTATCTTTATACAATGATTATACAAATTAAGTTTAAAAAGCAGGAATAATATCAGTGGCATAGAAATATATAGTATATAATGGTTATTTTAGTTATCCTGTTTTTTCCATTTTTATTATACTATGATGTAAATTGTGATACTAGATAGAGAGGTGGGTTACGATGACGCGAACAGTTTTGATCGTAGATGATCAACTAGGAATACGATTATTATTAGAAGAAATAGTAAAAGGTGAGGGTTATAAGGCTATTAGTTGTGCAAATGGTCAACAAGCATTAGATTTTGTGGAACAAGCACCACCAGATTTAATAGTAATTGATTTTCGTTTACCGATAATTGATGGTGCCACTGTTATCGAAAAACTAGAGGAAAGTGGAAAATATATTCCGACAATAATGATGAGTGGTTTAGCGGAGCAAGCAAAGAATAAAACAAAAGATTTTTCATCTGTAAAAGAAGTTTTCTCAAAACCATTTAATATAGAAGATGCAAGATTTCATATTAATCGATTATTAACTAAAACATAGGTATATTTAATGGATATTTTTTCAATATAATTTAAAAAATGGGTTATAAAATGATAACCTTCATATAAATGACAAATTAATTCAATAGAAAACGTTTACATATGTAAGATTTGTTGCACCTTCTTCATGAAATTGGTATTCTTATAAAGTACCCAATCATCAAAACATATTTGACTGGCTATAGGGAATATTATATTTACTAAACTTTATTAGGAGGAATAATTATGCCATTAGTATCAATGAAAGAAATGTTAGACACAGCAAATGAAAAACGTTATGCAGTTGGCCAATTTAATATTAACAACTTGGAGTATATTCAAGCTATCTTACAAGCTGCTGAAGATGAAAAATCTCCAGTTATTCTAGGGGTTTCTGAAGGCGCTGGAAAATACATGGGTGGTTACAGTGTTGTTGTTGCAATGGTTGATGCGACAATGAAAGCTCAAGGAACAACAGTACCAGTTGCGATCCACTTAGACCACGGTCAAACATTTGAGTCATGTGCTAAAGCAATCCATGCTGGTTTCACATCAGTTATGATTGATGCTTCTCACCATCCATTTGAAGAAAATGTTGCGTTAACTTCTAAAGTGGTTGAACTTGCACATTTCCATGGTGTTTCTGTTGAAGCAGAAGTTGGAACTGTTGGTGGAACAGAAGACGGTGTTACAGGTGGCATCATGTATGCTGATACTGCGGAGTGTAAAGAGCTAGTAGAACGTACTGGAATTGATTGTCTTGCTCCAGCTCTAGGTTCTGTCCACGGTGCATATGAAGGTGAACCAAACCTAGGATTCAAAGAAATGGAAGAAATTAACGTAGTTGCTGGAGTACCACTAGTACTTCACGGTGGAACTGGTATCCCTACAGCAGACATCAAAAAAGCAATTTCTTATGGTACATCTAAAATTAACGTGAACACAGAAAATCAAATTCAACAAACACAAAAAGTACGTGATGTTTTGGCTGCAAATCCTGACATGATTGACCCACGTAAATACTTAGGACCAGGACGCGATGCGATTAAAGCAACAGTAATCGGTAAAATGCGTGAATTTGGTTCATCTAACCAAGCATAATAGTGAAGAAAAAGCCATCCTAAGCGGGTGGTTTTTTTGGTTTTATTAAAGAAATATATCCTTCACTCTCGCATACCTTTTTAATAAAATATCTGGATAGGGTGGATAGATAGCCCAATTGTTAGTATAATAGGAATTGTGTTAGTAAAAATTATGCATGTTTTCGGGGAAAATGTGTACGATAAGAAGAATACAATCATTATTTATATAAACAATAGATAAAGCGAGGAATGCAAAAATGCAAAAACTATATGTGCAGGGCGGTACTCCTCTCAATGGAAAAGTGCGGATCAGTGGTGCGAAAAATAGTGCGGTGGCATTGTTGCCAGCAGCTATTTTAGCTGATTCTAAAGTTATTATTGAGGGTTTGCCGAAAATCTCTGACGTCGGTATATTAGGCGAGTTATTAGAAGAAATTGGTGGAGAAGTATCGTGGCATGGACAGACTGTACATATTGATCCTTCGAATATGACATCCATGCCATTACCGAACGGAAAAGTAAAAAAACTAAGAGCTTCCTATTATTTTATGGGCGCTATGTTAGGACGTTTTAAGAAAGCAGTAATTGGCTTACCAGGTGGCTGTCATATTGGACCACGCCCAATTGATCAGCATATTAAAGGGTTTGAAGCACTTGGAGCAAAAGTTACAAATGAACAGGGCGCAATCTATTTACGTGCTGATGAACTAAAAGGTGCACGCATTTACCTTGATGTTGTTAGTGTAGGTGCGACAATCAATATAATGTTAGCAGCTGTAAAAGCAAAAGGGAAAACAATTATTGAGAATGCAGCACGCGAACCAGAAATTATCGATGTGGCTACATTGCTTACTAGTATGGGTGCAAGAATTAAAGGTGCAGGAACAGATGTTATTCGAATTGAAGGTGTGGATTCTCTAACGGGTTGTATGCATACTATTATTCCTGATCGAATAGAAGCAGGAACCTATACCATTATGGCGGCAGCACAGGGGGAGAAAGTGTTGATTGATAATGTTATTCCACAACACTTAGAGCCATTACTCGCTAAACTTCGTGAAATGGGTGTTCAAATTGAAGAAGGGGAAGAACAGTTACTGATCACTCGATCAAAAGACCTAAAGAGTGTTGATATCAAAACTCTGGTACATCCAGGCTTTCCTACCGATTTACAGCAACCTTTTACATCGTTGTTAACGAGTTCAACTGGAACAGGTGTTGTAACGGATACAATTTATCAAGCGCGTTTTAAACACATAGATGAGCTCCGTAGAATGAATGCACAGATAAAAGTTGAAGGAAGTTCAGCAATTGTTTCAGGTCCTGTTCAATTAGAAGGAGCAAAAGTGAAGGCTAGCGACCTTCGTGCTGGTGCAGCCTTAATTGTTGCAGGTTTGATGGCGAATGGTATAACAGAAATAACAGGATTAGAACATATTGATCGTGGTTATGAAGAGTTAACAGAGAAACTGACTAAATTAGGCGCGATTATTTGGCGCGAAGAGATGACAGATAGTGAAATTGAACAATTTCAAAACTCATAAATACAATGAAAAGAGTAAACAGGAAGCTAGTAACTAAAATATGCTTCCTGTATTTTTTTCCAAATCCTCTTAATATTACTACCTCAATAACGCTTCTTAATTTTATTTTTTTGCAATAATCTAGTCAACTTGTGCTAAAATAAAATTATAGATTGAATAATCTATAATAAAAAGGTACGATATAAGAGGTTTAAGTATTTAAGAAAAGGGTATCCTTTGTAGCAATGAACAAACTTCTATTCTATCTTTAAGAGTTGAATCTATTTTTTACTCCCATAAAGACGGTCTACTAGCTAGATATAACAATGAATTCCTTCGCCTAACTTCTTGAATAAATGTGTAAAAAACCAGATGCTTTCTACGCTGCATACATATTTCACAGCAGGATATTTACACAACTTAGCAGACTTCAAATACAAGAAGTATCCAAAGAATTAAGTAGCTTCTATATAATAAAGGAATAATTTTTTACAGTTGAATAGATTACAGGATGGACATGCTTGTTTATTTATAATTAAGATGGCCATGTTGTGTGTTTAAATAATTAAATAGGTGTGGTGATTGTGTGAACGAAGTAACTATTTCTCAATTAGAGACCATGACATTGAAAGACCTTTATACTCAGGCAAAAGAGTTTAAAGTATCTTACTATGCCAAATTAACAAAAAAAGAATTAATATTCGCAATTTTGAAGGCACAAGCTGAAAAAGGTGGATATTTATTCATGGATGGTGTGTTAGAAATAATTCCATCAGAAGGATTTGGTTTTTTACGACCAATTAATTATTCTCCAAGTGCAGAAGATATTTATATCTCAGCATCTCAAATACGTCGATTTGACTTACGAAACGGTGATAAAGTTTCTGGTAAGGTACGACCACCAAAAGAAAATGAACGTTATTATGGATTGTTACATGTTGATGCTGTAAACGGAGAAAATCCTGAAATGGCAAAAGAACGGGTCCATTTTCCGGCGCTTACTGCTTTATATCCGAATCGTTTAATGAATTTAGAGACCGATGAAAAAGCAATATCAACGCGAATTATGGATTTAATAACGCCTGTAGGGTTTGGGCAGCGTGGACTTATTGTTGCACCACCAAAAGCTGGTAAAACGATGTTATTAACTCAAATTGCGAATAGTATAACGAAAAATCATCCGGATGCTAAACTGATAATTTTATTAGTTGACGAACGTCCAGAAGAAGTTACAGATATTGAGCGTTCCGTTCATCCTAATGTGGATGTTGTAAGTTCGACCTTTGATGAAGTTCCTGAAAATCATATTAAAGTATCTGAACTTGTTTTAGAGCGGGCAATGCGTCTTGTCGAGCATAAAAAGGATGTTATTATCTTAATGGATAGTATCACGCGCTTAGCTAGGGCATATAACCTAGTTATTCCTCCAAGCGGTCGTACCTTATCAGGTGGTATTGATCCAGCTGCATTTCATAGACCGAAACGATTCTTCGGTGCTGCACGTAATATCGAAGAAGGTGGTAGTTTCACTATCTTAGCAACTGCTTTAGTCGAAACAGGTTCGCGGATGGATGATGTTATTTATGAAGAATTCAAAGGTACTGGTAACATGGAATTACATTTAGATAGAGCCTTGGCACAACGCCGTATTTTCCCGGCGATTGATATTTTGCCTTCAGGTACAAGAAAAGAAGAACTGTTATTACCACAAGCACAACTGGATATACTATGGGCTGTGCGTAAATCGATGCAGGATTCATCTGATTTCTTAGATCGCTTCTTACGTAAGATTCGTTCAACCAAAACAAACTTAGAGTTTTACGAGCAGCTAGAGACAGAAATGAAACGAAAAGGAACGATGAAGAAGTAATCCTAGTAAAAAATAAAACTAGCTATTGCAAACGTCAAATCAGACTGTTATAATCTTTCAGTGTGAGTTCTAAAAGAATATGTATATTAAACAGTTTTTAAAATTGTGTAATATAGCTAAATAATAACTCTGTTTCTAAGGGATTCAGGGCAGAAGGAGTGGAACAATATGAAAGAGGGCATTCATCCAGAATACAAAAAAGTTGTATTTCTTGATACAAGTTCTGATTACAAATTTCTTAGTGGATCAACGAAATCTTCCGACGAGACAATCGAATGGGAAGACGGTAACACATACCCGTTAATCCGTGTAGAGGTAAGTTCAGATTCTCATCCTTTCTATACTGGTAAACAAAAAGCAGATAAAGCTGGCGGCCGTGTAGATCGCTTTAAGAAAAAATATAAGCTTAACTAAGTCACTTCATTGTGCTAGTTAGAGTAAGAAGCCATTCTTCATTTTGAAGGGTGGCTTATCTTAACTAATGTTGACGAGAAAACAGGCGAATTATCTTCTTTTGCCTGTTTTTTTCTTTTTAAATAGTGTGTAAAAATGAAAAATAAACCTTTGTTCCAAGAGCAATGAACAAAATAGATGGAATATGTATATAATGCTACTAGATGTTCTCTAATACAGCTTGTTTTACATATGAAAGGAGAGGCAATACGTGTATGTTATGAAGCAAAGTGGATGGGTAGAACTCATCTGTGGTAGTATGTTTTCGGGGAAATCAGAGGAACTTATTCGACGTGTCAGAAGAGCGACATATGGTAATTTATCTGTTCGAGTTTTTAAACCAGCAATTGATGATCGGTATGCAAAAGAATCCGTAGTCTCTCACAATGGAAATACTATTTTAGCTCGCCCAGTTTCATGTGCTGACGATATTATCGCTGAAATGGATGACTCAATTGATGTTGTAGGTATCGATGAGGTTCAATTTTTTGATGATAAGATTGTTGAAATAATAGATGAATTAGCCAATCATGGTCACCGTGTAATTGTTGCTGGTTTAGACACTGATTTTCGTGGGGAGCCGTTTGGTCCTGTTCCGGCGATAATGGCATTAAGTGAATCCGTCTCTAAATTAAATGCTATTTGCCCTATTTGTGGCTCACCTGCAAGTAGAACGCAACGTTTAATCGATGATTTACCTGCCTCTTATGATGATCCAATTATTTTAGTTGGTGCTTCAGAATCGTATGAACCACGCTGCCGCCATCACCACGAAGTTCCAAATAAGCCAAAACAATTACTAAATATAAAAACTTCAGAAAAAACATCTGAATAATGCTAAAGCACCGTCCATGTACGGTGCTTTTTAGTCGATATTTTTATGATGTAACTCTATCACTAATTGAAGATTAAGGCGAAGCGTGGCGATAATTCGATGGAAGGCAGCGGTAATCCGGCGGAGCACGCGATAATTCGACGGAAGGAAGCATTAATTCGGCGGAGCACGCAATAATCCGACGGAGCGAAGCGTTAATTCGGCGGAGCACGCGATAATCCGACGGAAGGAAGCATTAATTCGGCGGAGCACGCGATAATTCGGCGGAGCGAAGCATTAATTCGGCGGAGCACGCAATAATCCGACGGAGCGAAGCGTTAATTCGGCGGAGCACGCGATAATCCGACGAAGCGAAGCGTTAATCCGTCGGACCACCGCAGTAATCCGACGAACCATTCAAAAGTGCGCTATATAAAATTAAAACCTGTCTAGAGCTATTTTGAAACTTTGACTCGGGATATCACCTATACTATAATGAAAAGTATTGTATAATAAATAAGAACGTGCTTTGGAAAAGAAAAAAGAGGTGAATTGCATGCTTGATAAATTACAATCATTAGAAGATCGTTATGAGAAATTAAATGAACTATTAAGTGATCCTGAGATAATTAATGATACGAAGAAACTAAGAGATTACTCAAAAGAACAATCTGACTTAACAGATATTATTGAAGTTTATCGCCAATATAAAGACGTGTCGACAGAACTGCAGGATGCAAAGGTAATGCTTGAGGAAAAATTAGATGCAGATATGCAGGACATGGTCAAAATGGAAATTTCAGAATTAGAAGATCAATTACCAGAATTAGAGGAAAAGTTAAAACTGTTATTACTTCCTAAAGATCCAAATGATGATAAGAGTGTTATTATGGAAATTCGTGGTGCAGCTGGTGGGGATGAAGCAGCATTATTTGCAGCTGATTTATACCGGATGTATGCTCGATTTGCTGAGTCACAAGGTTGGAAGATGGATGTGATGGAATCAAGCTCATCAGGAGTTGGTGGCTATAAAGAGATTATCTTTATGATTAATGGTAAAGGTGCCTATTCCAAGTTAAAATATGAAAATGGTGCCCATCGTGTACAACGTGTACCAGATACAGAGTCAGGTGGACGAATTCATACATCAACTGCAACTGTTGTAGCCATGCCAGAAGCGGAAGAAGTAGAAGTAGATGTACATGAAAAGGATATTCGTGTCGATACATTTACGTCTAGTGGACCAGGCGGACAGAGTGTTAATACAACAATGTCAGCAGTAAGACTAACGCATATGCCTACAGGTACAGTTGTTTCGATTCAAGATGAAAAGTCGCAAATAAAGAACAAAGAAAAAGCGATGAAAATTTTGCGCGCTCGTATTTATGATAAAGTCCGTCAAGAAGCACAAGCAGAATATGACCAAACACGTAAGTCTGCTGTTGGTTCAGGAGATCGTTCAGAACGAATTCGCACATATAATTTTCCGCAAAACCGTGTGACAGATCACCGCATAGGTTTAACTATTCAAAAACTTGATCAAGTTTTAGAAGGTAAACTAATGGAAGTAGTCGATGCATTGATTATGGAAGAGCAAACAAATAAAATGGAACAAATAGGTGAATAACAAATGAAACAGCCTAACTTACAAGAAGTCCTTCGTTGGGCTTCTCTTTTTTTAGAAGAACATAATCGTGAACCACGCGTCGCAGAAATTCTTTTACTACATCATTTAAATTATACGAAATCACAACTCTTAATGAACTTACGCGAACCAATTTCTACTAAGCAATATCACGCTTATCAACAGGATATACACAAACACACAGACACAGGGATTCCGGTTCAACATATAATTGGTTCAGAGTATTTTTATGGACGGAACTTTCATGTAACAAAAGATGTCCTAATTCCAAGACCAGAAACAGAAGAATTGGTGTTAGGTGTTCTTGAACGAACGAAACAAATGAAACGACCAATCAAAGTAGCGGATATTGGAACAGGCAGCGGGATTATTGCAATTACATTAAAGTTGGAAGATCCAACGTTACAAGTAGAAGCATGTGATATTTCAGTAGCGGCGCAGGAAATAGCAGCCAATAATGCAATGCGCTTAGATGCGGAGGTAACGTTTCACCAAAGTGATTTTTTGCAAAAGTGGATAGACAATGGGGAAACGGTAGATGTCATTGTCTCTAATCCCCCTTATATTGCCTGGGAAGAAAAAGAGACGTTAGCAGATACGGTTAGAAATTTCGATCCAGAGCTAGCTTTGTTTGCAAAAGCTAACGGGCTTTTTGCTTATCAACAAATTATAAATCAAGCTAAAATTGTGTTATCCACATGTGGATTACTTGCATTTGAAATAGGTTATCAACAAGCTGCACAGATTAAGAAACTTATTTTGCATGCATTTCCTGATAGTGAGGTAGAAATCTGCCAAGATATAAACGGACGTGATCGCATGATTTTCGTAACCTTAACAAGGAGCAAATTAAACGGTAGTCCTAAAATATAAATTTAAGAGATTACTAGTTTAAAGAAAGAATAACATGCCCATACTAATGCTAAGAAGCAATTAGGGGGCTATTACAAATGAAAAAAATCATACCTATTATTGGACTTTTAGCAGTGTGTATTACACTATTTTCTATGCAAACTTTTGTCAGCGGGGAAGAAACTGTATCAGAAGAAGCTTATCAGGTCATTCCGGACGAGGCGATACGATTAAGAATCCTTGCCAATAGTGATCAAGATAAAGATCAACAGATAAAAAGGTTGGTACGCGATGAAGTAAATGAAGAAATTACGACATGGGTAGAAGACCTGGATGATATTGATGTAGCACGTGAGTTGATTGAGTCTCGACTAGATAAGATTGAAGAGATAGTAAGGAACACGTTGCAAGCGGAAGGGATAGAGATGTCATCCGAGGTATCATACGGCAAGAACGTCAATTTTCCTGATAAAGTATACGGATCTTATGTTTATCCTGCGGGAGAATATGAAGCTATTATGATAACGTTAGGTGAAGGGAAAGGCGCGAATTGGTGGTGTGTACTGTTTCCACCCTTGTGTTTTCTAGATTTTTCTAATGGGACTAGTGTTGCAGCTGCAGAAGAAAAGGATGAACCAGAAGAAAAAGAGGAAGAGGACGTAGAAGTAAAGTTCTTTTTATTCGAATGGTTTAGTTAAATAGGTATAATTCCTTTTTTCTCTCATAAACTGATAGAAAACTAGATTCAATTAGGAGATGATAGGAATGGAATGTCTTTCAACACGCGTAGCAGATCATGCAGTAGTGGATGATTTTTTTCAAGATAAGTGGCCTGACGGGCTAAATGAACAAGAAATATGGGAATCTGGCTATCTAGTAAAAAATGAAGATGAACAAGTTGCATATGCTTTCTTCATGTTACAACCAGTAGAAGAGAATGCGTTTTGGTTAAAAAACTTCTATATTAAACAGGTGTTAGCACCATCATATGTATTGGGATTAATAGAGGTTTGTATTGAAGTAGCACGAAAGAAAGAAGCAAGTAAGCTCTATGTGCATAGTCAGCAAAAGACAATAAGAGATTTAGTTGAACAACTTGGTTTTGAATTGATTGATGAACCAGCATTTCAGCGAGAATCAACAGGAGAATGGTGGATGCTTCCTGTGGGTAAATAAAAATATTATCAACAAGTGTGGATAAACCCTGTTGATAATGTGTGTATAATATGAAGTGCTTGTTAATAATGTCAATTTTATATAAACTAAGTAAACATACAGTAAATAGAGAGTTTTGAATTGTGGACAGAAAGTTGATATGTGGATAACTTGTATATAAATTGTATACAACTTGTGGGTAAACTGTTAATAGTGAAAGGGATTATGATGAAGACAAAATACTGGAAAGCAACAGAAATAGATAGAGAAGGACAACAAGCAATCAGTGAAGCTGCGAACTTATTGAAGCAACAAGAAGTTGTTGCTTTTCCAACAGAAACCGTATATGGATTAGGTGCTGATGCAACGAGTAATCAAGCAGTCAGCAATATATTTGCAGCAAAAGGGCGACCATCAGATAATCCGTTGATCGTCCATCTTGCTAGTCCAGAACAAATTGGACAATATGTTACAACGATTACACCTATTGCAAAAAAACTGATAGAGGCGTTTATGCCAGGACCACTTACTATTATTCTGACGAGTAATGGAAAGATTGCAGAAAATGTTACAGCTGGATTAGATACCATCGGGATCCGAATTCCTGATCATAGGGTAGCTAGAGCGTTATTAGAGGAAACAAATTTACCGGTTGCAGCACCAAGTGCAAATACATCAGGAAAGCCAAGTCCTACAAGCGCTGTTCATGTGTACAATGACTTGAACGGAAAAATTGCTGGGATTATTGATGGCGGTCCAACTGGTGTTGGTCTGGAGTCAACGGTGGTAGATTGTACGATGGAAGTGCCTGTCGTGTTGCGTCCTGGTGGCATAACCCAGGAACAATTAGAAGAAGTGACTGGAGCGCTTGTCTTAGATCATTCGATTAAAAAAGAAGATCAGCCTAAAGCGCCTGGAATGAAATATAATCATTACGAACCGGAAGTACCTTTATATCTAGTTGATGGTGATGTAACTTTTTTTCAATCACAGATTGATCAACTTGAATTAGAAGGGAAAAAAGTTGGTGTCATGGTAAGCGAAGAGCTAGTAGCAAACTTAACGACATCTCATATGAAAATTATCGGTACACAGACAGACTTAACAACTGTCGCTGTGCATCTTTATGATACATTGCGTGCTTTTAACAAAACAGATGTGGATGTTATTCTAGCTGAAGTTTATCCAAAAGCTGGAGTAGGTGAAGCCATTATGAATCGTTTAGAAAAAGCGGCAAGCCAATTGATCAAGCAATAACACGTTAGGTGGCTGATTAGAAGCTCACTTTGGCTGAAGCAAACTTAAATGAGTAAGTGAACTAGCATACCAATTTGTATATTGGTATGCTAGTTTTTGTGTATTTTAGAACAAAGCCTGAACGTGAAACAGGAATTTAAGGCTTGATAAACTTAAGAAGTCTCACAATCAAAAGTTGAAGTTGACCACGTTCTCCTCATTGCGTTTCATCTTTCGAAATTGATAGAAAATGTGACGTAGTGGAACTTTCTTACCCGCTACGTCAGCAAACGATCTTGCTGGGGCGAGTAATCGCAGCCCCAAATGGATTCCCTTTCCATGGACACAGTATGGATAGAAAAGATGAATTGAACTGGATGAAAATAATAATTTACATGCTAATTTCTAGATAACAAAATATAATTAAAATCTGTTCTTTTTATGTAGATTTATACTCTCTGTTAATGATGTGAAGATGGGTATTAGCGTATCAAGTGAAATTGGTGACACTCCAGCAGGAACAGCACGGGCTGAAGATCCACTCGGAAAGCGATCTTTGCTTATCCGAGTTAGCTGAAGCCGTGCCTGCGGAAAGGGAGCCGATTTTACTTGAGGAGCGGGTCAGAATTTCCTGTTACGTCGTAGTTTATAAATGTTTTGTAATAAACGACAATCTTTTATAAAGTAGCTTTTTTGAGACTGCCAAGCAATATATCAGTTATACGCCAAACTCATAACAGCCAAAGATTAGGACTGATTTTTTTGGTGAGAACGTGATAGTGTATATATAATACTTTATGAAAACTTGTAACTATATGAAAAGTAATTGAGCTTAAAAATAAAGGAGGTATGAATAAGTGCCTACTTGTAAAAATTGCAACAAAGAGTGGAGTTGGAAACAAACATTTAAAAAGATGTTTACATTAGATATTGCTATGAAATGTCCACACTGTGGCAAGAAGCAATATTATACAAAACGAGCAAGGAAAAGATCTACAGCCATAGTCTTTATCACTCCCTTTATGTTTCTTTTAAATATGTTTGGTATTTCACTTTTCCTTTCAATTGGAATTTTTCTTGTTTATTGTATTTTAATCCTGGTGATTTATCCGTTTCTGATAGAATTATCGAATGAAGAAGAGTTTCTTTGGTAGTGAATAGGAGTGTCAATGAAGTGGAAATTTAAAATCGATCTACTCATAACGTCTTACTTTCGTGCATATAGTACAATAGCATGTCCGAAAGTAGGGGATAAACAGTGCCGATCGATCAACTTGATCAATATCTATCACTAATAATGATGGCAATTGCGTTAGGCATGGATGCTTTTTCGGTAGGGCTTGGCATGGGTTTACAAGCCTTACGCTTAAAGCGCATCCTTTTTATTGGAATTACGGTTGGCTTCTTTCATATGTTTATGCCGTTTATCGGTATCGTCCTAGGCAAATTCATTTCTGGGCAAATGGAAGGACTTGCTGTAATCGGTGGAGGGTTCCTTTTGTTTGGTTTAGGCATACATATGATATTACAAACATTTGAAAAGGAAGAGAAGATCCCATTGAAACCAATTGGTTTAGGTCTATTGTTATTTGCTTTAAGTGTTAGCCTAGATAGCTTTTCAGTAGGCTTGAGTTTAGGAATGTCTGGAGTTAAAACTTTTTTCGCAATAATTATTTTTGGCTTATCTAGTATGATGTTGACGTGGGCAGGTTTACTTTTAGGAAAGAAGGCCCGCGGTTTACTTGGTGTATATAGTGAGTTATGTGGTGGAAGCATTCTATGTGCATTTGGTCTTCACTTTATTTTTGGCTAAAAAAATATCCGGAACGAAACCGAGCTGCGCGAACCAAACGGAGCTCTTTTTTCTTGTTTTGGTGCTAGTATATAAATATGATATAGTTTTAATAGGTAAAGTTGTCAGTTGAGGAGGAAGCAAGAGATGAAAAACGTTTTATTTATTTGCACGGGAAATACTTGTCGAAGTCCAATGGCAGAAGCGCTACTTAAACATAAATCTGACTTTGAAGTGAAGTCAGCAGGAATTTTTGCATCAATCGGTTCTAAAGCATCACAAGGAACAATCGATGCGTTACAAACTGTTAATATTGAATTGGAACATCAATCACAACCTGTTTCGGAACAACTGTTAGATTGGGCGGATCTTATCCTAACAATGACGATGCAACATAAGCAAACAGTAACCATGCAATATCCACAGGTTCATGACAAAGTTTATACATTAAAAGAATATACACTATTAGATGGACAATCAACATGGGAACAATTAAAAAAAGCATATATCAGATTAGAAGAAAAAAGAGCATTAGTAGTAGCAGAAAAAGATCAAAGTCAATCAGAACAACAGCTCCGTGCTTTTTTACGAGAAGAACAAGATGAAATTGAGCGGTTAGAAGCAGAAATGCCTAATTTTGACATCACAGATCCTTATGGTGGAAGTTCTGAAGTTTATAATCAAACCTTAGAAGAAATGGAAAAATATATTGATATTTTAGTCGAAACGTTAAAAAGCAAAGAATAATTAGAGTGAATTTATCCTAGTGCATTATCGATGCTAACATTCCAATTGGCTCAACTATATCTAAAAAACTTCTAAAAATTTTTAGAAAAAGACTTACTTTATCTGTTCATTTTTCTGTAAAACAAGTAAGATAGTAGATAATAGAATCTATGTTGAACAAAGGAGCGGTTTACTCATGAAAGTAGTAGTGGCTTCGGATCACGGTGGCTATCAATTAGCAAAGCAAATAGGTGTATTACTAGAAGACTTAAGTATTGATTATACGAATATTGGCTCGGATTGTGCTGATTCAGTCGACTATCCCGATTATGGGATTCCGGCAGCAGAACGTGTAGCTAAAGGTGAATTTGATCGTGGGATCTTGATTTGTGGAACTGGTATAGGTATGTCTATTGCTGCAAATAAGGTAAAAGACATTCGGTGTGCATTAGTACATGATGTGTATAGTGCACGTGTTACAAGAGTACATAATGATTCGAATATGTTGGCGATGGGTGCACGTGTAATAGGAGAAGATTTAGCAAAAGAAATAGTGCGTACTTGGATTGGCACGACATTTCAAGGTGGACGTCACGCAGATCGAATAAGTAAATTAAGTGATTACGAAACGAAGCAAGAAGCATAAAGGATGCGAAAATTATGATGCAACTCGAAAAGCAATTACAAGAAATTATTATCGAGTGGAAAAATAGTGGCTATTTAAAAGAAAATAGCCTGTTTGTGATTGGTTGTTCAACAAGTGAAGTAATTGGTGAACATATTGGTACGTCTGGTAGTGAAGAGGTAGCTGAACAGATTTATCAAGCCTTTCAACAATTACAAAAGGAAACAGGTGTTGTCTTAGCCTTTCAGTGTTGTGAACATTTAAATCGAGCGCTCGTAGTTGAACGCCATACAAGTGAAAGATATGGTTATGAGGAAGTGTTTGCTGTACCTGTTCGCAAGGCGGGTGGTTCAATGGCTGCTTTCGCATATAAACAAATGAAAGATCCTGTTGTTGTTGAACAAATAAATGCAGATGCTGGAATTGATATTGGTGAAACCATGATTGGCATGCATTTGAAACATGTAGCAGTTCCACTTCGCCTTAAACAACGCGCTGTTGGGAGCGCTAGAATTAACGCCGCTTATACTAGGCCCAAATTAATTGGTGGACCACGTGCGGTTTATGAACGTTAAGTAGACAGTTTAGTTAGGACACTAACTTTTCTAATATAATAAACGAAGCAACCATATTACTTAGGGGGAATTACAAGATGGAGCATGTGAAACAAAATGATTTAGAGCTTTTCCAAGCAATGGAACAGGAACGCGAGCGTCAAAATGACAAAATTGAGTTAATTGCATCTGAAAACTTTGTCTCTGAAGCAGTAATGGAAGCCCAAGGATCTGTACTTACAAACAAGTACGCGGAAGGCTACCCTGGCAAACGCTATTATGGTGGTTGTGAATATGTTGATATCGCTGAAAATTTGGCACGGGATCGTGCAAAACAGCTATTTGGTGCAGAACACGTTAACGTTCAACCCCATTCGGGAGCGCAAGCAAATATGGCGGTTTATTTCACGATTTTAGAGCCTGGGGATACTGTTTTAGGTATGAACCTTAATCATGGTGGACATTTAACACACGGGAGTCCAGTTAACTTTAGTGGAACGCTTTATAATTTTGAAGATTATGGGGTAGATCCTGATTCAGAGCAAATTGATTACGCTGTTCTATTGGAAAAAGCAATCGAAGTAAAGCCGAAGCTAATTGTTGCTGGTGCTAGTGCTTATTCACGTACAATTGACTTCAAAAAATTCAGAGAAATCGCTGATCAAGTAGGTGCCTATTTGATGGTTGATATGGCTCACATTGCTGGACTTGTAGCAGCAGGTTTGCATCCTGATCCAGTTCCACATGCCCATTTTGTAACGACAACAACGCATAAAACACTTAGAGGTCCGCGCGGTGGAATGATTTTGTGTAAAGAAGAGTTTGCAAAACAAATTGATAAATCTATTTTCCCTGGTATTCAAGGTGGTCCATTAATGCACGTCATTGCAGCGAAAGCAACTGCATTTAAAGAAGCTCTATCGGATGATTTTAAAGTATATGGCCAAAATATTATTGATAATGCAAAACGTTTTGGTGAGACATTACAATCAGAAGGTATTCGCATTGTATCAGGTGGAACGGATAACCATTTATTATTATTAGATGTACGTGATCTTGGATTAACCGGAAAAGTTGCTGAAAAGGCACTAGACGATATTGGGATTACAACAAACAAAAATACCATCCCATTTGATCCAGAAAGTCCATTTGTAACAAGTGGCGTTCGTGTCGGAACTGCAGCTGTAACTACTCGTGGATTTGGTTTAGCAGAAATGGAAGAAGTAGCATCTATCATTGCATTCACATTAAAAAATCACGAAGATGAAACAAAATTACAAGAAGCCAAAACACGTGTGAAGGAATTGACAGCCAAATTCCCTCTATACAAGCGTTAAATCCCTAATAAGAATAATCCCTAACCAGATTAACGGTTAGGGATTATTTTAAATGACTGTTCTCTAAAAAAATGATGTTTTGGTAATAATACATAATAGTGGACCCGCAGATCAAATGAAATGGTTTCCCTTTCTTTGAGCACAGCCTTATCTAACTCTGATAAGCAAAATGCGCCTTCCGAGTGGATCTACTTCTATGTGCAAAACAGAATCAATCAGTAAATTATTATGTTACTAACTGTTGGATTTGTTTATAGTTGTTGAAGAACTGGGATTGATGATAGCGTTCTCTGGTGACATATCTAAAAAGTATTTAAGAACGATTTTAAAGCGTTCAACGCCATCGTTATCCTGTCACCCCTTTTTTCTGATTACTTAACTATACTAAGAAAAAACGCGCAATATTCGTAAAAATATGTTGATTATTAATTATTAATTATTTTATAGTAATTATTAAACAGTAGCTATGCATGGAAGATTAGCATACGATCCATAAAGTAATCCGTAGATACGAAGTCCTGTGGGAACAGCAAATGTTTTCGATGGGATGAGTAATCGCAATCCCACGGACTGAAGATCCACTTCGGAAAGCGATTTTTACTTTCCGAAGTTAGCTGAAGTCGTGCCCACGGAAAGCGAAGTATCTACGGATTACGGTAGCGTAGACTTCAGGTATAAATATTGCAGGCAAAGGTTTCATTAATAATTTCCTGAATATAAGAGTGACTTTTTGATTAGCTGAAGCCGTGCCTGCGGAAAGGGAGCCGATTTCATTTGAGGAGCGGGTAATAAAGTCACAGGTTTTCGTAAATAGCTTATTAAATCGTAACATTTATCAAAAAAACAAAATTAATTAGTGTCTTAACTTGAAACAATGCATTTTTTTCAGTACACTTTTAAAGATGCAAAAAAAGATAAGGAGTGATCGGAAGTGGGAAATGTATTTGTACTGGATCATCCATTAATACAACACAAACTGACGTATATTCGAAATAAAGAAACGGGTACAAAAGAATTTCGTGAATTAGTTGATGAAGTGGCCGGTTTAATGGCTTTTGAAATTACCAGAGATCTACCTGTAGAGGAAAAAACAATAGAAACACCAGTAACTACTGCAGTTACAAAAACATTAAGTGGAAAGAAAATTGGTTTAATACCTATTTTACGTGCCGGATTAGGTATGGTAGACGGCGTATTACGCTTAATTCCAGCAGCAAAAGTAGGACATGTTGGCCTTTATCGCGATCCAGAAACATTATTACCAGTAGAATATTATATTAAATTACCTTCTGATATTGAAGAGCGTGAATTAATTGTCATTGATCCAATGCTTGCTACCGGTGGTTCTGCTAATGATGCGATTGAATCATTGAAGAAGCGCGGCGCAACAAATATTAAATTGATGTGTTTAGTAGCAGCACCAGAAGGCGTAGAATTGATTAAAAAAAATCATCCTGATGTAGATATCTATCTTGCAGCATTAGATGAAAAATTAAATGATCATGGCTATATCGTTCCGGGTCTAGGTGACGCGGGTGACCGTTTATTCGGTACCAAATAATATTGTGAAAAAAGCGCTACCTATGCCATATATGTAGCGCTTTTCTTCTGAAAAGGAGGAAGTGTGACACATGACAAAACGAATCAAAGTAATGACGGTATTTGGAACACGACCAGAAGCGATTAAAATGGCACCACTCGTACTAGAATTAAAAAAACGTTCAGAACAATTTGAACCGATTGTTACGGTCACAGCCCAACACCGTGAGATGCTTGATCAAGTCTTAACGATTTTTAATATAAAGCCAGATTATGATCTAAATATAA
This sequence comes from Paraliobacillus zengyii, assembly GCF_003268595.1. Lineage (NCBI taxonomy): Bacteria > Bacillati > Bacillota > Bacilli > Caryophanales > Bacillaceae > Paraliobacillus > Paraliobacillus zengyii. Next base: position 3,243,822 of record NZ_CP029797.1, on the reverse strand, counting down.
TGAAAGCTCGCCAAACGCTAGCTGAAATTACAACACGTGCACTTGAAGGTTTAGACAAGGTAATGAAAGAGACAAAGCCTGATATTGTCCTAGTTCACGGCGATACGACCACGACATTTGCGGCATCCTTAGCAGCTTATTACAATCAAATTGTAGTGGGTCACGTTGAAGCTGGACTTCGGACGTGGAATAAATACTCGCCTTATCCGGAAGAGATGAATCGTCAATTAACAGGTGTAATGGCGGACCTTCACTTTGCTCCTACTACTAGCGCAAGAGAAATCTATTAGCAGAAAACAAAGCAGAAGAGAATATTTTTGTAACAGGTAACACCACGATAGATGCACTTAAAACGACTGTTAATGCAAGTTATACGAGTAAAGTTTTAGATGAAATAGAGGGAAAAAGACTTGTGTTAATGACAGCACATCGACGAGAGAACCTGGGCGAGAATATGCAACAAATGTTTCGTGCAATCAAACGTCTTGTAGAAAAACATCAAGATATCCATGTGTTATATCCTGTTCACCTTAATCCAGTTGTCCAAGAAACTGCTGATCAAATTCTAGGAAATGACAAGCGTATTACTTTAATTGACCCGCTTGGCGTTGTTGATTTCCATAACTTCGCGTCACGAGCATACCTCATTTTAACGGATTCTGGTGGCGTACAAGAAGAAGCGCCATCATTAGGCGTGCCTGTATTGGTACTTCGTGATACGACAGAACGTCCAGAGGGTGTAGCGGCAGGGACACTAAAACTAGCTGGCACAGATGAAGAAATGATATTTCAATTAGCAGATCAATTACTGTCTGACGATACAAAACATCAAGAAATGGCACAAGCATCGAATCCATATGGAGATGGAGAAGCAAGTGCACGTATTGCGGAAGCTATTCGATATTTTTTTAAGGAAGCTAGCGATAAACCAGCTACTTTTATAACAAAATAGTTTTTGAAAAAGAACTTCTAAATAGGAAGTTCTTTTTTTATGTAAGATTGCATTCTATCCGCACACGTACATTAAATTAAAGCAAGTAACTAAAAAAGTATAGGGTACGGATTTTTTTCACATACTATCGTAAAAACAAGGAGAAAAACATTGTATGCGAACCAGAGCCATTCTATCTATTCTTATTGCGCTAGTCTTTATCATCCCCCCGATTACAAGTCAAGCGCAAACAGAGACACAATCAATTATTATAGAAGTGGAAGGGAATCCACACGAACAAAAAGAATATATTGAAGCATACTATCCAACAGTCGAAGTGCTCGAAGTTTATGATACCCTCTTTCAAGGGCTAGCATTACGTGGTAAAGCGCATCAGTTAGACCGTCTGAATGGATTAGATTTTCTGAAAAAAGCTTATCCAGTCCAAACGTATCAAATAACAGAAGAAGCTCCGATTAACGAGAGTGTTCCTTTTCTACTACAAGATGAAGTAACACAAGAATCCTTATCTTATACAGGTAAAGGTGTAAAGATTGGTGTGATAGATACAGGTATTGATTATCAACATCCTGATTTAGAAAAGAACTATAAAGGTGGATTCGATCTTGTTGATATGGACGCGGATCCAATGGAAACACAAGTAGAACAAGGATTACCGACTATCCATGGGACACATGTTGCCGGCATTATCGCTGCGAACGGAAAGATGAAAGGTGTAGCACCTGATGCAGATCTTTATGGTTATCGCGCACTAGGACCAGGTGGTGCTGGAACGTCCGTGCAAGTCATCGCAGCCTTAGAGAAGGCAGTGAAAGACGGGATGGATATCATTAATATGTCACTTGGCAATACTATTAATGGTCCAGATTGGCCGACTAGTATAGCTGTTAACCGTGCAGTAGATGAGGGTGTGTCCGTTGTGATCGCGAATGGAAATTCTGGTCCAGATGATTGGACAGTAGGTTCTCCTGCAACAGCAACAAAGTCGATAGGAGTTGGTTCCTCCACACCTCCAATCAAGACAGCTTCTTTATACGATAGTTTTGAAAATAAAAAAATAGAGCTTATCACATTAGCAGGCGCACCAGCATGGGATTTACAGAAAAAATATCCGATAGTAAATGGTGGGGATGGAAAGAAGGCAATACCTGATGCAAGAGGGAAGATCGTTTTAATAGAACGAGGAGATATTTCATTCACGGAAAAGGCCAAACAAGCAGAAACTTCAGGAGCAGCTGCTGTGCTTATATATAATAATGAAAAAGGCACCTTTCAAGGCGGAATGGAGCAAGAGATTTCTATTCCAGTTACAGGTATATCACAAGCAGATGGCGAGTGGTTGTTAGACCAATTGGACACGCACAGCTATTGGATTGAGACAGATTATCAGATCACACAAGATCAAATTTCAGATTTTAGCTCACGTGGCCCTGTAACGGCTAACTGGCAAATCAAACCTGAAATTGTTGCACCTGGAGCACAAATCACAAGCACAGTCCCAGGTGGTTATCAAACACTTCAAGGAACAAGTATGGCTGCCCCGCATATTGCAGGTTCACTTGCTGTTTTAAAAGAAGCACATCCTGATTGGACGCCAACTCAATTAAAAGGGGCACTCCTGACCCAAGCGTTACCACTGACGGATGGGGAACAATTATATGAGCCGATTGAGCAAGGGATGGGTAGAATCAGATTATCAGAATCGATTAATACCGCAACGATTATTACGAATCCATTACTATCATTTGGTAAAATTAATACCGGAAAAGAAAGCAACGTTGTAAATCTTGAAGTGAAAAATGTATCAGGTAAACCACAAACCTATTCTTTTGACTTACCTGAACAAACAAAGGGATTACGTTGGTATACACCAAAGACTTTCACGATTGAGCCGGGTCAAACAGAGCAAGTTCCAATCGAATTAGCGATTACGAGCAGTTTACTGGAACCAGGACTTTATCAGGGGTGGTTAGAACTTTCAAATCAAGAACAAACCTTTTCTTTACCTTACATGTATGTGAATCAAATGAGTAATTTCCCTAAAGCAATGGGTTTTGAATTAGAGTTAACCCCTTTTCAGGAAAAAAATTATACGTATCGCTTTTACTCACCAGAGGTTGCAGAAAAAATTACGGTTGATTTATATGATCCGAATACCCTGACATTTCAACAGACACTATTTAGTCTAGATGATCCTGAACCAGGTGTAATAGAAGGGGAAATCCCATTGAAATTAATGCCTAAAAAAGGGGAATATATTGCTGATATTTCTGTTGAGACTGAAAAAGAAGAAGTTTTTCACTATCAAATGAATATATTGATTGAGTAATATAACGGATATTGGTAAGATAGTGATAGCAAATTTTAAATCTTCAAAATTTAATAGTAGAATTCACAAAATTGTCTCTACCTTTATAGTGAATAATCCATTATAATAGTAAATAGACATTTTAAACCAAGCTATGTATTCTTTGGGAGTAGCTAGCTATTTAGATGTTTTCTAAATAGAACCTGCTTTTTTTTACCGAAACTCCCTTAAATACAGCGTGCCTAAAGAAATTAAATTTTGATTTATGATAGGGTTTTCATGTGACTTTTATCACTGACAATACTTTTCTGATTTAAAGCCTTGCGAATATATAGGCTATTTGTCATAATTTGTTGATGGAATCGAACAATGAATAGGTGACTCATACGTTTTTGGAGGACGACGGATCATGCATGAATATGAACAAATGATATCTCGTCAGAAAAAATGGATGTTTTATTATCTTGCGATTCTAGCTTTAGGTACGGCGCTAACATCTTACCATAGTATATTTAATGGTTTGTTACTTGGTAGTGCAGTTAGTTTTTATAATCTCTGGTTGCTCCAAAGGAAAATGAAAAAGCTAGGTGAAGCTATTGTAAATAACAAAAAGATTTTTAGTCTCGGAACATTAGTCCGATTTGGTTCAATTGCAGTATCTGTCTTAATTGCATTAGAATTTGAGCAGTATTTTCATTTTATTGCAGTGATTATCGGATTAATGACAATGTATGTTGTTATTATGGTAGATGGCTTATTATTCCTAACAAGAGATTAATTTTCAGGAAAAGAGGTGAAACAAGTGGACCACGAATCACCAATGGTATATGATTTTCTTGGTATTTCAGGACTCAACTTTAACGCGTCAACTGTACTGATGATCTTTGTAGCATCAGCCATTGTATTTATTCTTGGTTTTGTAGGTAGTCGTAAGTTGCAAACGAAACCAACTGGTATGCAGAATGCGATGGAGCTTCTTATCGACTTCGTAAAGGGCATTATTGGCGATACAATGGATTGGCGCAGTGGGAAAATGTTTTTGCCTTTAGGACTCACATTAATTTTATACATCTTTATTAGCAATATTTTAGGTGTTATTATGATGGGGGTATACGATCATGAGTTATGGTGGAAATCACCGACATCTGACGTAGGTATAACATTGTCACTTGCAGCATTTATTATGATTCTTTCAAACTTTTATGGGATTAAAATTAAAGGTATGAAAGGTTATTTTAAAGATATGACAAGCCCAGTTGCATTCATCTTACCATTTAAGTTAATCGAGGAAATCACGAATACAATGACACTTGGTTTTCGTTTGTTTGGTAATATTTTTGCAGGGGAGATTTTATTATCCCTTATAGCCCAAATGGCATTTATGGCTGGACCAGGTAGCTATATTTTTTCACTGGTACCGATGATTGTATGGCAAGGATTTAGTTTATTTGTTGGGGCGATTCAAGCCTTTGTATTCACTATGTTAACGATGGTTTACATGTCGCATAAAGTGGCAGATGATCATTAATTATAATGTAGAAACTAATAAAATTTTTACATATTTTAAAAGGAGGAATTTTTAAATGGAAGCATTAGCAGCAGCATTAGCAGCAGGATTGGCAGCATTAGGAGCAGGTTTAGGAAGTAGTATGGTAGTTAAGACAACAGTTGAGGGGATCGCACGTCAACCAGAATTAAGAGGACCATTAACTACAGTTATGTTAATTGGTATTCCACTAGTAGAGGCCGTTCCGATCTTAGCTATCGTTGTAGCCTTCATGGTACTGTAGAACTCAATAGTAAAAATACAGTGGCGAAATTTATCTTTAGAGGAAGTTTCGCCATTCCTTTAATTTCAAAATAGGATGAATCCATTCTAAATCAGGGCTTTCACCATAAAACTTGGCGATGAGCCAAGTTTTTAATCTGTTTAAAGTCTATTTTTATTTAATCACGGACAGTTTCATGTTAGTAGTTGTTGAAAGGAGTGAATACAGTGCAAGATTTAGCTGGAAATCTTATTCTCGGAGCTGCAGTTGGCGGTCTAAATAGTGGAGATATTATTTTTTCGTTACTAAGCTTTGCGATATTACTTTATCTATTAAAGAAATTTGCTTGGGGTCCATTACTTAATAAAATGGAAGAACGAGAAAACTACATTGCAAATGAATTAGATGTTGCCGAAAAAAACCGTATCTCAGCAGAGAAAGCGACAGAAGAAGCAAATGAGCGCTTAAAACAAACACGTCAAGAAGCACAAGTTATTATCGAAGATGCTAAAAAGGCTGGAATCGAACAAGAACAAATCATTATAAAAGCAGCTGAAACTGCTGCAGATAGAATGAAACAATCTGCACAGGCAGAAATTCAGCAAGAAAAAGAAAGTGCCATTCAAGCACTTCAAGCACAGGTGGCTTCACTTTCTGTTCAAATTGCTAGTAAAGTAATTGAAAAAGAACTAAATGCACAAGATCAAGAAAAACTAATTTCTGACTATATGAAAGAGATAGGAGAAGAATAATGAGTAAAGCAGTGATTGCTAAACGCTACGCAGAAGCTCTTTTTCAACTTGCTCAACAAAAAGAAAATGTTGATTCAATTGAATCTCAACTTTTAATAGTCAAGGAAGTTTTTCAACAAAATCAAGATTTTAATGATTTTTTAGAACATCCTGGCTTTGATGGGTTGAAAAAGAAACAAATAATTGATCAAGCTTTTCATGATTTTGCAAAAGAAGTTCGCAACACATTGAAGCTATTAATAGATCGTCATAATGAAAGTGCTGTTCCAGAAATCGTAGATCAATTCTGTGCATTCGCTAATGAATCTAAAGGAGTAGCAGTAGCGACAGTTTACTCTGTTCGTCTCCTCTCTGAAGAAGAAAAGCAGCAGTTACAAGTTGTATTCACAAAGAAACTAGCTGTTAAATCATTAACAATTAACAATGTAATTGATCCTTCTATTATGGGTGGCATCAAGCTTAAAGTTGGTAATACCATTTATGATGGCTCTGTAAAAGGAAAATTAGAACGAATTGAACGTAATATCGTTTCAGTAAATTAAAGATGATAGGGGTGAATTGGCATGAGCATAAAAGCTGAAGAAATCAGTGCGCTGATTAAACAGCAAATTGAGAATTATCAAGCTGATATTGAAGTTACTGATGTCGGTACGGTTATCGAAATCGGTGATGGTATTGCACGTGTACATGGTCTTGATAACGTTATGTCAGGTGAGCTTGTTGAATTTTCAAATGGAGTAATGGGATTAGCCCAGAACTTAGAAGAAAGTAATGTGGGGATTGTTATCTTAGGTCCTTATACAGAGATTCGCGAAGGCGATGAAGTTCGTCGTACTGGTCGTATTATGGAAGTGCCGGTTGGTCGTGAATTACTAGGTCGTGTAGTAAATCCATTAGGACAACCAATTGATGGGAAAGGGCCAATTGAGACGAGTAAAACACGTCCAATTGAAGCGCCAGCACCAGGTGTAATGGATCGTAAATCTGTTCATGAACCACTACAAACAGGTATTAAAGCAATTGATGCACTTGTGCCAATTGGTCGCGGACAACGCGAATTAATTATTGGTGATCGTCAAACAGGTAAGACGACTGTTGCAATTGATACGATCATTAATCAAAAAGACCAAGACATGATTTGTATTTATGTTGCTATTGGTCAAAAAGATTCTACTGTTCGTTCTACAACAGAAGTATTTCGTAGACACGGCGCATTAGATTACACAATAGTAGTTAGTGCCGGTGCGTCAGAACCTGCACCACTTCAGTACTTAGCGCCATATGCTGGTGTTTCTATGGGTGAAGAGTTTATGTATGACGGAAAGCATGTGCTAGTTGTATATGATGATCTATCTAAACAAGCGAATGCATACCGTGAATTATCACTATTACTGAAACGTCCACCGGGCCGTGAAGCATTCCCAGGTGATGTATTCTACTTACACTCACGTCTATTAGAACGTGCAGCAAAGCTTAGTGACGCAAAAGGATCAGGCTCATTAACAGCCTTACCATTTGTTGAAACACAAGCTGGTGATATTTCAGCGTATATTCCTACCAATGTTATATCCATTACAGATGGACAAATATTCTTGCAGTCTGATCTATTTTTCTCTGGTGTTCGTCCAGCGATTAATCCAGGTCTATCGGTATCACGTGTTGGTGGATCAGCACAAATTAAAGCGATGAAGAAAGTTGCAGGAACATTGCGTTTGGATCTAGCTTCTTATCGAGAATTAGAGTCATTTGCACAGTTCGGATCTGACTTAGACAAAGCAACACAAGCAAAACTTAATCGTGGTGCTCGTACGGTAGAAGTTTTAAAACAAGGCCTACATAAACCACTTGTAGTTGAAAAACAAGTTGTTATTATCTATGCGTTGGTTCGTGGCTATTTAGATGATATCGAAATTGATGATATTACGCGTTTCCAATCAGAGTACTTTGATTATTTTGATGCAAATCATGCTGACATCTTAACAACAATCCGTGAAACCGGAAATCTTGCTGAAGCAGAAGCAATGAATGCAGCTATTGAAGCGTTCAAAGCACAATTTGTAGGGAAAAGTAAATAAATTGGAAGTGGAAGGAAGGAAAATAAGAATCAAATTCTGATTTTTATCCTTCTTTTGCAACAGAAACCTTTTCAAGAAAGGGGGCTGAACGTAAGTGGCATCACTAAGAGATATTCAAACACGAATAGGCTCAACTAAAAAAACAAAACAAATTACAAATGCGATGCAAATGGTTTCAGCATCAAAGCTCAGTAAGGCGGAATTAAGTTCAAAGTCTTATATCCCATACAGTGAAAAGATGCAAGAAATGGTTCATCATATCGCATTGAGTAATGAGACATTTGAACACCCTATGTTAAAACCAAGAAAAGTGAAAAAGACAGCGTATTTCGTCATTACATCTGATCGTGGATTAGCTGGACCTTTTAACAGTAGTGTATTACGTAAGGTGTACCGTACCATTCAGGAAAAACATCAATCTGTATCAGAGTATACATTGATTGTAGTCGGACGAATGGGGAGAGACTTCTTTAAACAACGAGATATGCCAATTACAAATGAAATTATTGGTTTATCAGATCAACCTGTTTTTTCGGATATTAAAGATCTAACATTGGAGTCCGTACAACTATATATTGATGAAGAAGTAGATGAATTAAACATTGTCTATAATCATTATATTAGTGCAATCTCACAAGAAGTAGTTACCAAAAAATTACTACCTCTTACAGACTTTGAAAATACGGAACAAACACCAGTTAGTAAGAACAACAGTGCATTTGAATTTGAACCGAGTAAAGCAGAAATATTGGAGTCATTGTTACCCCAATATGCAGAAAGCTTAATCTATGGTGCTTTATTAGATAGTAAAGCAAGTGAACACGCAGCACGCATGTCAGCAATGCGCAGTGCTACAGATAATGCGAACGATTTAATTGATGATTTATCTTTACAATATAATCGAGCTCGTCAAGCTGCTATTACACAAGAAATCACGGAAATTGTCGGTGGAGCAGCAGCCCAAAAATAGTAAAATGTAAGTAAGGAGGGAAATCGATGAGTAAAGGACACGTAACGCAAGTAATGGGACCAGTTATTGATGTAAAATTTGATAATGGACAGCTCCCTGAAGTATATGATGCATTAATCATTTCTCCTAAAGAGGAAAATGGTGTTGCATTAACACTTGAAGTAGCATTACATTTAGGTGACAATTCAGTTCGTACAATTGCCATGCAGGCAACAGAAGGTATTCAACGAGGAGCAGAAGTAATTAGTACTGGTGCTGCTATTTCTGTACCTGTAGGTGATCTTACATTAGGTCGTATATTTAATGTGTTGGGAGAAGAGATTGATTTAGGTGAAAAATTACCTGATGATGTTCGTCGCGATCCAATTCATCGTCAATCACCAGAGTTCGAACATTTGGCGACTGATACAGAAATTTTAGAAACAGGAATTAAGGTTGTTGATTTATTAGCACCATACATTAAAGGTGGTAAAATCGGTTTGTTTGGTGGAGCCGGTGTAGGTAAAACGGTTTTAATCCAAGAGCTTATTAATAATATCGCACAAGAACATGGTGGTATTTCTGTATTTGCTGGGGTTGGAGAACGTACACGTGAAGGTAATGACCTTTACTTTGAAATGAAAGACTCAGGCGTTATTACTAAAACAGCAATGGTGTTCGGTCAAATGAACGAGCCACCTGGTGCACGTATGCGCGTAGCTTTAACTGGACTAACAATGGCAGAATACTTCCGTGATGATCAAGGACAAGACGTATTATTGTTTATTGATAATATTTTCCGTTTCACACAAGCGGGTTCTGAAGTATCTGCATTGCTAGGCCGTATGCCTTCAGCTGTTGGGTATCAGCCAACATTAGCGACGGAGATGGGTCAGTTACAAGAACGTATTACATCAACCAATAAAGGTTCTGTTACATCAATTCAAGCGATTTATGTACCTGCGGATGACTATACCGATCCAGCGCCTGCAACAACATTTGCGCACTTAGATGCAACAACTAACTTGGATCGTAAATTATCAGAGCAAGGTATTTATCCTGCTGTTGATCCGTTAGCATCAACTTCACGTGCACTAGACCCTGAAGTTGTTGGAGAAGAGCATTATAACGTATCTCGTGAAGTACAGCGTACACTACAAAAGTATAAAGAATTACAAGATATTATTGCAATTCTAGGGATGGACGAATTATCTGATGAAGATAAATTAACCGTTTCTCGCGCTCGTCGCATACAATTCTTTTTATCGCAGAATTTCCACGTAGCTGAACAGTTTACTGGTCTTCCAGGTTCATATGTGCCAGTAAAAGAAACGATACGAGGCTTTAAAGAAATTTTAGCTGGTAAATATGATGATCTTCCCGAAGACGCATTTCGTTTAGTTGGAACAATTGAAGATGTTGTTGAAAAAGCAAAACAAATGGCGTAAGAATAAAGCGGTTATAGCTCTATTCCAGCCTGAGGAGGGGTTTCATTGAAAACACTAACGGTGAGTGTTGTCACTCCTGATGGCCCTATTTTAGAAGACACATTTGAAATGGTTAGTTGTAAAGCTGAAAACGGTGAATTAGGAATTCTCCCAAATCACATTCCATTAATTGCGCCACTTGTAATTAGTGTGACACGATTAAAAAGAGATGACGAAACGATAAAAATTGCAATAAATGGCGGGTTTGTTGAAGTGAATAACAACAAAGTAACCATTCTTGCGCAATCAGCTGAAACGCCTGGTGTCATCGATGTTCAGCGTGCTCGTAAAGCGAAAGAACGTGCTGAAAGGCGTTTGCAAACTAAACAAGATGATGTTGATTTTAAAAGGGCAGAATATGCACTTAAACGTGCACTAAATCGTCTAGATGTGATAGAAAACAAATAGAGAGTGCTACATTATAAAAAGACTTTATTTCCATTTTAACTTTGGATTTAAAGTCTTTTTTTGATTCTATGCGACTATATTTAGTATAGGAATGGTATGTTTAGTTTAAACTTGCTGGGGAATAGATAAAAAGTCATTTAAAAAACCAACGATCCATGGTATTATCTTTAATTAGGTTAAATGATAATTGTGAAAAAAATATATGCGTATTTATTGTCGCTATTTCCCGGGAAATGACAAATATTTGTATGCATGATTAAATTGAAAAGTGAGGTTTCATCTATGGAAGAACTAGGGAGATTAGCTTTAATTAGCATGCTTTCCCACATTATTTTTATTGTTATAACGTGGCAAATTATGCAAGCATTAAGATTGGATCCAATTTTTAAAAAAGCGCGGACATTTGAAGCTAAGATTTTGATTGTTTTTATTGCGATTGTTATTGGTTCGACTGTTAGCAATTTCTTCTTAGATTTTCTTAAATGGTCGCAACAATTTGTTTACTTGTTTTAAACTATTGTCATGATTTGACGAATACCTTTTAGTATGGAGAGGAAGCAAAGCGACCATACTGAGTAATAAAAAAGGTAGGGAGATAAAATCATGATTAAAAATAAAGGTTTAGCAATTATACTACTTGTATTACTAATTTTCACTTTTCATTTAAAAGACGTCGTTGCAAAAGAATCGGCAACAGATGAGTTGGTAGAAATGATGGAAGCTGTAGAAGCAGAAGCGTTACAGGTAAAGACATGGCAAATTATGATGAGAGAACAAATCAGCAAAAAAGAGATGCCAGAAATAATGCACGCAATAAATCAAATCGGCTTTTCTAATGGTTATACGACTGAGAAAACTGAACAAGCAACAAAATATAAGTGGGACAGCCGTAAAGAAGAGGATCGGATCGAATCTATTATAATGGTAACCTCAGAAAATCAAGATACTGTAGATGTGATTTATAAAATGGAATCATTAGAAGCAGGTAGTTTTAATCAAAACCCTATAGAAGAACGTCTTCATCTCTTATTGGAAAATGTTTTTAGTAAGGATGTGACAAAATTTACTTGTATTTCGACAGAAGTAGATGCTATTATAGGTAGTGATTATTTTTTTGATAGAATGATAGAAAAGTTAGATGTAGAAGTGATCGATGAAATGAATGAAAAAGATTTTAATGTAATGTCTGGATATACAGACAAATGGGAAGCTGCTATACCTTCATTGAACAAGTCAATGAATATTCAATTAGCAGCAAGAAAAGGTTTAAACGGAAAAATAACCTTAACAATAGGAACACCTATCCTAACGACTGAATATTAATAATATAGAAATTGGACTTTAGAGGAGAATGAGCCTTGGATAAAATCATCGTCCGTGGTGGTAGGCAGCTAAACGGCACTGTACAAATAGAAGGTGCGAAAAATGCTGTATTGCCTGTCATCGCAGCAAGTATAATGGCAAGTGAAGGAAAAAGTGAGCTTCATAACGTTCCAGCTTTAGCTGATGTTGTGACTATGAAAGATGTATTAAGCAATATGAACGCAAAGATTGATTTTCAACATAATACAGTAGTAGTTGACGCAGTGAAACCTTTAATTACGGAAGCCCCTTTTGAATATGTAAGAAAAATGCGCGCGTCGGTTCTTGTTTTAGGACCAACGTTAGCACGTTTCGGTCATGCCAAAGTAGCAATGCCAGGTGGTTGCGCTATTGGCTCAAGACCTATTGATTTGCATTTAAAAGGCTTTGAAGCTATGGGTGCAGATGTACATGTTGGAAATGGATTTGTCGAAGTGTTTTCAAATGGACGTCTTAAAGGTGCGAAAATCTATTTAGATGTACCAAGTGTTGGTGCAACAGAAAACCTCATGATGGCAGCAGCATTAGCAGATGGTAAATCTACAATTGAGAATGCAGCAAAAGAACCAGAAATTATTGATCTTGCTAACTATTTGAATGAAATGGGCGCTAGAGTTGTCGGAGCTGGTACAGAAACAATTAAAATTGAAGGCGTCAAAACGTTACATGGTGCAAAACATTCTATTATCCCAGACAGAATTGAAGCTGGAACATATATGATTGCAGCTGCAATTACTGGTGGAGATGTGCTTGTAAAAGATGTAGATGCAGAACATTTACGTGCATTAATTTCTAAAATGGAAGAAATGGGTGTGAAGATTGTAGAAGAATCTAATGGTGTGCGGGTAATCGGGCCACACAAGTTAAAAGCCACTGATTTGAAAACAATGCCACATCCAGGTTTTCCTACCGATATGCAATCACAAATGCTTGCGCTTATGTTACAAGCGGAAGGCACGAGTGTCATTACGGAAACCGTCTTTGAAAATCGGTTTATGCATGTAGAAGAATTTCGTCGTATGAATGCAAAAGTTAAAATTGAAGGTCGTAGCGTAATTGTCGAAGGACCAGGTGTCTTACAGGGCGCAGAGGTTGCAGCTACTGATCTTCGTGCAGGTGCAGCATTAATATTAGCTGGCTTAAAAGCAGAAGGTTATACACGTGTTACGGAATTAAAACATCTTGACCGAGGTTATGTAGATATTACAGAGAAACTTGCAGGATTGGGTGCGGATATTGAACGTGTGAATGATGAAGAAGAAATTATAATAGAAGAAGCAGAAACAAAACATTTTTCTGCTTTATAAAAAATAAAAAGCTGTGCGATTAGACGATTTCAGTCTCAATTGCACAGCTTTTTTTCTATACATATCTGTCTTATTGAAGTGTATTCCAATTGTGGTGCTGATGTAGCAATTACCCTTACCACCTGATTTTCTATCAACTACGACACAACATTATTATCGGCTAGCTAAATAATATACTAATTACTACCACGCTACGGTAGAAAATGGTCTCCCTTTCCGTGGGCACAACCTTAGCTAACTACTTGGAAGCAAAGAACACTTCCAAGTGGATCTTCGGCTTGTGGGATTGCGATTACTCATCCCATCGAAAACATTTGCTGTTCCCACAGGAGTGTCAACCATTTACTACCTTCGCTGGATAGCGTATCTTTTTTATACAGGTGATAAAATCACTTTTTATTGTTTCTAACTCTTGCTTTAGTTAGTCATTAATTAAGGAAAATAGAGTCATTTACGCAATTTTAATTAGCTAACTAAAACCAGCGGATCAAGCGAAATCGGCGAGACTCCTGCAGGAATAGCCGTGCCTGCGGAAAGGGAGCCCATTTCGCTTGAGGAGCGGGGCATGAATTCTGTTGTGTTACAATTTATGTAAAGAATGCTACGTCGCAATTTCGATCAATTTCAAATGATGAAACGAAATGAGGAGCTCGATGTCAACTTCAACTTTAGATTGCTTTACTTTTTAAGTTTACAAAACTAATTTTAAAATTTCTCTCTGCGTAATTTGTTTATATTTTTTAAAAAAATAGCTGGTGCTTTTTTTACAATGTTTGCTCGTACCAAACTAAATTTCTCGTTCTACTATCTTGTTTTTATGTATAGAGTAATTAGTAGATACGAAGATGATGTTTGGTAAAGGGAGGACGTATATGCATCCGTATAATAAAAACAAAAAACGAGGCTTATATTGGAAATCTAGCAGTATGTTACTGGTAGGACTGTTGTTAACTATTATATTGTTAGTTCCAGCTTTAATTGTAGCGCCACATACAACAAAAATGACAGAATTAGAGACATCTACCGAAGCGGAGGTAGAAAAGCCTGCAGAGGCTGTTACATTGTCCTCTGATGACTCAGCATTTACGGTTGAAGTAATGCGTTCAGAAACAGATCAAATCGAAAAGGTTCTATTGGAAGATTATGTAACACGAGTTGTTGCTTCTGAGATGCCTGCCGAATTTGAACTGGAAGCATTAAAAGCACAAGCACTTGCAGCGAGAACCTACATTGTTAATTATCTGGCACATGTAACAGATGATGCAGCAAATGTTACAGATACAGTTCAGCACCAAGTTTATAAGAGTGATGAAGAGCTCAGGGAAGTTTGGGGAAGTGACTACAGTTGGAAAATAAGTAAAATTAAAGAAGCAGTTGCAGGTACAGTAGGAGAAATTTTAACCTATGAAGATCAACCTATTACACCAGCCTTTTTTTCAACTAGTAATGGTTACACGGAAAATGCTGAAGATTATTGGGAGAACGCTTTACCTTATTTAAAAAGTGTAGCTAGCCCGTGGGATCAAGACTCACCAAAGTTTCTAGATCAAAAGATTGTTCCGATTGATCAAGTAGAAGAAGCTTTAGGTGTAACACTATCTCAATCTAACAATGATTTTAGCATGACAAGAACAGCGAGTAATCGTGTGGAAACGGTTAAAATAGCAGAACAAACCTTCACAGGAAGAGATATACGAGAAGCATTAGAGTTAAGATCGAGTGATTTTAGTATAGAACAAAAAAATGATCATCTCATCTTTACAACAAAAGGTTATGGGCATGGAATTGGTATGAGTCAATATGGTGCCAATGGTATGGCTGAGGATGGGAAGAGTTATCAAGATATTGTAACCTATTATTACCAAGGAACAGAGATAGAAAGAATAGAAGATGCAACACCTACTTTAGTAGTGAAAAACTAAACTTATAATTAGGATGAACGTTTTACCAGCGAAGAACTTTACTGAATTAGAAGAGGGTTTAACAAATATATCATCGTATTAATTAAAAAATTGATAAACGATGTATATTATTTCCTGTTTCTGATCAGAATGGTTCCTGAGGTGATGTAAAATGAGAGAAGATAATAATAACGTTTCAAAACAAAGTTGGAAACGTATCTTCAAGAAGAAATGGTTTTTTCCTGCTGTATATTTAACAGTTGCTGCACTATTGTTAACTGGTGTTCTATGGTATCAAAATTTAGATAACCAGATTCCAGAGGCAACGGATAATACAGAGACGAATCTAGGAAATTCTAATGGGAATCCATTAGACTATGAACAAGATTCAGATACTGTTGTAAGTCAATCAGAAGTCGTAAAGATGCCAGTAGCGGAAGATAGTCAAACTGACATTGTAACAAAATTTTATGATTTCGATAAGACATCTGAAGAGCAAGAACAAGCACTCGTTCTATACAACAATAAATACTACCAAAGTAAAGGTATAGACATTGCATCAGCTTCAGATGAAACATTTTCAGTAACTGCAGCATTAAGCGGTGAGGTTACAGAAGTGAAGGAAGATCCATTGCTAGGCTATGTACTAGAAATGGAACATGAGAATGGTGTTTCTACTTATTATGCAAGTTTACAAGATGTAACAGTCAAAGCGGGCCAAAAGGTTGAGCAAGGTGAGAGTGTTGCAACTTCAGGTCAAAATGTATATGGCCAAGCAAGCGGCACACATGTTCATTTTGAAATCCGAAAAGACAACGTAGCAGTAGATCCAGAAATGTACTTGAACAAACCATTAGCAGATATTAAAGCTCCAAGTGCTGAGGAATCTGCTGAAGAAACAGAAGTTACAGATGAAGCAGAAGATACAGATGAAGCAGAAAATGATGAAACAGAAACTGTTCCAAACCCAGATGAGTCGACAGGAGAGCAAGAATCTTCTAGAGCAACAACGAACACATAAATGAATATAAAAGGCATGAGGGAATTTTCCTTCATGTTTTTTTTGTCTATGGATTGTTAAAGTAGAATAGAAGAAAAGTATAATGAAAAATAGTTGATTAAATCATAGACTTAATTAACTTTTTCATCACTAGTTTGAATATTTGCAGGAAATTGTCGAAAAAATATAGACTTTAGGGTTGAATTATTATGAATATATGAAATAATAATAAGTGATGGTTGATTTTGGAAGGAGGGGTGTTTATGAGACAAGATAACGCTCTCCGCAAGGAAAACAACAAAAGTACCGAGATAGAAATGGATCGAATAAGTAATCTAAACGAATTTATTACGGTAGCTAGTATGGAAAAAGATGATGATACGGTTATCAAATTAACAAGTGAATATTGTCTAATCACAACAAATGAAGTCGATTGGCGAATAGGAATGCATTTTTTGTATACGAATGGATTCTATGAAGAAACACAAGTATTAATAGATAAAAATAAAAAAAGTAAAAATCAGATCAACCACAAATGGGCTACTGTTTATGAACTGGTTCTCGCCAGACGTTTTCGGACGATACCGCATCACAAAATTCTAACAAAGTTACAAAGAATCGAAACAGAAGACAAAGAATTACAGTTTGTCATGAAGTATACAATGCTTAGTATAAATTTTGATATGTTTGATTATGGAAGTTTTAACTTCTTGTTAGACGAAATACAAGACTTGTTACTTAAATTAGACAATCATGTGTTGATTTCTCTAGCTAATATCAATTTGGATCAGTTATTCTTTGCATATTATTGGAAAAGCAATGAAGCTATCTTAGCGAGAAAGTATGGCTTTCGCTTATTAAATAAAATGTATAATAAAAAACAAAAAGCACACCTACATGTAAATCTGAGTCTAACCTATATTTTTGATGATTTCAACTCTTGTATGTATCACTTAAATCAAGCGAAGATAATTGCTGAAAACTTACAAGATCAGCGTTTATTAAACTTGATAAACAATCAAAACAACCCCTTTATATGTGCTCATTTCGCCCAAACAGATGGTGTTGTTACGAATGATTGGAGTGAACAAGCACATTTGGAAATAGCAAAAGAGAACTTTTTAAGGGCTCAAGAATTACTAATTGGAATTACTGAGATTACCCCATTTACAAAGTATTACCTTGGACGAGCATATCAGGATAGAAAGCTGCTTATTAGTTCCTATAATGATTTTATTGAAAAAAGAAGTGATCTTTTTTTCGCTCGGTTACCACTTCATGCTATGGATAAAATGTAATCTCAGTTTTATAACTCTATTTAGAGGAGGTGAATAATACATGAAGAAAATTTTCTCATCAATGTTATTGGCTGTTATTTTATTAGTAGGTAGCCAAGTTACTCTGGTAGAGACGGATATAATATCTACCGGCGAAGAAGAAGTGAATATTTCTGTCAACATAATGGCTGATCCTGGACATGGCGATGTTGGTTAATGTTTTTAGAGGCTGGGACATAATTAGCCAAAATAACGAAAAAGATTCCGATCATCTTAGGAAGATGGTCGGAATCTTTTTTTGTTGGATTATTTTCAGGATTTGTTGCACCATGCGCATGCTTAGCCGTGTACTTTCTCAAGTTCACCGCCATGAATGCAAATCCTAATTCATTTTCCACTTTCTTCTTGCCTCTTACTGACATACGAGTGAAACGCAAATTAGCCTTCAAAAATCCGAAGACTGGTTCTACATCTATTTTTCGTTTGCCATAAATTTTACCGGTTTCTTTTTCTGAAAGCTGCTGTTTTGTGTATGCTTTTTGTTGTTCCCATTTTTCATTATAATAAATTTTTCGATTATTTCCTTCCTTTGCTTTTGTACAGTGGGAACGCAACGGACAATCCGAACAGTCTTCACATTCATAGACTTTAAAGGATCGGGTGAAGTTATCTTTACCTGTTCGATTAGATAGATACTGGAAAGCCACTTTTTTATCATTTGGACAACGGAAAGAATCACTCGCTTCATCATACGCCCAGTTCATTGTGTTAAAAGGGTCTTGCTTATATTTCTTTGTCTTCTCTTTTCGATACATATTGTAGGTAATCAGCGGGATGCGCTCCCGATTAATGCGGACATCTTCATAATTCTGTTCACTTCCATACCCTGCATCAGCTACGATATATGTGGGAAGTTCAAAGAAGCTTTCCTCGATTTTATCTAGAAAAGGAGTGAATGTGCGTACATCAGTTGGATTGGGAAATACGTCATATGCGAGTGTATATTGTCCTTCGGTCGCAATTTGTACATTGTAACCTGCTTTTAATTGGCCATTCTTCATATAATCGTCTTTCATGCGCATAAAGGTGGCATCATGGTCTGTCTTTGAATAACTATTGCGCGCTTCAAATATAAGCCTATCCTTTTCGTATTTTTGTTTGCGTGCTACGTAATCTTTAAACTGTTTGCGGTATTTTTTTGGTGTTTTCCTTGCAGAGCGAAGCTGCTTCCGTTTGCTGACATCTTTACTTTCTTCGATCTGTTTGTCGTATCCTTCAACGGTCTTCTCTAGTTTCTCAACTACTTTTTCGAGTTCTTTAGTGGATAGTTCTTCCGTACTTTCGCGTTCTATTTCTGGAATAATTTCGTTTGCCAATAATTCATCGTACAGTTGATTTGATTTCTCCACCAAATTCGCACTGTATTTTTCAATCGCTTTTCGCCAAACAAACGTAAATTTATTGGCATTTGCTTCTATTTTGGTGCCATCAATAAAGATCGCTTCCTGGTCAATCAGCTCTTCTTTCACCAGTTGGCATCGAAATTGTACAAAACATTGGCGTAACAGTTCTTGTACTTCTTCATTGACTCGAAAACGATTAATCGTTCGATAGCTTGGCTCATAACCTTGCGCTAACCACATCATACGTACACTATCTTTCAGTAATGATTCAATTTTTCTTCCAGAGAAAACAGATTGCGTGTAAGCACATAAAATAACCTTCATCATCATGCGTGGATGATAAGCAGGACAACCTGTTTCATGTAAGAAAACAGAAAATGCTTTATCAGGTATTTGTTCTACTAAGTCATGGATTGTATAGGCAATATCATTTTTTTGTAATTTCATTTCAAAATCTAACGGCAGAATTACTTGATTCATGTTATAATCTTTAAACATAAGGATACCTCCGATTGTTATTGTGTGGTACTTTAATTTTATCAGAAGGTATCCTTTTTTACTTACTAAAATTTTCGATTTTATAAAAAAGTTGCATCTTCCAACTACCGTTGGAAGATGCAACTTTTTATTGTTTATCTGGGTTTTGTCCCAGCCTCTTTTTTTATGCGATCCTTTTAATAACAATGGTTGTCCACTTGTTGTCTTGTCAAATTTTAATCATAATCAAAAAGTTTAGCTAATAAACTGATACAAACCAAGCAAGTCTAAGGTGATCATGTAGCGCTAACCAAAACACCTACTTTTGAGAAATGTAAAAGAAATAGTAAACAAGACATCAACTATCACCTTGTCTCATTCACACCTTGGACAGACAACACGAGGAGGCTAGTGATGTGCATGATTACATCAAAGAAAGAACGGTTCGTATTGGAAACCACATTGTAGAGACTAGAAAGACGGTGCGTGTTATTGCAAAAGAATTTGGTGTTTCAAAAAGTACAGTCCATAAAGATTTAACAGAACGATTACCAGAGATAAATCCTGAATTAGCAAATGAAGTTAAGAATATTCTTGATCACCATAAAGCAATCAGACACCTTCGTGGTGGTGAAGCGACCAAGATGAAGTATCAAGTTACACCACCTACACCATCGGAGCCTACAATGAAATCAGTACAATAACCACACGATCCTCCCAATCCTTAGTTTAAATAATCTATTTTATAAAGTCGACATACCGTATGATCATACTAAATTCGTACAAACTACTAAAAAAATATTGAATTATAACCAAATATACAAAAAAATCCAACATCATCTAAAAAATGATTAACTAAACCAGTCTATCTATGCTATTATATATAATTAGAAGTAGTATATAATCATACGGACAAAAATGTAACACTATTAGCAGGGAGGATCTAAGAATGTTTTCTAGGGATATCGGGATTGACCTTGGAACGGCAAACGTTTTAATACATGTAAAAGGAAAAGGGATTGTCCTTGATGAACCATCAGTTGTTGCGATGGATCGTACAACAGGACGTGTCTTAGAAGTTGGAGATGCTGCACGCCGAATGGTAGGTCGTACTCCTGGAAATATAGAAGCAATCAGACCCCTTAAGGATGGAGTCATTGCTGATTTTGATGTAACAGAAGCAATGTTAAAGTATTTTATAAATAAAATTAACGTGCGCGGTTTTTTATCTAAACCACGGATGTTAATTTGTTGTCCTACTAATATTACGAAAGTAGAACAAAAGGCAATTAAAGAAGCGGCTGAAAAATCTGGTGGCAAACGCGTGTACCTAGAAGAAGAGCCTAAAGTTGCTGCTATTGGCGCAGGGATGGATATTTTTCAACCGAGCGGTAATATGGTAGTAGACATTGGTGGGGGAACAACAGATGTTGCTGTTCTTTCAATGGGGGATATTGTAACCTCGCAGTCAATTAAAATGGCTGGTGATAAGTTTGATCGGGAAATTTTAAATTATGTAAAACGTAAATATAAATTATTAATAGGTGAGCGTACATCTGAAGATATTAAAATGAATGTAGCAACTGTTTTTAAAGGGGCTCGTGATGAGTCAATGGATATTCGTGGTCGTGACATGGTTAGTGGCTTACCACGTACAATCAGTATAAATTCTGTCGAGGTAGAAGAAGCATTACACGAATCTGTATCATTAATTGTGCAATCATGTAAAACGGTATTAGAACAAACACCACCTGAATTGTCTGCAGATATTATTGATCGAGGGATCATTCTAACCGGTGGGGGTGCACTATTACACGGTATTGATCAATTGCTAGCAGAAGAATTAAAAGTGCCAGTTATCTTAGCAGAAGAGCCGATGAATTGTGTTGCAAAAGGAACGGGCATTATGCTTGAGAACATTGATAAAATTGAGAAGCGAAAAATAGTTTAAGTTATTTTCATTGCGAAAATTGTAAAAAACTAGATACCAGTACATATTGGTAGTATTTACTGTCTAGTTAGACAGATTACTTTCACTAAAATAGCGCACAAATTGTCGATTTTATGCTAAAATAGGTTTAACATAATGGATCGTTTATTTCTGTAGTGGATAGAAAATGATTCAAACGAAGAAAGGGGGAATCGTACTTTGTTAAGAGGTTATTATACTGCGGCAAGTGGCATGATGGCACAGCAACGCAGACAAGATACATTAGCTAATAACATTGCAAATGCACAAACACCAGGTTACAAGCAGGATCAAGCAACGATTAGAGCTTTCCCTGAACTATTAATTCAACGCATGGAGTCAGGTTCAACTAAAACTTCTAGTGGCCAATTAAATTTCCCAATGCAAAATACAATTGGATCAATTAATACGGGTGCTTATGTACAGGAAACAATTCCTGATTTCACAGAGGGAAGTTTAAAAGAAACAGGAACAGCAACTGATATGGCACTGATTAATGGTGTTTTACCTGATGAAGAAGGTGGTCTCTTTTTCACTGTCCAGAATGGGGATGGAGAAGAGCGCTATACACGAAATGGTAATTTCACTGTCGATGGTGAAGGATTTTTAACTACAAATCAAGGCTATTATGTACTCGATAATGCTGGAAACCCGATTGAAACCGATGGTGAAACCTTCACTGTATCAGAAGATGGTGTGCTACAAATTGGTGAGCAGGCGGTTCCTCTAGCTATTGGTTATAGTCCTAATGTGAATGATATGGTAAAAGATGATGAAGATCTTTTTGCATTAGGAGAAGATGGTGTTGCAATCGAGAATGCTCGAGATAACGCTAATGTAACATTTTCTATTCAACAGAAATACTTAGAAAACTCGAACGTTGATGCTGTGCAAGCAATGACAGATATGATGCAAGCTTATCGTTCATTTGAAACGAATCAAAAAGTATTACAAGCATATGATCAAAGTATGGATAAAGCAGTAAATCAAATTGCTCGATTAACATAAAACAAAGCTAATGTTAGCATGTTCGTGGCAAAGGGGGAACCAAGGTGAATCGTATGTCTGTGCAAGCGGCCGTAACAATGGGACAGCTTCAAAGTAAGTTAGATCTTGTTGGGCATAATATTGCGAATGTAGATACAACTGGATATAAAAATCGCTCAGCTGAATTTTCATCTTTATTATTTCAGCAAGTCGATAACTTGAATGATGAAGAAGCGAATGCAGAAGGACGTTTAACGCCAGATGGTATTCGATTAGGTTCAGGTGCAAAACTTGGATCTACGAATGTGAATTTAGCATTAGGTTCGATAAAACAAACGGATCGTGGACTGGATATTGCCTTGTTACAAGATAATCAACTATTACAGGTTGCTGTAACAGAAAATGGTGCTACGGAAACACGTTATACACGGGATGGTACGTTATATCTTAATCCAACAGAAGACGGTCAATTAGCGCTCACAACATCAGATGGTAATTCCGTTATAGGTGAGAATGGCCCAATAGTAATCGCTGATGGCGCAGAAGATGTTTCCATTTCTGAAAACGGAGCTATTCAAGTAACTCGAAATGGTGTCGTACAAAATGAAGCACAACTGGCGATTGTGGAGGCAATTAGACCACAATTTTTAGAGTCAGTAGGTAATAACCTATTTCGTTTGCCTGACATAACTGATGAAGCATATGTTGCAGATGACATCATTCAGGGTGTTGCGTTTAATGATATTGAATTGCAAAGTGGGGCGTTAGAAAGTTCAAACGTGGATTTAGCAACACAAATGACTGAAATGATGCAAACCCAACGCGCTTATCAATTCAACTCTAGAACAATTTCAATGAGTGATCAAATGAGTGGACTAATTAATCAAATACGTTAAAACAGACTAAAGATTGAAGGAGTCACCAAGCATGCAGCCTGAATCAAAAGAAGTAACTCAAGAAGAAAAAAAAGATAACAGTAGAAATGAAAAGCGTAAGCAGCGACGAGCTGAAAAAAAGCAAAATAAAAAACCAATTCGTCGCATCTTTCCTATTTGGCTTCGTATTATCGTTGTCTTTCTACTTTCTTTTTTGGCGCTTATTATTGGTTTAATTGTTGGTTTTAGTGTACTTGGGGACGGTAATGCACTGGAAGTTTTAGAATTCGAAACATGGCAGCATATTTTAGATATTGTTACTGGTGAAAGTTGATCGCGTCTCCCAAGACCGATTAGCTTTTTATTTTTATAGTGTGATTATAAAACACTATCTCAAGAAGTGTTGTTTGAGGGATTCATTAACTTTGAATTAGAATTCTGACGTTACTCGCTATGTCAGCAAATACTTTCCCTTTCCACGGGCACGGCCTCAGCTAACTTAGTAAAGCAAAGAACGCTTTACTAAGTGGATCTTCGGCTCGTGCTGTTCCCGTAGGAGTGTCAAGCATTTGCTTCCTCCGCTAGTTAGTGGATCTATTGCTTGTGTAAAACAGAAACAATAAGAAGGATTTTCAAGATACTAGTAACTGTTATGTTTATTTGTAGTTCATAAGATACTTACAGACTAGACCAGCGAAGCAAGGAACTGGGTGAGACTCCAGTGGGAACAGCACGGGCTGAAGATCCACTCGGAAAGCGAATTATGCTTATCCGAGTTAGCTGAAGCCGTGCCCACGGAAAGCGAGCCCAGTTTACTTGCGGAGCGGGTAAGGAAGTTTCATTACAATCAACGTAATTCCAAGCTATTACGTCATTAAAATTTTTCGAAAAAAATAAACTATTAAAAATATAGGAGATGAAAATATATGTTAGATATACAACAGATTAAAGAAACGATTCCACATCGCTATCCATTTTTACTAATAGATGAAGTGATTGAAATGGAAGATGGCAAGCGCGTGGTTGCTAAAAAAAATGTAACAATCAATGAACCATTCTTTCAAGGACATTTTCCGGATTATCCTGTAATGCCAGGCGTTTTAATTATAGAAGCATTAGCGCAAACCGGTGCAGTTGCTTTACTTAAAAAGGAAGAAAACAAAGGTAAAATTGGCTTTCTTGCAGGAATTGATAAGTGTCGTTTCAAACGCCAAGTTAAACCAGGAGATCAATTAAGACTAGAAGTAGAAATCACACGATTAAAAGGGTCGATTGGTAAAGGTAAAGCAATCGCAACTGTCGACGGTGTAGTTGCATGTGAAGCTGAAATAATGTTTGCCATTCAGTAATTTCTCACCTCCTGAAAAAAATATTTTTAGATAGTAGGAATTTTTCTGTGAATATGGGAAAACTACACGAGAAAATAATTTTGTTAAGGAGGGAATGATATATGATGAAAAAACACGCAATGAAATTCTTAATCCCAATGTTTGCTTTTACAATGTTGGTAGGGTGTGCGCAAGATGAAGAAGATGACGTGGAAGCACCAGTTGACGAAATGGAAGAGGAAATGGAAGATACAGGTGAAGAAGTAGAAGAAGAAATGGACGATACGGGCACTGAAATGGAAGAAGATCAAGGTACAGAAGAGAATCAAGATGAAACTGGAACTGACACTGAAACAGACACAGGTACCGAAACAGAAGAAGGCGAAGCTGAAATCGATCAAGACACTGATGAAGCAGACGATACTGGCAATGAAGATACAATGGAAAACGAAGAAGAATAGAAGCAACATGAGCAAAAGGAACTTGGATGTAATTCCGGGTTCCTTTTTGCAATAATAGAAAGAAGTTCTATTAATTGCATCGTGTTTTACTTTCATGATATAGTATAATTCTGATTGACTGACTGGTCATTCATAAAAGAAACTTTTCCTAACCTTATTCGTAAATAAAAATAGAACCAGGTGAAAATAGTGAATGAAAAGAAAAAACGAATTATCGAAGAAAGTATGAAGTTATTTGCTGAAAGCGGTTTTCATGCAACTTCAATTCAAGAAATAGCTAAGAAAAGTGAGGTGTCAAAAGGGGCTTTTTATTTATACTTTCATTCAAAAGAAGAACTGACAATTGCCATATTTGAATACTACACTTCCATGGTAATGGATAAAGTAGCAAAAATCCAACAGCAAGACAAAGATGGTAAAACAAAACTTGTTGAGCAATTAAAAATGTTTTTTGACCTAATTTCAAATCATAAAGAATATGTCATTATGCAATTTCGGGACAATTTACAAGTAGGTAATAAAATTGACCAATTAGTTATTAAACTGAATAAGCAAGGTTTTGAGTGGATTCAAAAAAGTGTGAAGGAGATTTATGGTAAAGAAACAGATAAGTATATTGTAGATATATCGATTCAATTAGATGGAATGTTACAAGGCTATTTTAAGTCGATTGTCCTGCATAACTTACAACTTGATACGGGTAACCTTGCGCAATTCGTTGTTGACCGCTTAGATGATATAATTAATGGCCTAATTAATTCAAATGCGAAACCACAAATTACACTAGATCAACTTTCCTATGATTTTATTAAAGGAAATCAATCAACTAACGAAAGTGTGCCATTACTTATGGACCAATTAAGTCGACTAATTAACGATTCTAGTCTAGAAGTTGTTCAGAAAACACAGTTACGAGAAGCTGTGGTTATGATAAATGATGAATTAGAAAAGGATAACAAAAATGAACTCATCTTAAAAGGTATGCTGACACAACTTTGTGCAATACCATCGTTACAACAAATAAGTGAAAAAATCGCTGTTGCATTAAATATATCCGTACCAACAATAGATATAAAAAAGAATGAGGGGGACCAGTAAATGAAAAAGATTTGGATGCCGCTACTTGCATTACTATTCGTATTAGTTGCTTGTACAGAGGAAGACGCAGAGACAGAAGAAACAGAAGAAAGTGTAACAACAGTTGAGGTTGGTGAAGTCTCAAAGGGCAATTTAACAATTGATAAGAATTTTTATGGCCGCTCTACACCGGTAGAAACAACGCCAATAATGGCACCAATGGCTGGTGAAGTAGACAGTCTAGAAGTTTCAAATGGTGATCAAGTCGAAGAAGATGATGTTTTGATGACAATCATTGCAGCTGAAACGGGACAGTCATTCGAAATTGTCGCTCAAAATGATGGAGAAGTGACAAGTCTTACAGCAACAGAAGGTTCAATGGTTTCAAATACAGATCCAGTCGCAGTAATTGCAGATTTAGATCAACTGACCATTCAAGTTGATGTTACTGGAACAAATTTAGAATTATTTGAAATGGATGAAGAAGTTGAAATAAGATTTGCTGATGAAGAAGAATCATCTACTGCCACAATTGACTATATCCCATCGTTACTTAACGAATCAGGTTTATTCCCTGTTGAATTAGTAGTTGATAACGAAGAAAATCAATGGAAAGCAGGTATGGTAGCAGTTGTTTCGTTAACGGAAGAAAGAATTGAGGACACGCTTTTAATTCCAACTGCATCACTAATTGAAGAGGGTGACGAGTCATTTGTCTATCTTGTAGATGGCGATACAGTAAGTAAAACATTAGTTACAGTTATAAAATCACAAACTGATGTGACTGCAATTGAAGCGGAACTGGAAGAAGGAAATGAAATCGTAACTAGCGGTCAATTAACCCTTTCAGATGGTAGTAAAATACAAGTAGCAAACGGGGGAAGTGAATCGTGAAGTTAGTAGATCAATCCGTCAAAAGACCAGTCGGTGTAGTGATGATTGTTCTTGCGATTATCGCACTAGGCATTATTTCGGTACGTAATCTAGCAATCGATTTGCTTCCGGAAATTGACTTACCTATAGCGGTAGTAGCAGTGAATTATCCAGATGCTGCACCAGAAGAAGTGGAAAAACAAGTTAGTCAACCAATAGAATCTGCATTAGGTTCCATTCAGGGGATTCAATCTATTCAAACACAATCACAAACAGGTTCATCGCTTGTGGTTATGATGTTTGATACGGGAACAGATTTGGATAATGCACTCTTAGAAGTAAGAGAAAGCGTTGATCAAGTGAAAGGTCTTCTTCCTGAAAGTGCAGGAGAGCCGAGTGTACTGCGCTTTAATCCAAACCAATTACCAATTATCCAAGTAGGTATATCTGGTGATAGTCTTGCGCAATTACAAGCTATTGCAGAAGATCAAGTTGTACCACAGTTTGAACGCCAAGGTGGCGTAGCTTCTGTATCAGTTGAGGGAGGTCAAGATCGGGAAATAAGACTTGAACTTGATCAATCTAAATTAACAGAGTATGGCCTGTCACCACAACAGATTATGCAAACATTGAGTCAAGTGAATCAATCTGGCTCTGCAGGTACTGTAGCAAAAGGTGATAAGGATTTACAAATTCGTATTGATGGTGAATACACTTCAGTTGATGATATAAGCAATACGATATTACAAACGTCGCAAGGTGCAACGATCCATGTAGAAGATGTTGCAACGGTTATCGATACATTTGCTGATTCAGGTACGACGTTAGTAAATGGAGAAGAATCTGTTGTCTTATCCGTTATGAAACAATCAGACGGTAATACCGTCGACGTGTCCAATAATATTTTAGCTAGTATAGATGAACTAAATGAAACACTTTCAGGTGATGTAGAACTCGATGTTGTTTTAGATACATCTACATTTATTAAACAATCTATTTCATCCGTTATTCAAAATATGGTTATAGGTGGCGTTTTCGCTTTACTTATCTTATTGCTTTTCTTGAAAAGTTTTAGGGCAACGCTTGTTGTTGGTGTTTCGATTCCGATCGCAATTGTCGCAACATTTACCTTATTATATTTTACAGGTGGAACGTTAAATGTACTTACAATGGGTGGTTTAGCACTCGGACTTGGTATGATGGTCGATAGTTCGATTGTTATACTCGAAAATATTATCTCCTATAGGCAAAAAGGATATAGTATGGTCGAATCAGCGAAAAAGGGTGCCTCAGAACTTGCGCCAGCTGTTATCGCTTCAACGACAACAACGTTAGTAGTATTCTTACCAATTGTATTCGTTGAAGGAATTGCTTCTGAATTATTTGCGCCACTTGCAATGACGGTTGCCTTTTCTTTAATCGCATCATTAGTTGTTTCGATTACTTTAATTCCAATGCTTTCATCTAAGCTATTAACCAAAGCAATGGAGGATAATGGTCGCCGTTATTGGTTTGATCAATTATTGAATCGATTTAACAATGGTTATGAACGTGCATTACGTAAAGTAATGAAATTCAGAAAAACCACAGTCTTCACAAGCTTGTTCTTAATTATCGCAAGTTTAGCTTTAACACCTTTTATTGGAACAGAGTTTATTCCAGAAGGTGATCAAGGACAATTAAGTGTTACTGTTGAAACACCAGTAGGAACAACAGAGGAAAAAACAAAAGAAGTTACTGATCAGGTTAATGAAAGATTAGCGGATTTCCAAGATGTCATCGATGTTAGTTATGTATCGATTGGTGGATCTGGTAATGGAATGATGGGTGGAAGCGCTAATCAAGCGTCATATACGATTCAACTAGTAGGTGCAGATGACCGTGATCAATCAACAGGAGAAGTCTCAGAAGCCATTAGTAATAATCTAGAGGGTATTGTTGGTGCCGATATTACGGTAAGTGAAGTAGGCGCAGCAATCAGTACAGGTGATCCGATTCAGGTTCAATTGAACGGTCCAGAACATGAGGTTTTACAAGAATTGGCTGACCAAGTATTAATAGAGATTTCTACTATCGATGGTGTGCATAATCCGACTACTTCCGTATCTGAAACACAACCACAGTTGAATATCACTGTAGATAACGAAGTTGCAGCGCAATATGGATTGACCGAACAAGAAGTGATGACGCAAGTACAGTTAAGCTTCACTGGTCAAACGGTTATGCAATATCGAGAAGATGGCGATGAAATGGATGTGCGAATTACGTATCCAGAAGAATCGCAAGACTCGATTAGTGATCTTGAAACATTGTTAATTTTAAATCAAGAAGGATCACAAATTCCTTTAGAAACAATTGCAGAATTTGAACAAACACAAGCAGCGGCAACATTAACAAGACAGAACCAACAGGCACAAGTTAATATAACAACTGGTGTCTCAGGCAGTGACTTAGGTACCGTCTCTGCGGCAATTGAAACAAAACTAAGTAATATGGATTTGCCTGAAGACTATTCGTATACAATCGGTGGGCAAGCAGAGGATATGGTAGAAGCATTCTCTGACCTGGCTTTAGCGCTTGTATTATCTATTTTCTTAGTCTATGCAGTAATGGCAATTCAATTTGAGAATTTCTTATTCCCATTTGTCATTATGTTCTCTATGCCAGCAACAGTAGTAGGTGTAATAGGTGGATTGTTTATAACCAATACGCCGCTAAGTATTACAGCCTTCATTGGGGTGATTATGCTCGCCGGTATTGTCGTTAACAATGCGATTGTACTTGTTGATTATATCAACATCCTACGCGCACGAGGTATGGGAAGATTTGAAGCGATTATTGAAGCGGGTGTCAGCAGGATGCGTCCAATCCTTATGACAACTCTAACGACAATCTTAGCGATGATTCCATTAGCCATGGGGTTAGGCGAAGGTGCAGAAATGCAAGCACCAATGGCAATTACCGTTATCTTCGGTCTAACCGTATCAAGTATCTTTACCTTATTATTAATTCCTGTTATTTACACATTCTTTGATGATCTAACGGAAAAGATGAAAGGGAAGTCAAAAAAGAAGAAAGTACAAAGTGAAGAGTTATAAAGAAATAAAAGATGAGCAGCTTTCTAATTAAAGAAGGCTGTCTTTTTTTGGTTACATAATATCAACAAAAAGTATTGTTTATTTTATATTTTAAGGTAAAATTAAGCGTTGAGGTTAATTATAATAAATGTGAAACCAATTACTGTCTAGATACGTCTAATTATGTAAGTGACTTGTATTTGATGTGTAATATAAATTTAATAAAAATTTTCTGGTATGTATGGTATTTTCTTAGTAGTATATATATTTGAAGTTATTATACATTATAAAAGAATTCAATAAATAAAGTAGGGGATATATAAATGTTAATTATAGATATAGTGATCGCTTTTGTTATATCGTTTTTTTCAACACTTTTTTTAGTTTATCCAATAAAAAAAATAGCAATTCGATTTGGATTCATTGATTTACCAAATTACAGAAAAATCCATACAACTGCTACACCAAGACTTGGCGGATTAGCAATGTTTTTAGGTGTGGGATTGGGTTTGCTTTATTTACAACCGCAGCATCCTGAATATTTTGGGATCATAATAGGTGCAATTATTATCATAATAATAGGTTTATTAGACGATAAATACCAAATCAAACCCTTCTTAAAATTAGGAGGCCAATTGTTTGCAGCTGGAACTGTTGTATACGCTGGTGTAATTATTGATCGCATAACGCTACCTATCTTGGGAGTAGTAGATCTTAATAACTTTAGTATAATAATCACACTTTTGTGGATAGTAGGTATAACGAATGCAATCAACCTAATTGACGGTTTAGATGGATTAGCGTCAGGTATAACGACTATTGGATTAGTTAGTATTTTGATCATGGCAATTACAGACCATCATATCTTCGTGATATATTTATGTATCGTATTAATTGCAAGTAATTTAGGATTCTTATTCCACAACTTTCATCCTGCTAAAATTTACATGGGTGATACGGGATCCATGTTTCTTGGTTATTCTATTGCAGTTATTTCGACATTGGGGCTTTTTAAAAATGTAACGTTATTTAGTTTCATAATTCCGGTAATAGTATTAGCAATTCCGATATTTGATACGCTATTTGCAATAATTAGACGAGCGTTAAATGGTGATAATATAATGCTTGCCGATAAAAAACATATTCATTATCAATTATTAGCTTCTGGCTTTAGTCATCGGTCAACTGTATTAATTCTCTATGCATTTGCAATTTTATTCGGTTTGCTCGGCATTTTATTTTCGAATGCATCATTAAGCCTGTCTTTAGTTGTCTCATTTATTGTATTAATATTACTACAAATATTTGCAGAACTTGCAGGTGTTATTGGTAAAGGGAAAATGCCGTTAATAGGAATGATGAAAAAAACATATAATAAAGTGAAAATAATGGTTAATTTATAATTCTTATCTCTAACTTAATTTATATAAAATAATTTTTGGGATTTGTTGTTAAAACAAATCCCTTTAACAATGATGAAGATAATTAATATTCTATGCTATAATGTTTGGGATATGTTTCATAAATGGCATTGAATGGAAGGTTGTTAAAATGAACAAAGTTACGATTTTATTTTATATTTATCAAATGGGAGCTGGTGGTGCTGCAAGGACGTTATTAAATATTATTAATAACTTGGACCGCGACAAGTTTAATCCAATAATCGTTACGTTAAACTATGAAGGATCGTACGAATCAGAATTAAAAGAAGATGTTAAATTTATAAAGTTAGATACAAAAAGGTTAAGTAGGTCTATTTTTAAACTTGCTAAAATTATAAGAAATGAGCGAGTTAATATTGTTTTTAGTACAATACCACGGGTAAACACGATAGCAATTCTTGCAAATACCCTTTCTTTCTCAGGTGCAAAAAATGTCATTAGAGAAGCGGATAATTTAGGTGGTACGTTTAAAGAAAATATACAACTTATAGGATTTGGTTTTATCTACAAATTCGCTAAACAGATAATCTCTTTATCGGAGGGTGTAAAGCAGAATCTAGTAAATAGGTATAAGATCAAACCTGATGATATTAAAGTGATTTATAATCCAATAGATTTAAAAAATGTTAATGAAAAAATGAATGAAGAAATAGATCCTTTATTCACAGAAATATTTAATACGAATGAAAAAGTTATTATCACAGCAGGTCGTTTAGTACCTCAAAAGGATCAACATACATTATTACGCGCTTTTGCAACAGTAAATAAACAAATAAAAAGTCGTCTTGTCATTCTTGGTGAAGGCCCACTTGAAGAGGAATTAATGGATCTCGCTTCTACATTAGCGGTTGCAGATAGAGTTCATTTTATCGGCTTTCAGCGTAATCCATATTCTTATTTCAAAAAAGCAGATTTGTTTGTATTATCCTCCATCCACGAGGGATTTAGTCATGTAATAGCGGAAGCACTAGCAACGGGTACGCTAGTTGTTTCTACAGACTGTAAATCCGGCCCACGAGAAGTCTTAGATAATGGTAAGTATGGTCGCTTGTGTGAAGTTGGAAGCGATAATGACATGAGTAACCAAATAATACAATTACTATCGTTAGAAAAAGAAGAATTGAACCGTGTTATTGATAAAGGTTATCAAAGAGCTCGTTTTTTTGATGCTAAAGATATCGTAAGTAAATATGAGAAGGCCTTTTTGGCTACTTTAAATTTACAAGATCATAAGACTGAAGGGTGAGTTGTGCATTGACAAATAAACAAAAGGTTGTACATTTAACAACTGTACACAATCCCTATGACACTAGAATTTATCATAAAGAATGTAGATCACTTCAAGAAGCTGGATTTGACGTCTCATTAATTGTTCCAGTTAGTGATGATGGTATAATTACTGACGAACAAAATGTTGCGATTATCCCTGTTAAGAAATATAATAGTAGATTGAAGAGAATGATTATGTCTACATTTCAAGTATATCGAAAAGCAAAACAAATAGATGCAGATTACTATCATTTTCATGATCCCGAGTTACTTATCGTAGGCTGGTTGCTAAAGAACAATAACAACCATGTTATTTACGACATTCATGAAGATTACTACACCAGTATCATGCAAAAAGAGTATATTGCTAAACCACTAAGAAGATTTATGGGACAAGTGTATAATGTAATGGAGCGGTTTTTTTCGAAAAAAATGGACCTATGTTTAGCTGAAAAATATTATCAAGAAAAGTATCCAAGAGGAAAATGCATTTTAAATTATCCGAAACTAAATAAAAAATTAATTGAACATTATAATGAAAATAAATCAAAGGGAAATGCATTGATTTATACCGGTAATGTTTCCCTTGATAGAGGTGCTAGTATTCATTCTAAAATTCCTCTGATAGATGAGGAAGTGGAAATTCATTTCATCGGTAAATGTCCAGGACAAATTGCCGAAGTCATGTATACTAATTCCAAAGGTAATTCAGATCGTCTTATTATCGAAGGTATTAATCGTTTCGTTGAAAGGGAAGAAATTGATGCTAAATATATTAGTAAGAACTGGTTAGCTGGACTAGCTATATTTCCTCCAACAGATCATTATATGAAAAAAGAATTAACCAAGTTTTTTGAATATATGAGTGTTGGTATTCCGATTATTTGCTCTGATTTTCCAGTGTGGCGTAGGTTTATTGAAAAATATCAATGTGGCATAACAGTTGATCCGTCAAATCCTGAAGCTATCAGAAATGCTATCGATTATATAAAAAAGAATCCGTTAGAAGCTAGTCGAATGGGTAACAATGGTAAAGAGGCTGTAATGAAGGAATTAAATTGGGATTTAGAAGAGATGAAATTAGTTGAATGGTATAAAGAATTAATGGTAAAGCATGAATTTAAAATGCAAGTATAGTAGAGGTGGAAACTGGTATGCGTGACGAAGAACAGATGCCATTAATATCTATCATTACTCCCACCTACAATGCTGAAAAGTATATCGATGAAACAATTATGTCTGTAATAAAACAATCTTACACTAATTGGGAAATGATTATTGTTGATGATGGATCTAAGGATAAGACGATTGATTTGATCAAAAGTTATCAAAAAGATGATAATAGAATAAACTTAACGATTTTGCCACATAATCAAGGTGCTGGAATAGCTAGAAATACAGCCTTGAAAAAAGCAAAAGGAAAATATATCGCCTTTTTAGACAGTGATGACAAATGGTTACCAGGAAAACTAAAGAAACAGTTGAACTTCATGCAAGAAAACAATATTGCCTTTTCGTTTACGGAATATGATAGAATGCAAAATAGTGATAGTGGAGAAAAAATAATTAAAAGAGTTCATATACCTACAAACGCTAATTATAAGCAATTGTTAAAAAAGAACGTAGTGGGTTGTCTAACTGTCATGATAGATACTTCATTAACAGGTGAAATCACAATGAATGATATACGAGCAAGACAAGATTATGCTCTGTGGTTAGAATTAACTAGAAAAGGATTTAAAGCTTATGGGATCCAAGAAGTATTAGCTGAATATAGGGTCAGAGGAAATTCAATATCAAGTAATAAATTGAAAATGGCCAGGCAGAATTGGATGGTTTATCGTAAGGTTGAAAAGTTAAATATATGGAAAAGTATATGGTATTTTAGTCATTATATGATATTGAAAATGAAAGAATATTTCAGATATGTTACCTGAATATAATTGAGAGGGATTAGCTATCAATTTATGTAGCGTGTAACGATATAAAAAACAAATTAGAGAATAAGAAAGTTATTAGGCGGTGCTGAAAATGCGTAATTATTTATTAGAAATGTTAAAAAGAAAAGATTTGCTAATATATCTTGTGAAGTCTGGTATAAAAGCAGAAAATAGGGATAGCTATTTGGGCTATTTTTGGTGGTTATTAGATCCACTACTTAATGTAGTCGTATACTACTTCTTAGTAGTTGTTATATTAGGAAGAGGTGGTCCAGATTATCCGGTATACCTCGTAATAGGTTTGGTTGTTTGGAGATGGATGAGTACAACAATTAATGCATCTGCAAAAGCAATTACTAAATATACAACGATTATTAATCAGGTATATTTACCGAAATCTATTTTTCCATTAGCTTTGTCATCAACGCAACTATTTAACTTCTCATTTGGCTTAGTTGTAATAGCGATATTTCTTGGCTTTTTCGGAATAATTCCTAGTTGGCATATTGTATTATTACCAGTAATAATATTGATACAATTATTATTGTTAATTGCCATTAGCTTATTTGTTTCCTATATATGTGTTTTCATTAGAGATATTGATAATATATTAAGTCATATAATTAGAATGTTCTTCTATGCTTCACCAATAATATGGGAAAGTGACAGACTCGCTCATTTGCCTGATGGATTTAATTTAATAATTAGTCTGAACCCAGTTGCGATTCTACTAAACGCTTACAGGGATATACTAATGTATCATACAGTTCCAGACTTTACTGGTCTCATAGTAATCGGGACTCTTTCAGTGGTTACCATTTTGTTAATGTTATTTTACTATAGCAAAAATGAACATAAGATCATTAAAGCACTATAAAAAGAGGGTATAATTAAAATGTCGGAAATAGAAAATAAAATTGTTAATCGCGAAGAGGTCATAAAAACTGAAGGATTAGGTGTGTCATTTAATTCTGGTTATAAAAAAGATGATTATAAATCAAAAACCATAAGTTTTTTGCGAAATAAAAACAAGAAAAAAGAAAATAAATTAACATGGCCATTAAGGGACATTAATCTTGTCGCATATAAAGGAGAAGTTTTAGGGATTATTGGATCAAATGGTTCAGGTAAAACAACACTTTGTAAAGTGATTACAGGCATACTACAACCTGACGAAGGGTCAATTAATGTAAAAGGAAAAGTTTCCACCTTATTTTCAATGGGGATGGGTTTTAATAAAGATTTAACAGGAAGAGAAAATGTATATTTAAACGGTATGATGTTAGGTATTGACAAGGTCAAAATCGACTTGTTTTTTGATGAAATCCATGAATTTTCTGGTATTGGTGAATTTATGGAACAACCAATGAAAAAGTATTCTAGTGGGATGAAAGCTCGTCTTGGATTTAGTGTCGCAGCGCATTTAGATCCTGAAATATTAATTTTAGATGAAGCTTTAAATACTGGAGATGCAGCTTTTAGTAAAAAAGCTGCAATTAAAATCAAAGAACTTGTGCAAAGAGCAAAAATTGTAATTATCGTAACTCATAGTCATAAGTACGCACTGGAGAATTGTGATAGGCTTGTATGGTTAGAACAGGGTTCTATAATGAGTATTGGTGATCCAGAAAACATTGTCAAAGAATATGAAGCAACGATCCCTAAGAAAACCGCTAAACCACAAAGGAAACTAGACTTAAAAAAGACTAATGCAGATATTAAAGATTCTGTAGTTATTAATGCAGAGAATGTCAGTGTAGAGTATAAAATAAAAAAACGGAAATTCAAGGCACTTGATAACCTTAACTTTACAATAAATGAAGGAGAAGTTGTTGGGATAATTGGTCATAACGGAGCTGGTAAAAGTACGCTATGTAAAACTTTAACCCAAATAATTAGTCCAGATCATGGTGTTTTAACTGTTAATGGAGAAACTACTGCTCTTTTAAGTTATGGTACAGGCTTTAATGCACAATTAAATGGGACTGATAATATATATTTAAATGGTATGTTATTAGGTATTCCAATTGATGTAGTGAAAAGAAATTATGAGAATATAGTCGAATTTTCGGAATTAGGAAAGTTCATCAATAAACCAATAAAGCACTACTCTAGTGGTATGAGAGCAAGACTTGGTTTTAGTATAGCTGCAATCTTACAACCTGATATCTTCATTATTGATGAAGCACTTTCGACGGGTGACATGGCTTTTAGACAAAAAGCAAGTGAAAAAATCCAAGGAATGATGGAGCAAGCAAAAGCAGTTATAATTGTTTCACACAGTTTAGGTTTTGTTGAAAAAGTTTGTACTAGGGCTATATTAATCGAAAAAGGTAAAATAATTGCAGACGGAGAATCAAAAGAAGTTGTTAAAGCTTATAGAGATAAGATTAATGATAAGAAGAAATAAAATACTAAATAAAGTATAGGTGTTGTAGTAATGAAAAAATCTTTACTGCGTTTAAGTTCTGACATAACACAGTATATTCTTGATAATGTTCTCACTGTTAAGCAGAGAAATTATTTTAAAAAAAGTTTTTCTGAAAAGCAAAAAAGCTATATTAGAAGTTTAATGAGAAAAGGTAATAGACGTTCTGCAATAGAGAAAATAGATAATGTAAAGTATAAACTATACAACTTAGGATTCACTTCTAAAGCATATGAAGAACTAAAATCACTAGCGTTTTCACCAAATGATCCGTTAATAAACCGATTAGCGTCATGGGAAATTGCCTTATGGCATGCAAATCAGTACAGTGTAGAAGACGCAGAAAAGGCATTACGGTTCTTACCCATAGCAATAAAAGGGGTTAAAGACAAAGATCTCTTAAGAAGAGCAGTAATATTAGAAGTAGAAAGTTATGCGATTTTAGGGCAGATTGAATTAGCTGAAAAGAAAATTAAAAATGCAATTAAAAATAAGGCTCATCCAGATTTATTTCTTGCGTATGCAAATTTAAATCAGTCCCCATCAGAAAAAATAAAATGGATAAATAAAGCATATAGAAAGTATGGCATTGCACGAATAGAACTGCAATCTTTAAAGGCATCATCAACTTATGACTCTCTAATTGTGAAGGGTATAAAAAATAATTATAAAAATAGCAATATAAAGATCTCTGTAATTATTCCTGTCTATAACGCTGAAGCGGTTGTAGATACGGCCCTTACATCAATTATTAATCAAACATGGAGAAACATAGAAGTACTTGTAGTAGATGATTGTAGTACAGACAATACGCTTGATATAGTAAAGAAATATCAGTCTGAGGATAAAAGAATTAAGCTATTAAAAACAAAGCGTAATGGTGGAGCATACTTAGCACGTAATTTGGCTTTAAAAGAAGCTAAAGGAGAATTTGTTACAATTAATGATGCAGATGATTGGTCCCATCCACAGAAAATCCAGTTACAGGCAGAGCATCTTCTTAAAAATAAGAGTATTATTGCCAATATGTCGGAACAAGCCAGGGCTAC
This sequence comes from Paraliobacillus zengyii, assembly GCF_003268595.1. Lineage (NCBI taxonomy): Bacteria > Bacillati > Bacillota > Bacilli > Caryophanales > Bacillaceae > Paraliobacillus > Paraliobacillus zengyii. The sequence continues at coordinate 3,205,620 of NZ_CP029797.1, read as the reverse complement.
AAATGATTTAAAATTCTATCGTAGAGGGAAACCAGGAAACTATATTTTTGGTAATATGTCATCATTAATGTTCCGACGAGAAAAGGTATTAAATAAAGTAGGCTATTGGGATGCTGTTCGCTTTGCTGCTGATTCAGAATTCATTAAAAGAATAAAAAAGAGTTTTGGGGAAAAAACAGTTGTTGAGATAGCAACTGGCCCTCTTTCTTTTCAAAGACAGTTAAATGGGTCTTTAACAGGAAATTCATTCTTCGGATTTCCAGGTTTTTTCATGGGGGCTAGAAAAGAGTACTTAGAAGCACAACTTCATTATCATGCTAACACGGAGGATCTTAAGTACCCGTTCGATTATGAACAGAAGAGACCGTTTCCTGTTCCAAGACCTATGTTACCCATGAAAGAGAAATTCACCGTTAAAAACCATTTTGAAGTAATATTAATATCGGATTTCCGATTAGATGAAAGTCCAACTAAACATAATCTAAATGAAATAAATAGATATAAACAATTAGGAATAAAGATCGGTCTTGTCCAACTGAATCAGTATAACTATCCAGCCAAAGAAGAGATAAATACAGGTATAAGAGATACTGTTGATGGTGACTTGGTACAAATAATCGTGTATGGTGAAGAGGTATCGTGCAACCATCTAATTTTAAGGTTCCCAACTATTTTGTTAGATTATCAAAAGTACATTCCTTCTATAGATGCAACAAATATTCATATTGTTGTTGAACAAAAAGACACTTTAGAGGATAACTTGACGTTGTATAATCAAAGGATAGAAGAGTACTTTGGAAAAAAAGGAAAGTGGATACCAACAAATGATAAACGCATAGATAGTTTATTAAAATATAACGCAGAAAACTTTAATTTATTTACTTTATCAGAAGATGATAGGAAATAAATAAAAAATTAGTCAGTGAAAAATATTATATTTAGTTAACGTATGTTTAAATTATAATATGGTTGAACTGAATTGATGGGAGACTTTTTCATGAAGTGGATTATAAAAAACCCTGCACCAACTGATTGGCGTCAAGATAAATGGGGAGATTTTCATTTTGGTCGATCTTTGATGAAATATTTAGAAAGAATGGGACAGAAAGTTGAAACAGATTACCATGGAGAATGGGATAATAATAAAAAAGCGGATGTTGTGCTAGTATTAAGAGGAAAGCACCCTTATACAGTAAAAGAAAATGACTTTAATATTATTTGGAACATATCCCATCCTGAGGCAGTGTCTCTAGAAGAATATGCATCCTATGATGTCGTGTTTGTAGCTTCTGAAACACATGCAACTTATTTAAAAGAACGAATCTCTGTGCCAGTCTATCCCCTTCTGCAATGTACGGATATTGAGGAGTTTTATGAAGGTGATTTGGATTATCATGACAGAGAAGATTTTATTTTTGTTGGTAACACGAGGAACGTAAAAAGACCATGCGTAATCTGGGCAGCTGATTCGGGTGTTCCATTAAAAGTTTGGGGAAGAGGTTGGACAGAATTCCTTGATAAACAGTTTATAGTTGGTAACTATATAGATAATCAAAAGTTAGGAAAATTATATTCACAATCCAAAATAGTCTTAAATGACCATTGGGAAGATATGAAGGAATTTGGATTCATTAATAATCGGATTTTTGATGCAATAGCATGTGGTTTACCAGTGATAACTGATTATCATGAATCACTGTATCAGCTATTTGGTGATAAAATACTTTATTACAACAATGAAGAAGAGTTTCAAAAGTGTTTAGAGAAAGTTTTACTTTCTTATCCTAAAGTAAAAAAAGATATTGATGACTTAAAAGATGAAGTGAACAAAAACTTCACTTTTGAAAATAGAGCTAACGTTTTAATAGAAATGATTAAAAAACATAAGTAGAAGAACAACCTAAATGAATAATAAAGTTTAGGTTACTATACTATGATAGACAGGAGATACACTATAAAATGAATAGATTTTGGGAAATACTAATATATCCTATACTCGAGGAATTGGATATAAGAAATGTTGTTGAAATAGGTGCCCAAAAAGGATTGCATACAAAGAAAATTTTAGATTATTGTATTCGTAAAGATGCTGTTCTCTATACTGTTGATCCATTGCGAATTGAAGAGTATGAAGCATGGGAAAAAGAACATCCTGAAAATTTTAGTTACATAGAGGAATTGAGTTTGAACGCTCTTTCTAAAATAACTGAATATGATGCTGTTTTTTTAGATGGAGATCATAATTGGTACACGGTTTATCATGAACTTAAGATGATTGAGAAAACATTTAGCAAAGGTAACTTTCCATTAATTTTTGCACATGACATTGGTTGGCCTTACGGTCGAAGAGATTTATACTACGATCCTGAAAATATTCCTGCTCATTATAGACAGGCACATAAAAAAGGAGGGATTCGTTTAGATTCAAGCCAACTAGTTAAAGATAAAGGTTTTAATGCACACTTACACAATAGTGTATACGAAAATACGCCCAAAAATGGTGTGAAAACAGGAATTGAAGATTTCTTGAATGAATCGGAATTTGATTTGGTTTTTGAAGAAGTTCATGGATTTCATGGATTAGGAATACTTTATGAAAAAACCCAAAAAAACATGCTAATTGAAAATGTATTAGAATCTAAAAAAGTTCATGAAAACATTGCTGAGAAACTGGAAAAGGAAAGACTTAGCTACCTTGTGAAAACATTGAATTTAAAACAGAAATTAGAAGCTCTAGAAGTAGTAGAGATAGATAATTCACAGTCAAATAGCGAATTTGAAGCTTTAGAAAATAAAGCAAATGAGCTACTAAAACAAGTTAATAATAAATCAGATGAAATTGAACAACTTAATGCTCAGCTTAGTGTCTTAAAAGAAGAAAACGATACACACAAAGATGCACAAGAGAAGTATAGTAATTTACAGCGTAAAGTGGAAAGATTGGAAAAGGAATTCAGAAAGCAAAGTAAAAAGCTTGAATTAGTGTATAGCTCAATTAAATATCAATTGGGAGATATATTAGTATCATCATTAAAATCTCCTAAGAAGTTTATTTTGTTACCATATACAGTAGCGAAATTGGTGAGAAGAGCTTACATTAGAAAGAAAAGACGTCCAGCAAAAAAAAACAATAAGTCTGAGAAGAACCCATTTAAAAATTTAAGCGATAGTGTTTTTTATAAAACAGTAAATGATATATGTGATAGTGAAAATGAAACTAATTTCAAACGACTAATCGAGCGAAGTGAAAATGAGCTTAAAAAAAATATTTATAATCTTAAAAATGAGCCCTTAATTAGCATAATTATGCCTACCTACAATCGTGGAGACGTTTTAGATCAATCGATAAAAAGTGTTTTAGAGCAGAGTTACACGAATTGGGAATTATTAATTTGTGATGATGGTAGCACCGATAACACGGAAAAGACGATTGCTAAATATATGGATTCAAGAATTCGCTACTTTAAATTACCATGGGGTGGTGCAGCAAAAGCGAGAAATCATGGTCTGGAAAATGCCAAGGGAGAATATATCGCTTATTTAGATACCGATAATATTTGGCATCCACAGTATCTACTTGCTAATCTCACTAAACTTATTGATAATCCTGGTTACTATTCAATATTTAATCGTTATATTGATGTATATTTCCATGATAATAATTATAGAGTTAAGACTTGTAAATCTTTAACTTTTGATTATGATAATTTAATGGAGAAAAACTTTATTGATCTAAATTCATTTGTTCATAAAAGGGAATTATATGACCATTTCGGAGGATTTAATGAAGAATTGCCAAGAAGGCAAGACTGGGATTTAGTTCTAAAATATACTTTCTTAAGAGATCCACTATATATAGATCAGTTATTAGTGATTTATAGAAGAAATAAAGAATGGAATCAAATTTCTCATGTGCATAGTGATGACACATCTAGTCAAGAAACAATTAAATCAAGCCTGGAATCATACTTCAAGAATGGCTTACCTGATAAAAAGAACCAAGAATCACTTCCTAAAATTACAATAATTTCTTGGGATGTGAGTAGAAATCATTTTTCCAAAGCTTATAATATTGCTGAATCGTTATCTAAGACGTATACAGTACAATTATTGGGCTTCCGATTTTTTGAGGAAGAAATATTTCCTCCCTATAAACATGAGACTCCAGATTTTAAAATGACAATTTTTGAAGGTGCAAATTTCCCTGATTTATTTAAAATGATGTCAGATGCATTAAAACAAATTGATGGGGATATCATATATGCAGTTAAACCAAGACTGACAAGCTTAGGATTGGCGTTATTAGCTAATTATCACTTAGAAAAACCTATTATCTTGGAATATAATGACTTAGAAACAGTTGTATCAAATCCACAAAAAGATAAATTAGTTGAAAAAGGTAAAGAGTCAACATCGATGAATTTTAAGGATGAAGAACTTCTTACTCCATACAGCTTGAAGTGGTCTACAATTGTTGAAAAATTATCAAAAGATGTACCGGTAACAACAACGCACAATAAGACTCTAGATCAATATTTTGGTGGGAATAGTTTCTATATTAGAAATCTAAAAGATGAAAAGCACTATGACCCTAATATTTATGACAGAAATAAATTAAGAGATGAATTAGGTTTTGAAAAAGATGATAGAATTATATTGTTTGGTGGATTAGTTAGAAAACATAAAGGAATATATGAATTAGTAAAATTATTAGACAAATTAGATGATGATAGATACAAATTACTATTTGTAGGATCACGTGTTACACCTGATCAAAAGAAATTAATAGAACAGTATGGAGACAAAATTAAAGTATTGCCACCTCAAGGAAGAAATGAAATGGCAAAAATAAATTATGCATCAGATTTAGTTATACTTTGGTTAGATCCTAATATCGCCGCTAGTCATTATCAGATGCCGTATAAATTTACCGATGCAATAGCAATGAAAGTGCCAGTTATATCTAACGATATTTCTGATTTAGGCGATCTATCTCGACAAGGTTATCTCAGACATGCAGATTTTGGTGATTTTAATCAGTTGAAAGTCGTCATCAAAGATATCTTTAATAATGAAGCAGAGACTGATAAAATGGTTAAAAAGGCAAGAAACTTGTATATTAGACAATTTTCATATAATGCAGTTAAAAGTAATTTAAATGTCATATTCGATATTGCGAAAAAACATAACTATAAATTGCAAGCTTCTAAAGACTTCGTTGATCTATTCAGTGAATTTTATGAAAACACATCAAAAAATGAAGAGCGAAGTGAATAGGGATAGAATAAAAAGTAATAATTTAAGCGGTGTGATGCTATGGGTGTCATACCGCTATATTTTTAATCTAGAAGGGATATGGTTTTATGAAAGGTATAATTCTTGCAGGTGGAAGTGGTACGCGTTTATATCCATTAACGATGGTAACAAGTAAACAGTTATTACCAATCTATGATAAACCAATGATTTATTATCCACTATCCACGTTAATGTTAGCAGGTATTCAGGATATTCTAATTATATCAACCCCGGATGATATTCCGCGTTTTCAGGCATTACTAGGTGATGGCTCGCAATTCGGTATTAATCTTGAATACAAAGTCCAAGAGAATCCAAATGGATTAGCAGAAGCTTTCATCATAGGAGAAGAATTTATCGGTAATGATCCTGTTGCTATGGTTCTGGGCGATAATGTTTATTATGGGAGTGGTTTAACAAATATTTTGAAACGTGCTGTCGAAAAAAAAGAAGGAGCTACTGTTTTCGGATATCATGTTCAGGATCCCGAAAGATTCGGTGTCGTTGAATTTGATGATACTGGTAAAGTGCTAAGTGTAGAAGAAAAACCAGATAACCCCAAATCACATTATGCGATAACAGGTCTATATTTCTATGATAATCGTGTAGTGGAAATTGCCAAAAATGTTAAACCTTCGAGCAGAGGTGAGTTAGAAATTACTTCTATTAATGAAGCGTATTTACAATCAGGAGAATTGGAAGTGGAACTTCTAGGACGTGGCTATACATGGTTAGATACAGGGACACATGAAAGTTTAGTCTCGGCTACTAATTTTGTCAAAACAGTAGAAGACCATCAGGGGATTAAAGTATCCGCACCAGAAGAAATTGCTTATATAAATGGTTGGATAACCAAAGAACAATTAACTAAATCAGGTCAATTGTTTTCTAAAACAGGTTATGGTCAATATTTATTAAAAGTAGCTAATGGAGAGATCAAATATTAAAAAGGGGTGAATACATGAAAGTTATAGAAACTAAACTTTCTGGTGTAAAAGTAATCGAACCATCTGTATTTGGAGATCATAGAGGTTGGTTTATGGAGACATATAGTGAAACTAAATTTAAAGAAGCAGGAATTGATATTGACTTTGTCCAAGATAATCAATCATTTTCTGCAACAAAAGGTACATTACGTGGGTTACACTATCAGCTTGATCCGAAAGCCCAAACGAAGCTCGTTCGTTGCACACAAGGTTCCATCTTTGATGTTGCTGTAGACATAAGAAAAGAAAGTCCATCTTATGGCGAATGGTTTGGCATCGAATTAAGTGCAGAAAACAAAAAGCAATTACTTGTGCCTAAAGGATTTGCTCATGCGTTTATGACACTAACAGAAAATTCTGAAGTGCAATACAAAGTTGATGAAGGGTATGCTCCTGAATGTGATCGCGGCATTCGTTGGGATGATCCGACAATTAACGTTACGTGGCCGATAGAAATTACCCCAGTGTTATCAGAAAAAGATGAAAAAGCGCCATTGTTAGAAGACGCAGAGAATAATTTTAGCTAGAAGGAGTAGTGTTATGAAACTTTTCGTTACAGGATACGCCGGACAACTTGGTTATGATGTGGTTCAGGAAGGGTTAAAGCAAGGTTTCGAAATACATGGTTCGGGTCGCGATCAATTAGATATTACGAATGAACAAGCTGTGTATGAGTATGTGAATCAAATAAATCCAGATGTGATCATTCATTGTGCAGCATATACAGCTGTCGATAAAGCGGAAGATAATAAAGAAGCGTGTTGGGATGTAAATGTCAACGGAACTAGATACCTAGCAGCTGCAGCCAAACAAGTACAAGCAAAATTCATGTATATTAGCACAGATTACGTATTCGATGGGTCAGGAAAAGAGCCATTTACAGAAACAGATCCAACTAATCCCGTTGGTTATTATGGTCTAACGAAACTTGAAGGAGAAAAACGTGTCCAGGAATTATTAAATGAAGCCTTTATTATCCGTATTTCTTGGGTGTTTGGTAGTAATGGCAATAACTTTATAAAAACCATGTTACGTCTCTCCGAAACACATAAAGAATTAAAAGTAGTAGGAGATCAATACGGTTCTCCTACGTATACGTATGATCTGGCGAAGTTGTTACTAGAGATTGTTCAAACAAATAAGTATGGTACGTATCACGCATCCAATGAAGGTTTTTGTACATGGTCAGACTTTGCGAAGGAAATATTTAAGCAGGCTGATAAACAGATATCAGTTGAGAGCATTCCGACTGCGGAATATCCAACGCGTGCTGTCCGCCCACTGAACTCGCGCATGTCTAAAGCTAAATTAGAAGATCAAGGATTCCAACGTTTGCCAAGTTGGCAGGATGCCTTAACACATTATTTAGAACAATTAAATAAAGAGGTGAGATAGATGTCTAAAAAGAAAATAGTTGTGACAGGTGGCGCAGGTTTTATTGGTGGGAATTTTGTTCAATATATGGTTGAAAAATATCCGAATTACCATATATATAATTTGGATGAACTAACCTATGCAGGTGATTTAACCAAGCACCAAATTGTTGAAAAAAATGAAAATTATCATTTTGTCAAAGCAGACATTACGGATCGGAAATCGATTTCATCGTTATTTGAGAAAGAACAATTTGATTATGTAGTCCACTTTGCAGCAGAAAGTCATGTCGATCGTTCGATAACTGATCCTGAAATTTTCATCCGGACGAATGTATTAGGTACTCAAGTATTGCTAGATGCAGCAAAGGCAATTGACATCAAGAAATTTGTTCATGTGTCTACAGATGAAGTTTATGGAGAATTAGATTTTGATCCAACGACCTTTTTCACCGAAGAAACACCACTACAAGCAAATAGTCCGTATAGTGCAAGTAAAGCATCTTCAGACTTATTGGTACGCGCCTATCATGAAACATATGGATTACCAGTGAATATTACGCGTTGTTCTAATAATTATGGCCCTTATCATTTTCCAGAGAAGTTAATTCCATTAACTATTTCACGTGTGTTAAATGACGAGAAGGTACCCGTTTATGGTGATGGAAAGAACATTCGCGATTGGTTACATGTTCAAGATCATTGTTCTGCGATTGACCTTGTATTACATGAAGGAATTAGTGGGGAAGTCTATAACATCGGTGGACATAATGAAAAAACAAATTTAGAAGTAGTAAAAACAATTATTCAAGCACTTGATAAATCAGAAGAATTAATTGAATTTGTAGAAGATCGTTTAGGGCACGACAAACGCTATGCGATTGATCCAACGAAACTCGAAAAGCTTGGTTGGAAGCCAACTTATAACTTTGATACTGGTATTGTACAAACCATCCAGTGGTATCTAAACAATAAGGATTGGTGGGAGCAAATTATTAGTGGAGAATACAAGCAATATTTTGATAAACAATATTCAATTAAATAAGTTGAGAGCAATGAAAAATTAATGATGCATAATACCCACAGCTAATATTAGCTGTGGGTATTTGGTTTTTTAAAAGAATTATGTTATAAAGTGTTGAATTAATATGGATTTTAATAGATAATAAGACTAGTATTTAAGCAACACATACATTGCTTAAAAAAGTCTTAAAAAACATGGGGGATATTTAATGCAATTTAAGAAGAAAAAAATTGTTGTTGTTATTATATTATTACTGTTAAGCAGTTTGTTTATTCCTGTCGGTTTTGCAGAATCAACTGGTGAAGATGCAGACTCTTTGTATAAACAAGCACAAGAACAAACTAGCTCTTCTGCACAACTTAGTTCCTACATTAACGGATATGAATTATATCCAAACGATCCAAGATTTGAAGAAGGTATTAATAGTAGTGCCATAGATTTGATAAATTACACAGACACGAGACATCTAGCTGGTGATTATGGTGCCGCAATTGTAAGGTACAATGCTATACTAGCAGCACCTGTTTTAAATGAAGCAGTAAAGGCTAGTGTAGAGGCTAGAAAAGTTTTAGCTCAACAAAGTAAAACTTTTGAAACTGCGAATAAAAAACTTACCAATGCCAAGAATCAAACCAATTCTTCTCCTCAACTCGCTTCTTATATAGAAGGGTACGCTCTTTATCCATGGGATAGTAGATTCACAACTGGTATTAATGAGAGCGCAGTTTCATTGCTAGACTATGCTATGGAACAACATCTAAAAGGTAACTATGGTTCTGCTATATTAAGATATAATAGGATTTTAGAGGCCCCTGCATTAAATTCGAATACAAAAACAGAAACAGAATATAATCTTGAGTATGCTATAGCGGAAAAACGTACAGCAGATATGCTTTATAGTAATGCTCTAAAGCAACCTAATTCAACTTCACAATTAACGAGTTATATAGAGGGGTATAACGTGTATCCCAGCGATGCTAGATTTGCACAAGGAATTAATAGTAGTGCACTAGACTTGATGAATTATGCTGAAAAAAGGCATATGGCTGGAGATTATGGTGCTGCAATTGTAAGATACGATACTATACTAGCAGCACCTGCTTTAGATGCAGTAATAAAAAGTAGTGTAGAATCTAGAAAAGATTTGGCAGAACAAGAAATGACATTTGTTACAGCAGATGAACAATATAATTCAGCAAGAAATAAGCCTAATTCAACTTCACAACTTGCTGCCTTTATAGATGGATATGAATTATATCCAAATGATAATAGATTCACAACTGGAATTAATGAAAGTGCTCTTTCATTATTAAATTATGCTATTAAACAACATGAAAAAGGTGAATATGGCTCAGCTATATTGCGCTATGAGAGTATTTTGTCAGCTCCTATGCTTAAAGACAGTACTAAAAAGGCTGCACAAACTAATTTAGAATATGCGGTAGCTAAACAACGTACACCGGATATGCTATATAACAATGCGGTAAATCAAACTACTTCTTCAGCAAAATTAACTGCATATGTTGAAGCTTATAATTTATATCCAAATGATACTAGATTTGAAAATGGTATCAATGAAAGTGCGAGAGAATTACTGGATTATACAACGAAGCGCCATGAAGCAGGAGATTACGGAGCTGCAATTGTAAGATATGATCATATCTTATCTGTACCTGTATTAAATGCTGGGATTAAACAAGAAGCAACAATAAAACGAGAAGCTGCTACTGAAGGGAAAATTTATAGGATAGCTGATGCTCAATATAACTTTGCAAAACAAGAGGCAAACTCAAGTGCTCGACTGACAGCTTACATTGATGGATATAATTGGTATCCTAACGATCAACGTTTTAAGGAAGGTATTAATAGTAGCGCTCAGGATTTGTTGAATTATGCAAGCACACAACACGAACAAGGTAATTACGGTTCGGCGCTTCTTAGATATCAATTGATCTTATCTGCTCCAGTATTAGACGATTCTATTGAAGAAGAAACAAAAATCAAGAGTGAATATGCTGTTGCAAAAACAACATATCCTACAGCAAATCAGCAACTAAGTATTGCAGCAGACGAAACAAATTCATCTGCTAAACTGCAAGCGTATATAGATGGTTATATCTTGTATAAAGGTGATACTCGATTTGAACAAGGAATTAATGATAGTGCCTTAGCATTATTAGATTATGCGAGTCGTCAACACGAAGATGGGAAATTTGGTTCAGCTATTTTAAGATATGATCTAATTTTATCTGCACCAGTCTTAGCTGACACAATTCATGAAAGTACAACATTAAAACGTAGCTATGCAGCAAAAGATCAATTATACCGTACTGCGGATGAACAAATAGTGTATGCGGAAAGTCAGACATCTTCTACACCACAACTAAACGCATATATCGAAGGTTATTACTTATACCTTTCTGATACGAGGTTTGTAGATGGAATGAACGAAAAAGCTCTTTCTTTACTCGATTATGGTACTCGGATACATCAAGAAAAAAATTATTCTGGTGCTATTACTAGATATGATTTAATCTTAAGTGTACCTGAATTGGATGAACTTACTGTTCTAGAAACAGAAGCTAAGAGAGCTTATGCAGTGAAAAATACGACAATTCCAACTGCCGATCAGTTAGCTTCAATTGCAGAGAGTGAAACAAGCTCTTCTGCACAATTAAGTGCATATCAAGAAGCATATTTACTATATCCAGAAGATGGAAGATTTTTAGATGGTCTAAATCAAAGCGCTCAATCTTTATTAAATTGGGCTAGCGAAAAACATAGAAATTCGGATTTTTCAACTGCAATTCACCGTTACAATGTTATTATTAGTACTATTGGTGTCAATGATACAATCAAAGATACAGCAAGAGAAAGACTTGCTCTTGCTGTTGAAGGTATTAAGCTTCAAAAAGAAACAATAGAGTATTCAAATTATTCGTATTCATTAACACAAGCATTAGCAGCTCAAATGTTAGTGAATCCACAAACAGATAAATACAGTAGTCAGCCAGGTTATGTTCATAGTTCGTGGGTTAATAAAGGTACGATTAATAAAAATGTAAATATCCGAACAGCTGCAACATTATCTAGTAGCAGTATATACAAAGCTACTACTGAAAAAACAACTGTATCAATTATATCAACCGTTACAGGAGCAGCATATCAAGGTAGCACGACATGGTATAAAATCAGTTATGATGGAAAGACGCTATATGTCCATGTTTCATTAGTTGATACAGATATTGATGTGCATTCTGATGCTAAATCTTCTAGCCATGTTTACGGTGATACAAGCAGCGTTAGTCTTAATATTACAGGAGAAAAGAAAGGTGCAACGATTAATAATAGTAATGTCTGGTATGAAATTAATTACACAACTTGGAGAAGTGCCACTGAGTCTGATGTGTTGGCATATTTAAATCCTAACCAAAATAATATATTCCAACATCTTGTGTTATCTTCAAGTGTAGGTGTATCATACACAGAGCTTAATAAACTATTAGTTGGTAAGGGCGTTTTAAGTGGTCAAGGAAAAGCCTTTATTGAAGCAACCAAGGAGCATTTGGTGAACGAAATTTATTTAATCTCACATGCCCTTTTAGAGACTGGAAATGGTGGCTCAGAATTAGCAACTGGAATTCAAGTCGGCATAGATAGTGGAGGAAATTATATACTTGCAACCGATGATAATAAGTCAAAATTATCCTCTATAAAAACTGTGTACAATATGTATGGTATTGGCGCAAATGATGGTGATGCTAAAAGACTTGGTGCAATTTATGCATATAAGAATGGTTGGACAAGTGTAGAAAAAGCGATCATTGGTGGTGCTGAATTCATTGGTGAGAAATATATTCACGCTAATCCTGTGCAAAATACACTATATAAAATGAGATGGAATCCTACTAGTCCTGCCTCACATCAGTATGCAACAGACATTGGATGGGCTGTAAAACAGATTAGTAGAATTGAAAGTTACTATGAACAATTAAACAATCCGTTATTACACTTTGATATACCAGTATATAAATAATATTATGATAGCCTAAACATAACTTACTTCGTTTAGGCTATTATTATTTTGAAAGTAATAGCTTTAAAAATTGAAAGCAGGCAAGAAAATTGAATTTTTATTCTTGGGGGAGAGAATATTGAAACCAAAGCATTTTTTTCTGTTCTTAACATTATTAACTGTTTTATTATATCCAACTATTATATTTGGAGAAGAATCTAGTAATAATATAGAGACCGCAGATGAGTGGGATAATTATGCAAGTGAACAAAGTACATCATCAGCAATGCTAAAGGCATATATAGCAGCCTATGAGGCTTATCCAAATGATTCAAGATTTGAAGAGGGAATAAATAATAGCGCCCGTTCTTTATTAGATTGGGCAACTAGTGAACATCAAAAAGGAAATATTGGGACAGCAAATTTACGGTATGACTGGATACTGGAAGCACCTAGCTTAAATGATAGTATAAAAGAAGAGACAGAGAGAAAGCAGGCATATTCTATTAAAGGTGTGCGGTTACCAACAGCAACAGAGTTTGTATCAAGTGCAAACAATCAACCAAATTCTTCTGCCGTTTTAGATGAATTTATAGAAGGATATGAGCTATATCCGGGAAATGAACAATTAGAAAAAGGTATTAATGAAAGCGCAGAGTCCTTACTGAATTGGGCGATTAAACAACATCAACAAAAAAACTTTGGAACAGCCCGTGTTCGATACGAACGAATTTTAGAAGCTCCGGCTTTAGCTACTAGATTAAAAGATAAAACGAGCAACTACTTATTATATGCATTAAATGAACAATTAACAGCAGATCAATATTATAATGAAGCAAGTAATTATCCGAATTCTTCAGGTAGCTTAAAATTATTTATAGAAGGATATGAAGCCTATCCAAAGGATGAAAGACTTGAAAAAGGTATTAATAACAGTGCCCGTTCTTTATTAGATTGGGCAACTAGCGAACATCAAAAAGGAAATATCGGCACAGCAAACTTACGATATGACTGGATATTAGAAGCACCTAGTTTAAATGATAGTATAAAAGAAGAGACAGAGAGAAAGCAGGCGTATTCTATTAAAGGTGTGCGGTTACCAACAGTAGCAGAGTTTGTGACAAGTGCTAATAATCAGCTGAATTCTTCTTCAACAGTAAATAAATATGTTGAGGGATATGAGTTATATCCGGGAAATGAACAATTAGAAAAAGGTATTAATGAAAGCGCAGAATCCTTACTGAATTGGGCGATCAAACAACATCAACAAAAAAACTTTGGAACAGCCCGTGTTCGATACGAACGAATTTTAGAAGCTCCGGCTTTAGCTACTAGAATAAAAGATAAAACGAGCAACTACTTAACATATGCATTAAATGAACAATTAACAGCAGATCAATATTATAATGAAGCAAGTAATTATCCGAATTCTTCAGGTAGCTTAAAATTATTTATAGAAGGATATGAAGCCTATCCAAAGGATGAAAGACTTGAAAAAGGTATTAATAACAGTGCCCGTTCTTTATTAGATTGGGCAACTAGCGAACATCAAAAAGGAAATATCGGCACAGCAAACTTACGATATGACTGGATATTAGAAGCACCTAGTTTAAATGATAGTATAAAAGAAGAGACAGAGAGAAAGCATGCATATTCTATTAAAGGTGTGCGGTTACCAACAGTAGCAGAGTTTGTGACAAGTGCTAATAATCAGCCGAATTCTTCTTCAACAGTATATAAATATGTTGAGGGATATGAGCTATATCCAGGAAATGAACAATTAAGAACAGGTATTAATCAGAGTATTCGTTCATTACTTTTATGGGTTAATGGACAACATCAAAAAGGAAATATCGGAACAGCAAGGACTCGTTATGAGTTGATTCTAGAATCACCTGGTGTATATAGTAGTATTCGACGTGAGACTCAGATGAAATTAGATTATGCATTAGATAATAAAAAGCTTCCAACTCCAGATGAATTAATAAATAGTATCAATAACGAGAACAATTCGTCACAAAAGCTGGCTAAATCTATTGAAGGATATTACTTATATCCTGGAAATGAGAAACTCACTAACGCAATTAACGATAGTGCAGCCTCTCTTATGAGTTGGGCAACTACCCAACATCTAAAAGGGGAACTAGATACTGCTAGAGTTAGATATGAAAGAGTATTAGATTCACCATCATTAAATAGTAAAATAGAAAAAGAAGTAAGATTAAAATTAAAGTATGTTAATAAAAATGAAATATTACCAACAGAGCAGAGAATAATAGATGTAGCAAATAGTAAAAATAGTTCTTCTAAAGCGATTGAAATTTTAACAAAAGGATATTATTTATATCCGAATAGTACAGAGATAAGTGCTGCTCTAAACATGAGTGCTCGTAATTTGCTGGAATGGGCAAAAGATCAACATCAAAAAGGCCAATTCGGTACTGCAATTCATCGTTATAACTACATTATTGGTTTAGATGGAGTTTATAATAGTACACAAAATGAAGCCAAGAAATATTTGAAGTTAGCTGAAGCCGGTGAAAAAATAGCGGTAGTAAAAGATATAGTGAATGGAAAAGTTGCTGAATATTCATATAACCAAATGATTAGTGACATTAAAGCATTAGAATCTAGTTATTCAAGTATTATTGAAACGAAGATAATTGGGAAGTCAGTTGATTATCGTAATTTATACGCTGTAAAATTAGGAAAAGGGAAGAAAGAAATATTCATCAATGCTTCCCATCATGCCCGTGAACATATGACTACAAATGTAATTATGGAAATGATTGATGAGTATGCAAAATCATATGCCCTGGATACAAAATATCATGGCTATGATGCAAGACAAATACTAAATGAAGTTTCAATTTGGTTTGTTCCTATGGTAAATCCAGATGGTGTAATGTTGGTGCAAGAAGGAGCGTTATCTGCAAGTAACCCTAGTAATGTGATAGAGATTAATGGTGGTAGCTCGAACTTCTCAAGTTGGAAGGCAAACATTAGAGGAGTAGACTTAAATCGTCAATATCCGTATCTATGGAACTCGATTACTGATAATACAGGTAAGCCTAGTTCGGCTATGTATAAAGGGGTTTTACCTTTAAGTGAACCAGAAACAAAAGCTGTGTATGATTTTACTAACCAGCATAATTTTCTCGCAGCAGTTTCTTATCACTCGTCAGGAGAATTAATATATACAAGATATGGATTCTCATCGCATACAAGGAAAATAACGGCTGGAGTAGCAAATATTACAGGTTACCAGCCAATTGACTTGCAAAATAGTGTAAGTGGTGGAGGTTATACGGATTGGTTCTTGTATAAAAAGAATCAGCCAGCGATCACACAAGAAATATCTCCATACGTATATGAACAACCAGTACCATTTAAGAATTGGGATGGTGTATGGAATAAAAACAAAACGGTTGGTTTATATATTGCAAAATATACTAGTGACAGGTAGACCATACTTAAAAGAGGCTGGGACAAAACCCAGATAAACAATAAAAAGTTGCACCTTTCCAAATTTATGGTTGGAGGGTGCAACTTTTTTATAAAATTGAAACAATTTAAGTAAGTAAAAAAGGATACCTTCTGATAAAATTAAAGTGACGAAACAATAACTATCGGAGGTATCCTTATGTTTAAAGATTATAACATGAATCAAGTAATTTTGCCGTTAGATTTAGAAATGAAATTGCAAAAAAATGATATTGCCTATACAATCCATGACTTAGTTGAACAAATCCAGATAAAGCTTTTTCTGTTTTCTTACATGAAACAGGTTGTCCTGCTTATCATCCACGAATGATGATGAAGGTTATTTTATGTGCTTATACGCAATCTGTTTTCTCTGGAAGAAAAATTGAAGCATTACTGAAAGATAGTATACGTATGATGTGGTTAGCGCAAGGTTATGAGCCAAGCTATCGTACAATTAACCGTTTTCGAGTCAATCAAGAAGTACAAGACCTGTTACGCCAATGTTTTGTGCAATTTCGATGCCAGCTGGTGAAAGAAGAACTGATTGATGAAGAAGCGATCTTTATTGATGGTACCAAGATTGAAGCAAATGCCAACAAATTTACGTTTGTTTGGCGAAAAGCGATTGAAAAATACAGTGCCAATTTGGTGGAAAAATCAAATCAAATGTATGATGAATTGCTAGCAAACGAAATTATCCCAAAAATCGAACGTGAAAGTATGGAAGAACTAACCACCCAGGAACTCGAAAAAGTTTTGGAGAAACTAGAGAAGACGGTTGAAGCATACGACAAAAAGATCGAAGAAAGTGAAGATGTAAGCGAACGTAAGCAACTTCGTTCTGAACGCAAAACACCAAAACAATATCGCAAACGGTTTAAGGATTATGCAACACGCAAACAAAAATACGAAAATGATATGGCCATATTTGAAGAGCGTAACAGTTATTCAAAGACAGATCATGATGCCACATTTATGCGAATGAAAGACGATTATAGGAAGAATGGCCAATTGAAAGCTGGTTATAATGTCCAAATTGCGACAGAAGGACAATATGCACTCGCTTATGATGTATTTCCTAATCCAACCGATGTACGCACATTCATTCCTTTTCTAGATAAAATCGAGGAAAGCTTCTTTGAGCTTCCCAAATATATCGTCGCTGATGCAGGTTATGGAAGTGAACAAAATTACGATGATGTCCTAATTAATCGGGAGCGCATTCCACTAATTACATACAATATGTATCGAAAAGAGAAGACAAAGAAATATAAGCAAGATCCTTTTAACACAAAGAACTGGGAGTATGATGAAGCGACTGATTCCTTCCTCTGTCCAAATGACAAAAAAGTAATGTTCCAGTATCTGTCCAACCGGACAGGTAAAGACAACTTCACTCGAGAGTTTAGAGTCTATGAATGTGAAGATTGTTCGGATTGTCCATTACGCTCACAATGTACAAAAGCAAAGGAAGGAAATAATCGAAAGATATATTACAACGAAAAATGGGAACAACAAAAAGCATACACAAAACAACAACTTTCAGAAAAAGAAACCGGTAAAATCTATGGTAAACGAAAAATAGATGTGGAACCAGTCTTCGGATTTTTGAAGGCTAATTTGCGTTTTACTCGCATGTCGGTAAGAGGCAAAAAGAAAGTAGAAAATGAATTAGGATTCGCGTTCATGGCGGTGAACTTGAGAAAGTACACCGCTAAACATGCGAATGGTACAACAACGCCTGAATATAATCTAACAAAAAAAGGTTCCGACCATCTTTCTATGATGATTGGAACCTTTTTCGTTATTTTTGGCTAGTTATGTCCCAGCCTCTTTTTTAATATTAATTTAAGGTTAATAGATAATAATTTAAAATGTAGTGTTTAAATGCGAAATTAGTCTAAGTTTGTTAGAATTAAAACTAATGTTCTTTTGAGAAAAAATTTGGAGGTATATTATATGACAATTAAGCCACATGGAGATACGTTAACGTTAGTTAATCGTGAGGTTACTAAAAGTGAAAGAGATACAATATTAGTTAAGGCGAATAAGCTCAAGGCAATAACAATATCATCTTGGACAATTTCAGATTTAGAACTTATAGCAATAGGAGGCTTTAGTCCACTAAGCGGTTTCATAGGAAAAGCAGATTATGAAAGTGTAATAAATGAATTGAGACTTGTAGATGGAACAGTTTGGAGTGTGCCAATAACGTTGGCAGTTACCTTAGAAGAGGCAGAAAGTCTTGAGGTAGGAGAAGAAATTGCCCTTAAAGGTGAAGATGATGTTATCTATGGAACAATACAATTAGAAGAAAAATATGAAAGTAATAAACATTTAGAAGCACAAAAAGTATACGGAACTACCGATTTAGCTCATGCTGGTGTAAAAAAACTATATGAGCGTGGAGATGTGAATCTAGCAGGTCCAATCACATTAATAAATCGTCCGAATCATAACGAGTTTAAAGACTATCATATGGATCCAGTAGAAACACGACAGATGTTTAAAGATTTAGGTTGGAAAACAATTGTTGGATTTCAAACCCGTAATCCAGTTCACCGTGCGCATGAATATATTCAAAAAACAGCCTTAGAATCTGTAGATGGTTTATTGTTGAATCCATTGGTGGGAGAAACAAAATCAGATGATATACCTGCCGACGTACGTATGAAAAGTTATCAAGCAATTTTAAAGCACTATTATGTAAAAGATCGTGTGCGCTTAGTAATTTATCCTGCTGCGATGAGATACGCTGGACCAAGGGAAGCAATTTTGCATGCTATTGTACGCAAGAATTACGGATGCACTCACTTTATAGTAGGTCGTGATCATGCTGGTGTCGGCGACTATTATGGCACATATGATGCTCAGGAATTAATTGCGAAGTATGAAGATGAATTAGATATGACAATTTTTAAATTTGAACATGCATTTTATTGCGAAGTTTGCGAAAATATGGCAACGTCGAAAACATGTCCACACGATAAAGAAAACCATGTTCATTTAAGTGGAACTAAAGTACGTGAAATGTTACGTAATGGTGAGCGACCTCCAAAAGAATTTTCTCGTCCTGAAGTCGCAGATATTCTAATTCAAGGAATTTAATAAAACTTATATAAGGGACGATATCCTATGACAATAGAAATGATATTTGTACTTATTATGGTTTTTGCAATGCTAGTAGCATTGCTATTTGAAATTGCTCGTCCTGATATGATTGTTTTTTCAGTCTTAATTACCTTTCTAGTAACAGGAATATTAAATACTGAAGAAGCATTAAAAGGATTTTCAAACCAGGGAATGTTAACGATAGCGTTGTTATTTATTGTGGCTGGTGCAGTTCAAAAAAGTGGAATAATTAATCAAATAATGGGTAAATGGTTAATTAATTCAAATAGTGTTAAGGGAGCGCTATTACGTTTTTTTATTCCAATTGCTTTCTTTTCTTCCTTTTTAAATAACACACCAATTGTGGTAACTTTTACCCCAATTCTAAAAAAGTGGTGTGAAGAGAGAAATATTGCACCATCAAAAGTTTTAATACCCTTGTCTTATGTAACTATTCTAGGTGGAACGATTACATTAATGGGAACTTCGACCAATTTAGTTGTACATGGTTTGCTTTTGGATTATGGATTTGAGGGTTTTTCTTTATTTCAGTTATCTATAGTGGGTATTCCTATTACAATAGCTGGTTTAATCTATTTGTTTACTTTCGGATTTAAGCTTTTACCAGAACAAAAGGGATTTAGCCAGCAAGTGAAAGAAGATTCAAGGGAATATATTGCTGAAATGAAAGTTCAATCAACTTTTCGATATGTAAATAAAAGTGTTCAAATTGCAGGATTAAGAGACCTGAAGGGTTTATATTTAATTGAAATAATTAGGGGGAAAGACCGACTATCACCCGTTCGCTCCTCAACAATTATTAAAGCTGATGATCGGCTTATATTTACTGGTTTAATTGCAACTATAGCTGATCTTCAAAAAATAAACGGTTTAACTTTAGAAACAGGAACAAGTGTAGAATTAGATGATTTACGAAATGGGACGAATCAGCTAGTAGAAGCAGTTGTATCTCATCAGTCATCTCTAGTATATAAGTCAATTAAAAAATCTCAATTTCGCTTACGTTATGATGCTGGTGTAATCGCAGTACACAGGAATACAGAACGTATAAAAAGTAAAGTGGGAGATATAGTCTTAAAACCTGGTGATACGTTATTATTGTTAGCTGGTTCTGATTTTGTAGAGAAATATCAACAATCTGATGATTTTTATGTTGTCTCATCATTAAAAACACCTGAATCGCTTAAAGAGAATACAGTAAAGGGATGGTTTTCACTTGGTTTATTTATCTTATTAATAATCAGTGTTGGTTTTGGCCTATTAACAATGTTTAAAGCAATGGCTATTGTAGTGCTTATACTAATGATAACGAAAGTAATATCAGCTGTAGAGGCACAAAAATACATTCAATTTCCAGTACTATTATTGATAGCTAGTTCATTTTCAATAGGAACTGCTATCACCAAAACAGGTCTAGCACAGTTGATAGCAGAAGGAATTCTAAGATTAGGGCAGCCTTTTGGGTTCATAATAACTTTACTGTTCATTTATATGTTAACCAATCTCTTTACTGAATTAATAACTAACAGTGCTGCTGCAGTCTTGATGCTCCCAATTGGATTAGAAATGGCTGAAAATTTGCAAGTAGACCCAATGGGTTTTGCAGTACTTATCGCTATTGCAGCATCTGCAAGCTTTATTACCCCAATTGGTTACCAAACAAATCTTATTGTTTATGGACCAGGGGGATATAAGTACTTGGACTATGTCAAAGTAGGAACACCCTTAAGTATTATTGTCATGTTTATTAGTGTATTTATTATAAATAATGTTTGGTTTTAGGAGGAAAATAATGGTAGAAGCAACCAATATTGTCTGGCATGATTCAATAGTAACGAAAGAGGACAGACAATCTTTAAAAAAACAAAAAAGTGCAGTACTTTGGTTTACTGGTTTATCTGGTTCTGGCAAATCAACTGTATCTGTCGATTTAGAAAAAAAATTATTTGAGCATGGTGTTCATACCTATCGACTAGATGGAGATAACATCCGACACGGGTTAAATAATAATTTAGGATTTAGTGCTCAAGATCGTAAAGAGAATATTCGTCGAATCGGTGAAGTATCAAAGTTAATGGTAGATGCTGGGTTACTTACTTTAAGTGCCTTCATATCACCTTATCGAGAAGATCGTGATCATGTTAGAAGTTTACTAGCAAGCGAAGAATTCGTGGAAATATATGTGAAATGCAGTTTAGAATCCTGTGAAGAACGAGATCCAAAAGGACTTTATAAGAAAGCTCGAGCAGGTGAAATTAAAGGATTTACAGGAATAGATGATCCTTATGAAGAGCCACTTAATCCTGAAGTGATTATCGAGACAGATAAACAGTCAGTAGATGAATCAGTAAAAAAAATAATTGATTATCTTAATAGGAAAGGATATCTATCTTATGAATAATGATGATCTATTGCGATTGTTGGAAATTTCCTTGTCAGCAGGGAGAGAAATTTTAGAAGTATATCAACAGGATTTTGAAGTAGTTAAAAAAGTAGATGACTCACCACTAACCATTGCAGATGAACGTTCTCATCATGTAATTATGGACGGATTACAAAAAAGCTTTCCCAAGATTCCGATTTTGAGTGAAGAGGGAAGAGATATATCTTATCAAGAACGAAAAGATTGGAAACAGTTCTGGCTAGTAGATCCATTAGATGGTACAAAAGAATTTGTGAAAAAGAATGATGAGTTTACCGTTAATATTGCTCTAATAGAAGGGAATTATCCTGTATTAGGAGTGATCTATGCGCCAGTATTAGACATCTTCTATTATGGTAAAGAAGGTTTGGGAGCTTTTAAAATAGAGAAAGCATCTAAGTTAACTATCTCAAATGAAACAGAGTTAATTGAAAACAGCATCTCACTTCCAGAAGCTGATACTGATAATACGAGCATAAGAGTGGTGGCTAGTAGATCTCATATGTCTGATGATACACAGGCATTTATCAATGAATTAAAAGAAAAGGCTTCTAAAGTAGAGGTAGTTTCAGCGGGAAGCTCCTTAAAATTTTGCTTAGTAGCCGAAGGTAAAGCAGATTACTATCCACGCTATGCACCAACTATGGAATGGGATACTGGAGCAGGACAAGCTATAGTAGAGGCAGCAGGTGGAAGTGTAACGAGACAAGAAGATAAAGAAAGATTTTATTACAATCGTGAAGTTCTTAAAAATGGCTGGTTTTTAGCGAAGATAGATAAATCAAATTAGTTTAAGCTGAAAAGGATGAATGTAATGACAAAAAGGAAAGTATATGATCATTTAACAAGTGTGGATACAATTATTGAAGATATAAAGGAAAATCAAGTGTTACCGCTTATGGTTTTTCAAATGGGCAAGGTTGGTTCATCAACTATTAAAAAATCTTTAGGGAAATATTTGGAGAGCAATATTCCAATTTGGCATGTACACCATTTAAAAAATAAAATGAGAGCTTCAGTATATTATGAAGAAGGAATTTCGTTAGCAGAAATGATGCACAAGTCTCTTGATGAATCAAATAAAGACCAAAAATTAAAAGTTATCACGTTAGTTAGAGATCCAATTTCACGAAATATATCTCATTTCTTTCAAGTGATAGACAGATTAGTACCAGACACATATGAAAGTTATATTAAAGACGAAAAACCTATAAGTGATTTGCACAACGCATTCTTTTATGAGGAATATCATAAAAAAGGATTTCACCAAGTTCCGTTAAATTGGTTTGACAATGAAATAAAATCTATCTTTCATATTGATTTACTTGAAGAAGATTTCCCGAAAGATAAAGGATATAAAATATATCAATATGATAAAGTAGAAATATTATTACTAAAGTTAGAAGATATTCAAGATACTGTCAAAGATGCTTTTAAAGAATTTATGGATTTTAAAAATTTCGAATTGAAAAACGCAAACACATCTTCAGACAAAGAGTATACAGATCTTTACAAAAAATTCAAAAGTACAATCCATATTCCAGAGACATATAAAGAAGAAATGTATAATTCCAAGCTGGTTAAACATTTTTATAAAGAAGATGAGATAAAGAAACTTCAAAAGAGATGGAATAAATCATATAAATCTAGTATTGGCAAATAAAAAATATATCATAGAATCATAGACAAACTATCCAGTTAAAATCAAAAAGACGACTTTCCTAAGGAAAGTCGTCTTTTTGATAACGCAGTATTTTTTATATTTATGTTGCTTATTCAGTAGTAGTACTTGAAGTATCTATTCCCAAATGTTCTTTTAATATTTGTTTGTTTTCCTCAAGAACTTCTTCATCTAGCTGAAAATAATAAGCATCTGTCCAAAGATCGTTACCAGTTAAATTTAGTGACTCAATATCTAAATCACCGGAAGTACCATAAGAAACGAAACTTTTCATTTGATCAAAAGTTAAGCTAGTCGACATATTATCACCAACTGCTTCGATAACATTATCATATTTAAACACAGAGCTTAATGACGTCGCTTTCGCTGCAATGGCTTTTATAACTTCCTGTTGTCTCTTTCCACGTTCAAGATCACTATCTAACTTTCTTGTTCTTGCTACTGCTAATGCTTCCTCACCATCAAGTTCTTGTTCGCCAGCTAGAAGATGGATAGCATCCTTTTCATCATCTGAGTTGGATTCAGAGAACTCATATGGTACATCAAAAGTAATACCACCTAATTCATCAACCACGTCTACAAAGGCGTTAAAGTTTAAACGAACGTAATAATCAACTGGTACGTCAAGAAGATATTCTACTGTTTCAATTGTTGCAGTTGCTCCACCAAAAGCGTGAGCATGTGTTATTTTGTCTTCATATCCAACTTCAGGAATATATACATAGGAATCTCTTGGAATACTTAGTAATTTCACACTGTTATCATCCTTGTTTAAGGTTGCCAAAATTAATGCGTCTGAGCGAGAAGCACCGCTATTGCTTTCTTCACGATGTTCACTATCATCAACACCAATAAATAGGATAGATACATGGTCTTCAGCCGGATCAACAGCTTCTTCACGTAACTCGGATTTTTCTCTTCCATCACTTTCATATGAGTTAGCAGCTGTTGTTTCTGCTTTATTAACTAAGTTTACTGCATAAACAGTAGATCCAATTAATAAAAGAGCTAATGGAACTAGGATAAACAATAACCTTTTACGTTTTCTGGATTTTTTATTATTTTTACGTTTTTCACTACGTATATTTGTGTCGTTTTTTGACATTATATATCCCCTCAAGTTTTAATTTATAAACTATCTTTCATTCTACTATGAAATGACAATAAGGTAAATCAGATTATTTAAAAATGTTGTATATTTTTATCGTTTTAATAAATATTTTTAATTCTAAATATTTATTCGATAATTTATAATATCATAAAAAAGTGTCGAATTCTTAGCCTGTATACTGCAATTATATTTGAGAGTATGCTATTATATATTATGATGCAGAAAAGTTAAATTATATGCTAGAAAATATTCACTTGCATAAATGATTATAGGGAATAAACAATAAAAGTAGTTATTGAGAAAGGAAAGAATAAAATGAAAATAGTAGTAGCTGGAACAGGATACGTTGGTTTGTCCAATGCGATCCTATTAGCACAAAACAATGAAGTAGTTGCGTTAGATATTATTCAAGAGAAAGTGGATTTAATTAACAATAAAAAGTCTCCAATTGTTGATGAGGAAATTCAGACATATTTGGAAACAAAAGAGTTAAATCTAACTGCGACAACAGATACAACAGAGGCATATAAAAACGCGGATTTTGTTGTTATTTCAACGCCGACTAATTATGATGCAGAGAAGAATTACTTTGATACAAGTACGGTGGAAAAAGTTATATCTACAGTTTTATCCATCAATCCTAATGCAACGATGATAATTAAATCAACTGTACCAGTTGGTTATACATTAGAAACGAGAGCGAAATTTAAAACAGAAAATATTATCTTTTCTCCTGAATTCTTGCGAGAAGGTAAGGCGCTTTACGATAATTTATATCCTTCACGCATTGTTGTTGGTGAGCAATCAGAAAAAGCTAAGACGTTTGCTAATTTGCTTGAACAAGGTGCTTTGAAAGAAAATATTGATGTGCTTTTAACTAACTCAACGGAAGCAGAAGCAATTAAATTGTTTGCGAATACATACCTTGCCATGCGTGTTGCATTCTTTAATGAATTAGATACATATGGAGAAGTGAGAGGTTTAGATACGAAGCAGATTATTGAAGGTGTGGGACTTGATCCACGCATTGGTACACACTATAATAACCCTTCATTTGGTTATGGTGGATATTGTCTACCGAAGGATACAAAACAACTTTTAGCTAACTATGAAGATGTACCAAATAATATTATGGCAGCGATAGTTGATGCTAATAGAACAAGGAAAGATCATGTTGCTAATAGCATTGTTGCAAAGAATCCTAAAGTTGTTGGTATATATCGTTTAACAATGAAGACAGACTCAGATAACTTTAGACAATCAGCGGTACAAGGTGTTATGAAGCGAATTAAAGCTAAAGGAATTGAAGTTGTTGTATACGAACCAGTAATGGAAGAAGAAGAGTTTTACAATTCTAAAGTAATGAAAGACTTTGATGAATTCAAAAGCCTTTGTGATGTGATTGTTGCAAATCGTTTAACAGAAGAATTGAAAGATGTAGCTAATAAAGTTTATACACGCGATTTATATAGTAGAGATTAATAAAAAGAGGCTGGGACATAACTAGCCAAAATAACGAAAAAGATTCCGATCATCTTAGGAAGATGGTCGGAATCTTTTTTTGTTGGATTATTTTCAGGATTTGTTGGACCATGCGCATGCTTAGCCGTGTACTTTCTCAAGTTCACCGCCATGAATGCAAATCCTAATTCATTTTCCACTTTCTTCTTGCCTCTTACTGACATACGAGTGAAACGCAAATTAGCCTTCAAAAATCCGAAGACTGGTTCTACATCTATTTTTCGTTTGCCATAGATTTTACCGGTTTCTTTTTCTGAAAGCTGCTGTTTTGTGTATGCTTTTTGTTGTTCCCATTTTTCATTATAATAAATTTTTCGATTCTTTCCTTCCTTTGCTTTTGTACAGTGGGAACGCAACGGACAATCCGAACAGTCTTCACATTCATAGACTTTAAAGGATCGGGTGAAGTTATCTTTACCTGTTCGATTAGATAGATACTGGAAAGCCACTTTTTTATCATTTGGACAACGGAAAGAATCACTCGCTTCATCATACGCCCAGTTCATTGTGTTAAAAGGGTCTTGCTTATATTTCTTTGTCTTCTCTTTTCGATACATATTGTATGTAATCAGCGGGATGCGCTCCCGATTAATGCGGACATCTTCATAATTCTGTTCACTTCCATACCCTGCATCAGCTACGATATATGTGGGAAGTTCAAAGAAGCTTTCCTCGATTTTATCTAGAAAAGGAGTGAATGTGCGTACATCAGTTGGATTGGGAAATACGTCATATGCGAGTGTATATTGTCCTTCGGTCGCAATTTGTACATTGTAACCTGCTTTTAATTGGCCATTATTCATATAATCGTCTTTCATGCGCATAAAGGTGGCATCATGGTCTGTCTTTGAATAACTATTGCACGCTTCAAATATAAGCCTATCCTTTTCTTATTTTTGTTTGCGTGCTACGTAATCTTTAAACTGTTTGCGGTATTTTTTTGGTGTTTTCCTTGCAGAGCGAAGCTGCTTCCGTTTGCTGACATCTTTACTTTCTTCGATCTGTTTGTCGTATCCTTCAACGGTCTTCTCTAGTTTCTCAACTACTTTTTCGAGTTCTTTAGTGGATAGTTCTTCCGTACTTTCGCGTTCTATTTCTGGAATAATTTCGTTTGCCAATAATTCATCGTACAGTTGATTTGATTTCTCCACCAAATTCGCACTGTATTTTTCAATCGCTTTTCGCCAAACAAACGTAAATTTATTGGCATTTGCTTCTATTTTGGTGCCATCAATAAAGATCGCTTCCTGGTCAATCAGCTCTTCTTTCACCAGTTGGCATCGAAATTGTACAAAACATTGGCGTAACAGGTCTTGTACTTCTTGATTGACTCGAAAACGGTTAATTGTACGATAGCTTGGCTCATAACCTTGCGCTAACCACATCATACGTATACTATCTTTCAGTAATGCTTCAATTTTTCTTCCAGAGAAAACAGATTGCGTATAAGCACATAAAATAACCTTCATCATCATTCGTGGATGATAAGCAGGACAACCTGTTTCATGTAAGAAAACAGAAAAAGCTTTATCTGGTATTTGTTCAACTAAGTCATGGATTGTATAGGCAATATCATTTTTTTATAATTTTATTTCTAAATCTAACGGCAAAATTACTTGATTCATGTTATAATCTTTAAACATAAGGATACCTCCGATTGTTATTGTGTGGTACTTTAATTTTATCAGAAGGTATCCTTTTTTACTTACTAAAATTTTCGATTTTATAAAAAAGTTGCATCTTCCAACTACCGTTGGAAGATGCAACTTTTTATTGTTTATCTGAGTTTTGTCCCAGCCTCTTTTTATTAGGCTTTCCGTCCATTCTTAAACAACAAGCTAATATAAATCATCATTGATGTAATAACAGAGAAAGCTGAAACTAAGTAAATGAAGCTATAGCCAAAGCTTGCGGCAATTAAGCCAAATGTCATTGCACCAACACCGACACCAAGGTCAAAGGATGCAAAGAAAGTAGCATTAGCCATTCCTTTACGGTTAGCTGCAGCTTCATTAATTGCCCATGCTTGTAAAGCAGGTTGAACACTTCCAAATCCGAGTCCATAGAACGCAGCCGCGATATATAAAACGAGAGAGTTTGGTAACCAAACTAATAAGAGCATCGCAGTTACAATCATGAGTGTGCCAGGAAGAAATACGGCAATATGACCTTTAGCGTCATAAAGTCTACCAGCAAAACTCCGTGATATCATTAAGAATAGAGCATAGAAGAGAAAGTAAATGCCAATTCCTTCAATACCTTTTTGTGTTGCGTATAGTGGTAGAAAAGACGCAATACCACCAAATGTTACGGTAATGAAGAAGAGTAAGATAGCAGGTTTAATCGCACTTTTCTCAAAAATATCAAATTTAATAGTTGCCGCTTTATGTTGTGATGCCTCGATCTTTTTATAACGTATGCGTGTTGACAATAAAAAGGAAACAAAACCAAGTGATCCACAGATTAAGAACAGCTGTGGAAAGCTAATAATATCTACTAATGCCAATCCAAGTGCTGGACCAAATGCGAGTGCTAAATTCCCAGATAGCCCAAAATAGCCCATTCCTTCCCCGCGTCGCTTAGGTGGAATTAAATCCGTTGCAATCGTTCCAGTTGCAGTTGTAGAAAATCCCCAACCAACCCCTTGTACCATACGCATCACAATCAGAAAACCAATACTTGTAATAATAGAATAGGAGGCAACAGATAAAACGAAAATTCCGAGTCCAATCATATAAACAAATTGTCGTCCTTTTGATTCGAGAGCATGTCCAGCATATGGCCGGAATAATAGTGCGGAAAATGTAAAAATACCAGTAATTAACCCAATTAATTGATCACTTCCACCTAGCTCTTGTACGAACAGAGGAATCGTAGGCAAAGTCATTTGAAACCCGAGAAAAATAAAAAAGTTTGCCATACATATTAAGGCAAAATCTTTCGTCCAAATCTTATCTTCATTTATTGCTGTCTTTGTTTGCGTCCGTGCATTATCTGCCATAATTATATTCCTTCTTTCTTTCGGCACTCGAAATATATTATACACAAGATAAAAGACTTTGTTAACTAGATTCGCCGATAAGTATAGAATTTATCAATTTTGGCTTTGATAATGGTGAGAGATGAGTCGAATGGGCGCGTGATCAATCGAGCGAACGCAGCACGAATCGGGCGAAAACTCAGATAATCGGGCGAACGCAAGCCGAATCGGGCGAAACTCAGAATGATAAGGCGATCGCCATCTAGGTCAGTCATCTAATAAAGACAGAAGTGAGTATACAATGCCTTTTGTTTTACCAACATAAGATAACTTCATATTAGCCAGTAGACGCTTGACGATGTGGCTCGATTTTAATTGTAAAAATGCTTTAGCTTGTCGATTCGTGATAGTAGATCCAAATAATAGCGCATATTCTTTCAATGCTTGGATATGTGCTTCTCTATTTTTTACTTTACAAACTGGGCAGATCCAATAGCCATGTGCACGATTCATGATTACCTTTTTACAAACAGGACACCAAACACCATTTCTAATATTACTTCTATTAATCTGATACTTTTCGATCACATTATACGTTTTAGGCGTATGGTTATTTTTCAGCTTATTAGCAAGTTTCTTGAGTTGTTCTTTCGTATAATAATTAGCTTGGTATTGTTGTAAAAGTTCATCTATTCGGAGTGAGAGGTGGTGGTTGTCCACGATATCGGGTTCTCGCTGATTGAATTGAAGAATCACATTGGGATGGGTAAATGATACGAGTGTATGAATCGGTAAGAAGGGGAAACCGTTTCTCATAATATAGCTTTCAAGATGCCTTTTTTGGATAGCGGCTTGGTGGAGGGGGTTTTTGTAACTGTTCTTTTTTCCATCAAGTGTTCGAATCATTTGGTCAGATTGGTTGAACGTGATTTCTCCTTTGAAATTTTTTGCTTTAATAATAATACCTAATCTAGGTGTTAAAAGTAAGGCATCAATCTGGAAATAGTCACTAACACAGGGTAGTCGCAAGTCATACAAAATGAAAGCTGATTTTAGATGTAATAACTGAAAAGGATAAGCAAGAGAGGATTCGCCATAAAATCCACTAGTATACTTACCATATACATGCTCTAATTGTTGGAACATTGGCTCACGGTGTAAGAGTCTAGGCATAAGCACTTCTAACTGTTTGAGTTCTGGATTTTTTTGTAGGGGTTTTATAATCAAGATATTAATTCCTCTCTTTATGAATAGTAGTAGCGCTTTTCAAAAGAGCGCTACCAAATCAAAATTATTTAATCAATGTATCTAAATGATAAGATGACGTTTTTGCATAACCACTTTGTTTAATATCTAAACAACCTAATAATCTTGTCACCACAGTAGCTGAATCAACTTGTAAAAAGTGACGTGCTTCTTTGTTTGTAATCTGTGGACGATAAAGTAATGCATAGTCATGTAAGGCAATGATATGCGCGCTATTGGAACGGCTATGGCAGCTAGTACATTTCCAGTAGCCTTGTTTACGTTGCATCATTTCTTGTTTGCATTTGCGACACCATACACCATTTCGAATGTCTTGTGTTGGAATCTGATGTTTCTTAATCACATTATAGTTTTGTGGTCTGTTTTGATTTTTTAGTTGATTTGCGAGGTACTCTAGCTGGTCGATTTGATAGAATCGCTTTTGATAGATGGAACGTAGCATGGTAATACGCTGTAGTAAAAACTTGCTTTTAACCATATCATCGAAGTTGCTATCAAAGTTCAAAATTACTTTTGGGTGTGTAAAGGTAACGATAGGGTGAAGCGGTATCGGAGGGAGTCCATGTTGTTCTAGGAATTGGTGAAGGTGTGCTATCTGGGTGTTTGCATCATGTAACGGATTTGGGGCCGTTATTGTTTCGCCATTATTCAGGTATGTAAATTTTCCGATTGTGTTAAAGTTAAGTTCATTTTTAACATGCATAACTACAATCAAATAGATAACATAGGGTGTGATAATGAGTGCGTTTAATTTGAAATAGCCTGCGTCTTTTTTAGGAAGCCGTAAATTATAGAAGATGAATTTTTGATATAACTCTTTCTTATACAGTAATTCATTTAACACATTGGTACCTAGATAGGCATTTGCAATCCTTTTGTGATGATAGTGAAGTTTTTGGTAACTTGGATTTCCTTGATGTAGTCTAGGTATAAGTGCATCTAATTGTTTGTGTTCACTCGTTTTTATATTAGGAAATAGGATCAGTTAGTTTACCTCCTTTGCTTTTATTAGATTATAAAATAATAATCAAAAAAATTCCATAAATAATTACAATTATTTTACAAAATTTTAAAGTGTAACAAAATGACAATTAATTGTAGATGAATCTTTCGTTCAGATAGCTTAAATAACGTAACTTTCTCACTTAAAATAAGCGCTAATCTTTGTGTGTTGCGTTTCGACTATATTTGTTATACTACTTGACATTCATTAAAAAGGTCTGCTTTCTAAAAGATTGTTGTCAATGACAGAATTACTATAGACTCTATCTTAACTGCCATGTTGATTTCCGCTTCAGGCAGTCGCTTTCCGCGGGCAAGTCTTCAGCTAACTTCGTAAAGAAAATCGTTTTACGAAGTGGATCTTCAGATCTTGCTTTTCCAGCAGGAGTCGACTGCCTTACGCTACAATCAATCCGTATAATGCTGAACAACTATTGTGATAAGCACAATCAATCTTTATGACAAGCAGATAATGTATTACTTTTAAAGTCTGTCCAGCGACCGATTGCCTGTTTTATAAACTAATTCGAATAGCTATTCAAAGAAGCATAGCAGTGGCAGCTTTGTATGCAGTTGATTTAATTTTTGCTAACTTATATTTTAATGACAAATAACAAACATTTTATATGATGCTTAATTAGCAGACTAAACTAGCGGATCAATCGAGATGGGCGACACTCCTGCAGGAACAGCACGGGCTGAAGATCCACTTGGAAGCGTTTTTTGCTTCCAAGTTAGCTGAAGCCGTGCCTGCGGAAAGGGAGCCCATTTCGCTTGAGGAGCGAAGCAGTTATATTTACCACAGAGTTTCTCTCAAGTTCGTAAGATGATTTCAAAAGAAGCGTGAAGTCAAGGTCTATTATGGATTGTGAGACTTCCAAGTAATACCGATACTTAAATGCCTGATTCACTCTGCAAAAGTTATAAATAATAAATAAAAAATAATAATCAAACAAAAAGAAGCTCCATATTCGGAACCTCTCTAATTAAACCATCCTTTACGTTTGAACCATGCATACATCGTAATTGACATGGCAGCCATAACAATAAGTACGATAAAATAGCCATATTCCCATTCGAGTTCAGGCATGTTAACAAAGTTCATACCGTAAATTCCAGCGATGAAAGTTAATGGTGCAAATATAGAGGTGATGATGGTTAGGACTTTCATCACTTCATTTGTTTGGTGTGAGTTTAATGACAAATAATTATCACGGATATCGTTAGCCACTTCACGATTCGATCCAACCATTTCCGATAATTTAATCAAATGGTCATAAATATCAGCAAAGTAGACTTTGCGATCGTTAATACCACTTAAATGACTTGAATTTAACATCCGGTAAAACAAATCACGCACAGGATTAATTGTATGTCGTAATTGTAAAAGCTGATGTCTAATATCAAATAATTTATCAAGTAGTGCTGGCATTGCCTCTTGGTTTGAATTATCTTCTACCTTATTAAGCTCATCTTCAATTGCATAAACAATTGGAAAGTACCGATCAACAATTTTATCTAACACTTCATAAAATACGCGATAGGGATCCCACAACTCTAAATCATGTTTCTTTATATACAATAAACGTTTCCAAACGCTTTCGATTTCAGTGGAAGCTTGTTTATGAAAAGTGACAATATAATTAGGATTAAGGAAAAAATCGTGTTCTAATTGTATTAAATCGTCTGGTTGAAGCGCATGCATAATGAAAAAACTAAAATCATCATAATAATCTAACTTGGCACGTTGTAAGTTTTGGAGACAATCTTCAACTGCTAGTGGATGAAAGTCTAAACTATCGTGCAAATAATGCACTTCTTTATCACTAGGTTGATCAAAGTCAATCCAATACCATTTGTAGGCTTCTTGTTTAAGTGCATCAAGGCTGTTCAGTTGCACTAATTCATTATTGTTATTTATAGCTAGAATATGTATCATCGACTATCACCTCTTCAAATAGTCTAGTATAGCTATTAAAAATAAACAAGTAATCAAGTAATCAAGTAATCAAGTAATCAGAAAAATTATAATATAGTAAGTATTACCTTATTAGTGCGCGGACTGTTTCTTGTTCTTTATGTAGGCATCATAGGAGTTCATAAATTGATAGTAATCATAGTCTGACATAATAATTTTTATCCCATACGTGTAATCAGCTGGTTCGTGCGCTTGTTCTTTCCAAATCACTTCACCAAAAATGTGATTGGTTGGTGCGAACAATCGTAAATTTATTACTATATGATCCCCAACTGAGAATGCAGTGGTAGTAGAAAAGCGTAACCCTTTGACACTTAGTTCATGTAAACGGATCTGACTACTTGTTTTATTGATACTTTCACAATTCATTACTTTAAATGTAGCTTCTGTTTCGGGAGAATCTGCAAAATGCGCACGTGCATGGTCTCTAGACAATGTGTTCACTCCTTTTTTGTATTTTCAGTAATGTTTTTAGACTACCGATAAACCGCTGTAAAGTCAATGAAAACAAGCAAAAATTAACATAAAACAACCTAAAAGTGACATATTCACTAATTATAATAACTATTAGCTAGTAAATAGTAATAATACAAGATAATGTGCTTATATGCATGTTATGATGAAATGACAATTAGTTAATAAAATGAGGGGGGAAAAACCATGTCTGATTTATATGTCTTTCTAGTATTAGCGATTATTATTGTGATAAGTGCAGTTTACACAAGATTGAGAAAAAAAGTGGGTTCAAGTTATGTCCAACAAAAGTTACAGGCGTTAAATGAGAACGAATACAAGATAGTCTCAGCTGTTCAACTACCAGAAGCGGAACGACTTGATCATGTGGTCATTTCGATATACGGAGTCTTTTTGATTAAAAGAGAAAATTATGATGGCTCTATTTATGGAAAGGAAACAGATGAAGAATGGCTTTTTCAAGTGAAAAAGAAACAGACACCATTCATTAATCCATTAAGAGCTAACGAACAAAGAAAGCAGCACGTAGCAGAATTTTTGCAATTAAATGAGAAGTACATAACGACTATTGTTGCCTTTTCGAACAAAGCTATTCTAGCAATTGATCCAAGTCTAATGAAGAATAAAACCGTCGTCTTGTATGATGATATCGTTGCAAGTATTGAGACGTATAAAACGCCACGCTTAAGTAAGGAAAACGTAACAAAACTAACGGAGAAACTGCAAACACTAGAAAAGGCTCACTCAAAGTGAAGCCTTTTCTAATGGAACATCTATTTTATGCAAATCAATAATGCGTTGATTACTACTGCCTCGAAAGGATAGTGTTAAGTCTTTTTTAGCTAAGATAAACGGCCCATCCACTAGTACGTCACAATAGGAAAGTAGCTCGCGTTGATGGACATCTTCTGCATCTATCAGCTGTTCGAGAGTATAACCGCTATATGCCCAGATATGTTTTCCTAAATCTTTCAATCGCTTTGCAACCTCTGCAACTTCTTTTGCTTGAAAAAAAGGCTCCCCACCTGATAAGGTCACATCTGTTAAAGGATTACTAGCGACCTCTTGGACGACTTCTTCTACGGACATCTCAATACCATTACGAATGTTCCAACTAGCAGGGTTATGACACCCTGGGCAGAAGTGAGGACAGCCTGCGAAAAAAATAACTGTCCGCAACCCTTCGCCATCGACAACGGAATCATGAATAATATTCATTACCCTCATTGCTTTGTATCCTTACTGCTTGTTTGGTGTTTGACACGTTGGCTTTCCTCTGCGCGTTTGGCAGAGTTCCACTTCTTCATGTCTCCAACAAGATAACCTGTGATTCGTCTGATCCGTTCGACTTTTTCTTGATCGTTATTATGACACTTAGGGCATTCGTTATCGATGATACCGGTATAGCCACAGCATGTACAACGGTCGACAGGGTGATTAATCGATCCGTAGCCAAAGTCATTCATTGACATCGTTTTAATCAGTGTATCAAGTGCTTTGGTGTTTTTTGAGACATCGCCATCACATTCAATATAGGAAATATGGCCACCATTACATAACTTGTGAAAAGCGCCTTCCTTTTTAATCTTATCAAATGCTCTTATTTTATAATAAACAGGTACGTGATAAGAATTTGTATAATAGTTACGATCAGTTACCCGAGGGATTTTACCGAATACAGCTTGATCATTTTTAGTGAACTTTCCTGACAAACCTTCAGCTGGTGTTGCGATTAACGAGAAATTTAAGTCATAACGCTCTGCAGCTAGATCAACGAACATACGCATATGTTCAACAATACGGTAGCCTAATTGATAGGCTTCATCAGACTCGCCGTGATGTTCACCTGTAAGTGCGACAAGTGCTTCAGCCAAACCAATAAAACCGATACTTAATGTGCCATGTTTTAAAACATCTGTTAACTGGTCACTTGCTTCTAACTGATCACTATCTTTCCAAACTTGTTGTCCGTAGAGAAAGGAGAAATGTTGTGCTTGTTTTTTTGCTTGAAACTGATAACGCTCGAGTAATTGTTTAATCGCAAGTGTCATATAATGATCAAGCTTTTCAAAAAATGCAGTTTCACTAGTTGTTAATAAAGCCATTTTCACTAAATTAAGCGAAGTAAACGATAAATTGCCACGTTGTACACCCGTCTCGTCTCCATGTCGATTAGCCATCACCCGTGTTCGACAGCCCATATAGGCTACTTCTGATTCAGGCGAACCGTCATAATAGGGATAATTAAATGTGGAATCGATAAAGCTAAAGTTTGGAAACAAACGTTTAGCAGTCGTTTCAAGTGCTAATTGATACAAGTCATAATTTGGCTCATCCGGTTCAAAATTAACACCTTTCTTCATTTTGAAAATTTGAATCGGAAAGATAGGTGTTTCTCCGTTACCAAGTCCTGCTTTTGTTGCGAGCAAGATATTCTTCATTACTAAACGACCTTCCATAGAAGTGTCCGTTCCATAATTAATTGATACGAATGGTACCTGGCCACCACCACGCGAGTGCATGGAATTGCAATTGTGGACAAAAGCTTCACAAGCTTGGTAAACATCACGATCAGTTTCATGCCATGCAATAGTTGCAATTTCTATACTTGTATAACGTGTCACATAGTTCGTCAAACGCTTTTTATGCTTTAAAAACGTTTTATATACATATGGTGCAAGATCAAAATCAAACATAGGGTAACTTTGTCCACCATGTTGCATGTTTTGATTAGATTGAAAAATAATAGACGCTAAAGCCATCGCACTTCCGATATCATTTGGTTCACGCATATAGCCATGTCCAGTATTAAAACCATCTTTTAAAATCTTACCAAGTGGAATCTGACAGCAAGTTGTCGTACCAGTTGGCATGAAATCTAGATCATGTGGATGGATGAAATTGTCTGCAATTGCTTGGCTGACATCCGTGCTTAACATTTTTTGTTTGGCATAATGTTTTGCTGCTTCTGATCCGAATTTCGACATCTGTCCCATCGGTGATTGGCCATCGACATTGGCATTCTCTTGGATAAGATCTTGATTACTTGCATAAACAATGTCGTCTAACGACTGTAATAGCATGTCTTCTGTTTCTATATGTGTGTGCATAGTTTATCACTCCGATTACAATATATTGTATTTATATACTGAAATAATCTATATATAGTACATATGAAATAGTTTAGCACGAAGATAGAACAGAAAACTGTGCGATATATCACAGTAGAAATTTTTTATCTTATAAAATAGAAAGAACGGATCCAGTGGCTAACTGAATCCGTTCCGATAAAGAAGGTGTGCTTATTGCTGTACAAATGTTTGACAATCAGTTTCTCTTTGGTTTGCAGCACTTTTACCATGATGGCTTACTACATAGATAGCTTCTGCGCTGCAATGATTCCCTTTCGCCCAGTACTTGCAATTGTGCACTTCACATAGAACATCTTTAGCCAATGCGCCCACCTCCTATGACAGTAGTTTATCAAGAACCATCAAAAATAATCCGTGTTAGTTATTGACAACTAAATCCTAAAATCCGTAAAAACTGTTTTCCAATTCATACAAAATACTATCGCCAATAATCAATAAAATGATCGCCATTGCAACATATGTTAGAACAACGCCGTAAAAAACATCAAGCCCACCTGTAGCAGGTGCTTTCTCTTTAATCGAAAAAACAGTCGCGAAACTCGCTATACTAGCAAGACTCATCGAAAGGATTAGTAAAATAATGCTGAAATCTTCAACACCTAAAATGGTGAATAAAACAGCAGCTAAAGCTGTCACTGTTGGTAAAACCATCAATATACCAAAACGAGTCATAACATTTAGAAAGGAAACGTCTGCTTTCATTAACTTTGCAACACCATATTTAACCGCAAGTAATAGCGCGAAAAAGATAATAAAAATAAAGAATGGCTTCACTACCATTTCAACAAATGGCGGTCTAAAATAAGATGATAAGCTAATATAAGAAAATAACGGAATCAGTAAAGAAAATAAAATCAGCGTAATCAGACCGTTTATTTTATTAGTTGGACCTGCATGTTTACTTGCCGCAAAAGGATTTGCTAATGCACTAGGAATGAAGTGCCAATATTGTTTGCTAATATCTTTTCCTTGCTGGACATAATCGGTTGTCTGACTAGGTGCTGTTCCTGTTGATTGTACAGGCTCTGTATCAGTGTTTTCCGTTTGTATGTGATCTATTTTCACCCCACAGTTTGTACAGAACTTTGCGTCTGACTCTAGTGGTGCTTGACAATTTGGACAATTCATTTTCATTTCCCCTTAGTTATAATTAATTTGTTTCAACAACACGTTCGACTGTGTTTTCATCATTAAATGACCAAAGGCCAGCATAATCAGCTACTAACCAGCTAGCTTCATCGGCTTGATATACGAATGTGATTTCCCATTCATTAATCTCCTCGGCGGTATCTATCTCTTCATCGTCTACATAGTAGGTTGCTGCATCATCGTAATAAAACGCAGCATTTACACTTAATTCATATGTATCGTCTGTTTGATACAAGTAGAAACTATCTAAATCAACAACAGCTTTTTTATATGTGCCAGTCCAACGCTCGTCCCAATCTTCCATATAGCTGTAGTTGCTATATGCTTCTTCCGTTATAAATGCATCTGTTGCTGTCGTGAATAAAGACGCATCCATTGCTTCACCAGCTAGCGCATAATCTTGTCCAAATGCATGGATGGTGTTAATGATATCTGTCTGCATTTCTTCATTAAAAGGATTAGGCACAGCTAAATCAATATAAGCATAATCAATTGGTGTTTTTTCAGTTGTTACATCTCCCCATGGGAAAGTCAAGACAGCGTGAGCTTCCACTGAACCATCTACTGAAACGGGACCAAAATCTTCGTCTTCTGAAATGTCTAGTTCGGTATCATTAACGAAGTAGCTAATTGAATCAGCGATTGAAGCGTATTCTGTGTTAAAAGAAACATATTCCCCGTAAAGTGAAAGATCAACGTATTGATCTTGATGATAAGGCTCTAGTAACTCAATGGTAGACTCATTCTCCAAAACAGTATAGTCATTGCTATAACTCGAACGTAACGTATATACGCCAGGTAAAACTGGTCCATACTCTTTTGTGAATTGATCTGCATCACTAGTTGCAATTTCCTCTTCTCCAAGAAAAAGTTTTGCATCAGTCATGTTCGTACCAACTTGAAAATAAAACGGCATCACTTCGATAAAATAGTTATCATAGATAAGAGCGGTCTTTCCTTCTTTTTCAAGTGAAAAAATAGTACTTGATTCTATTGTTTCACCTTGTTCGTAAGCATCTGCCTGTGATTCCAGTTCGTTAATAAAATATTGTTGGGCAGAAGGTGTTTCAGCGATCAACGTTAATAGTTCAGAAACTTTCTCTTCCGTGATATCTAACCGTTCATCACTTGTTTGTAGCATACTTG
Organism: Paraliobacillus zengyii; assembly: GCF_003268595.1. NCBI lineage: Bacteria > Bacillati > Bacillota > Bacilli > Caryophanales > Bacillaceae > Paraliobacillus > Paraliobacillus zengyii. The sequence goes on along the minus strand of NZ_CP029797.1, from coordinate 3,166,427 downwards.
CAATTGTTTTTGCATCTTCTTCATGTAACGCTGTTTCAAACTTTTCGATGATGCGGTTCTTATCCGTCATATTCGCGCCGACTTGATGGCCCCCGATTAAAAGAACAAGTAAAGCAAGTACACTAATCGCGATTACTTTTTGCTTTTTAGTCGCTTGTCTTATCTTAGTTCCCCATGACGATCGAGCAGGTAGTTGTTTACTAACTTGCGGCTGTGTTTGTGTTCCGCATGCTGAACAAAACTGTGCATCATTTTTAAGCGCATGCCCGCATTCTTTGCAGTAATTCATCGTTGTCATCCTTTCATAATAAGATTGTCATACCAATTTTTAATTATAGCGTAAATAGGTAAAAGTCACCATAAGAATTTGTCGGGATTTGCTGAATTATGGAATAAACTTACGCTGAAAAATTGTCGGCTAATAGAAAAGGATATGTTAAGATAGACTCACACATGAAGGAGGGGTTTAGAAGATGGAACAAGCGGAAAGCGAGCAAATATTGCAAGCATTAGCAAAGTTAGCTGAAGTCGTGCCCACGGAAAGCGAAGTATATTTCCAGAGCGGTATGTCGCGTTAACATTATGTATCACGTACGTAAAATGTATCGTAATCTTGCTTTCGGAAGGAGCACGAAGTCAAATTTAACTCTGCGAAAGTTGCGCTTAATATATTTAAAAAACACAAAAAAAAGACCTCACACATCGTGAGATCCTCTTAACCTTTAATAAAAACGTTTAAATCCTTCAAAGTGGCTTGACCAATAAGAATTGTCTAGGCTTGAAATCTGAACACCACTTGATCCAGCATGAATGAAGCTGTTGTCTCCAACATAGATACCAAGATGGGAAATTCCTTTACGGTACGTATTCTCAAAAAAGACTAAGTCACCTAATTGAGGTGTATTCACATAATAAGAACGGTTATAATAGCCATCACTTGATAATCTACTAATTTCTTTACCTGCTTTATTATACGTATGATAGATAAAACCACTACAATCAAAGCCAGCACTAGGATTTGATCCACCGAATAAATAGGACGTACCTAAGTATGATTTTGCTTGTTCTAAAAGCTTTGTGACATCATAATCAACTGTTTTAGATGCAGTCTCAGAAGCGGAAGAAGAACTCGCAGATTCTGTCTTTGTCGCTGTTGTTCCGATAGAAAGAACTTGTCCAACACGAATAATATCAGAACTTAAGTTGTTTTGCTTTTTCAACTCAGTAATTGAGACGCTATACTTTTGCCCAATCTTCCACAAAGAATCACCAGATTTAACAGTGTACTTTGTTGCGGATGTTGTTTTAGAAGCTGTCTCTGTTGTTGCCGTTTTAGTATCTGTAGTTGTTGATGTTGATGTGGAAGCAGATGAAGAATTAGAGACTGTTAATACATCATTCGGATAGATCAACGTTGAATCAAGGTCATTCCATTTCATTAAATTACTTAAGGAAATACCATGAGCAGATGCTATTTTACTCAAAGAGTCACCTGATTTAACCTTATAAGTTGTAGCTTTTGAAGTTGTTGTAGATGTTGTCTTCTTTTCAGTTGTTGCTGTATTTGTCGTACTTGTTGTAGCTTTTGTTGTTTCTAACTTTTGGTTGGGAAAGATTATCGAACTTGATAGTTTGTTAATATCTAATAACTGTGTGACAGTTGTTTTATTTTTTTGTGCAATGGACCATAAAGAGTCACCTTTTTGAACGGTGTATGTTGCGGCGTCAGCAGTTGTTGCTGTGAAAGCAGTAGCGATAACTGCACCTGCAGAAAGACTTATCAATGTTTTTTTCACTATTTCACTCTCCTCTTTAAGTTGACTTGTACGCGTTTGTCTACTTTTGTATAGTATAGCATGAAGCGGTAAATTTTAGGGCTTATTTTGGTAGTTTTATGAATGCACTGTAATCCAGTTACTAGAAGGAGCAGGCCTACCTAAGAAGAAACCTTGTGCATAAGGTATATCTAACTGCTGTGCCATCTCCATTTCTGCTTTTGTTTCGATACCTTCTAATATCAAATCAACATTATTTTCATGACAATAGTGAAGAAAGAAGCGGACGAGGTCTTGTTTCTTTTTGGAAATGTCGAGTTGATCTGAGAATAAACGATCAAGCTTAATATAATCTGGCTCCATTTTAATGAGCATATCGAAGTTTGCATAGCCTTTTCCAACATCATCGAGCGCAATTGCAAATCCTTGTTGTTTAAGTGATTGAAGGTGCTGAAGAAAATTGTCGGGGTGTTCAATTAACTCAGATTCAGAAACTTCGAGTGCCATTTTGCTACTAGTTAGTGCTAGTTCTGTAGTTAATTGATCTAGAAATCTATTAAAATTCGGATGAGAAATAGTCGATGGAAAAACATTAATAAATAGTAACTGCCCCGTCTTAGAAAAGTCTGTTTCCTGATAGGTAAATAAGGCGTTATGAATTGAACGTGTATCTAAATCATAGAGTCTATTCGCTTTTTTTGCCGCTAGGAAGGCTTGTTCAGGATTTTGATAAACATTTGAACGTAGCAATATTTCATTACCAATCTTTTTCAAACCTTTCACATCAAAGATAGGTTGAAAAAAATGATGGAATTGTTCTTCTTCGATAAATTGATCAATTAACATAGGTACGCGCTCCTTTTCTTTTAGTATCTGCTGATAATAGCGGATATTTCATGTAGTTGGTTCACAGATATGTATGTTTAGTGGTTATGTAGCTTAAGGATTCGTTGCGCTCTCGATTCGTTAACCTAGTAGTTATCAATAACGTTTTATATAAAAATGCGTTTACATATTATTGGTTTATATTATACCAAAATCCGCCAAAAAACCAACTGTTTCGTCAAATAAATATCATTTTACCTATTATACACTATTACATGTTAGTAAATTATAACTAATGACATAAAAACAGGTTCCGCATAAGCGAAACCAGTCATCTATCGATCTATTATTCTTTAAAAGTACCTTCATAAACGGTTTCACTTAACGGGCGTCTTGGAGAAGGTGTTTCTCTTTCTTGCAAGACAGCAGATAGCGCTTCTTTCTCGCCTTGATAGCCAAGCGCGATGACAGCATGAAGATCATAAGTAGCGGGGATACCCAATACTTCACGTGCTTTCTCTTTATCAAAACCACCCATTGCATGTGTACTAAGGCCATTTTCCGCTGCTTGTAAAGCTAAGTAGCCCCAAGCTGTCCCGGCATCAAAAGTATGTGCCCCACCTGTTTGGTCTGAAAGTAATAAAATTAGAACTGGAGCTTGCTCACACCATGTTCGATTTCCATCCATGATAAAACGATGAAATTTCGCACGATCAGCGTCATTCCGTGCAATAATAAAGCGCCATGGTTGACTATTACCGCTTGACGGTGCCCAACGTGCAGCCTCTAATGTGCTGTAGAGTAGTTCTTCAGGTACCTCTTTATCTAAGAAAGAACGTGGTGACCACCTGTTAACAAACTGCGGGTGAATTGGATAATCAGCTTTGCGAGAGTTTTCGATTGACATTATTTATTCCTCCTAGTGTTACGCATCTGTTCAAAATTATAGAACAAATTGGAAACAGGAGCAACTTCTAAAGCTTTTCTATATAATAGGTAGAGAGTAAACTAAACCGTTTCTTACATAATAAAAATAATATGTAAAGGACCCTCATAAGAATAAATTTGGCAATATTTTTTATAGATGAATTTATAATAATAGTCCCAATTTGACAAATAGATATGATATAATTCCTTTTGTTACTTATTTCATAAAAATAATACATGATTATAATAAGCTTCAGGGGGATCATATCTATGGAAGAAACTATATCATTGAAAGAAATATTCGAGGTGCTGAAAAAGCGCTTAGTACTGATCATTATGCTTACCTTAGGAGCTGCACTTGTTAGTGGTTTTGTTAGTTACTTTCTCTTAACTCCTACCTATCAATCTACTTCTCAATTCATTGTAAATCAAAAATCAAGCGAAGACGATAGCGTCGATGTGAATGAAATTCGTTCGAATGTTGAAATTATTAGTACGTATAACGTTATTATTAAAAGCTCACGAATCTTAGATCAAGTAGTGGAAGAATTAGATTTAACCATTTCAGCTGGTACATTAAGTGAAAAGATCAGCGTAGCAAATGAAGATAGTTCACAAGTTGTGACTGTAACTGCGACTGACCCGGATCCAGAGATGGCAACGGCTATTGCAAACCAAACAGTAGAAATCTTTGAAAGTGATATTTTTGATTTAATGAATGTGGATAATGTTAGTGTATTATCAGAAGCGACAACTGCTGCAGATCCACAACCTGTTAGTCCGAATCCACCACTTAATATCGCAATCGCACTTGTCCTTGGTGCAATGGTTGGTGTGGGATTAGCCTTTCTGCTTGAATACTTGGATAACACGATTAAGACAGAAGAAGATATTGAGCACAAACTCGACTTGCCAGTGCTAGGTGTGATCTCACATATTACTGAAAGTGATCTAGCATCAACACATTACCCAACACAGGGCTCAGCGCGTAATCGAGAGAGGGGGAATTTCGGTGGCAAAACAAAGAAAACTAGCTAAAAATAATGTGATACGTCATTTGATTACAAAGTTGAATCCGCGTTCACCTATTTCAGAGCAATACCGAACGATTCGTACGAACTTACAATTCTCAGCAGTTGATGGCGAAATGAAAACGATGCTTGTTACATCTTCTGGACCCTCTGAAGGAAAGTCGTCAACCGTTGCAAACTTGGCAATTGTATTTGCCCAACAAGAGAAGAAAATCTTACTGGTTGACGCGGACTTGCGTAAGCCAACTGTACATTATACTTTCCGTGTCGACAATCGCAGAGGCTTAAGTAGTGTATTAGTAGGAGAAACAACGTTAGATGAAGCAATAGAAAAAAGCGACACGCCAGATTTGGATATTCTAACATGTGGTCCAATTCCACCGAATCCATCAGAATTACTTGGTTCACGAGCAATGGAGAAATTGATTCATGATGCTTCAGAACATTATGATTTGATAATATTTGATACACCACCTGTTCTTGCTGTAACAGACGCACAAATCTTAGCGAATATTTGTGATGGTGCATTGCTTGTTGTACGTAGTAAGCAAACAGAATATGAAGCTGCGCAAAAGGCACGTGAATTATTAGATCCAGCAAAGGCAAAATTACTTGGTGTTATTCTTAATGACAAAGAAATGAAAAAAGGAAGTAACTATTACTATTACGGTGGTAATTAACCTGTAACCTGTCACAATCTTGTGACAGGTTTTTTCTTTACATAAAAGTAAATTTATAGAAATCGACAAACACTCCTATCCATCGACATGGTGACTTGTGTTACGATTAGGCATAAAGTAATAGATTTAATTCAATGGGAGATGGGTAATATGATAGATATACATAGTTATATTTTACCTGGAGTTGATGGTGGAACAAAACACATGCAAGAAAGTATTGCAATTGCTAAAGCCGCTGTAGCACAAGGAATAGACACTATTATTGCAACACCAAAATATAAGGACGGGCACCACGATAACTTAAAGCAGGAGATTATCCAACAAGTGGCTATCCTTAACCAAAGACTGCAAGAAGAAGAAATAGCTTTAACAGTCCTACCTGGACAAGAGATTCGTGTTTATGGTGATATGCTTGTTAATTTCGAGAAAGATCATTTATTGTCTTTAAATGAAACGACAGAATACATATTAATTGAATTACCTAAAGACCATTTTCCATCTTATATAACTCAACTGTTTTATGATATGCAGATAAAGGGTATAAAACCGATTATTTCACATCCAGAAACGAATCCAATCATTCGAGAAGATCCAGACCTTCTATATAACTTAGTTAAAAAGGGTGCACTAACACAACTAGCAAGCGCTAGTATAGTCGGTAAAAACTCGAAAAAAGAGCAAAAATTTGCGATGCAACTGATTGAATCTAATCTTGCTCATTTTATCGGTTCAGAAGTGCGATCTTCTAAAAAATATATATTTCAGGATGCAATAATGAAAATAACCAAACAATTTGGGGATGAAAAGGCTTTTTATTTTATTGAGAACGCGGTCAGTTTAATAGAAGGTCATGAAGTAATGACTGACGAGCCATTACATATCAAGAAAAAAGGGTTAGGTATATTTAGAAAGTCGTAAGCATACCTTAGCAAAGTACATGCCACGAAAAGAGATTCTAAGCCATATAGGTTTAGGATCTTTTTGTGCACTACATTTTTCGTGGGAAATTCTCCAATCTATTACTTTAGTTATATGTATTCCTGACTATAGTCTGGTAAAACTAGTATATAGAGTTGATGATAAAGCTTCATTACACAGACTGACAGTATATTCTCAGAAAAGTTAAGCCAATCGATATAAAGTGACAAAGCTTCTAATCCATTGACACATGCTAGTGTGCTAACCTAATTGAAATAACCCTAAATCGAGATAGGAGATGTTCATATGATCGATATAAACTGCCACATCTTACCTGGAATAGATAATGGACCGAAACATATTGAAGAGAGCGTAGCTATTGCTAAAACTGCTTTAGCACAGGGGATTGAAACAATAGTCGCAACCCCAAAACATATGAATGGACAATACCATAATTTCAAACAACAGATTATCCAACAAGTAGACACACTTAATCAAAGACTTCAAGAAGAACAACTAGCGTTAACCGTGCTACCAGGACAAGAGATAAGAATATATGGCGAAATGATTGAAAGCTTAGAGAAGGATCACTTACTTACTATAAATGAAACACCGGGATATTTGTTAATGGACTTGCCGAGCAATCACATTCCAGCTTATATGATGCAGCTTATCTTTAATTTGCAAATAAAAGGATACAAGCCAATCATTGCACACCCAGAAACGAATCCTTTTATCAGAGAAGATCCCGATCTGTTATATGAACTAGTAAAACAAGGAGCACTTGTTCAATTAGCAACTGACAGTATTATAGGTAAAAATTCACGAAAAACACAAAAATTCACACTGGAAATTATGAAAGCTAGATTAGCACATTTTATTGGCTCAGAAGCGAGTAAAGCTTCAGGTTATTCATATCAAGAAGCTTTAAGAAAAGTACGGAAACATTTTGGGAATGAGATGACTTATTTGTTTTATGAAAATGCCATGTATTTGACCAAAGGTGAGGCAGTTATTACCGAAGAACCAGTCCGGATGAAAAAGAAACGTTTGGATTTCTTGAATAAATAACGGTATAGTTATTTAAGATGACCAATAGTAATATAAATGCAGACTCTATTTCAATAGCGAGTAAAAACCTTCTACTTTAAGTGGAAGGTTTTTCTGTTTAATCAACATTTTTAGATAGCCACAAACATTAACAGAAATTCACAATGCAAACTATAGGAAAAGGCTTATTATTAACGCGAATATGTTGTATACTTGACGAAAGATAAGCTTTTGATTACAGCTCATTAAGAATTACTGGAAAAAAAGTAGTTCAATATACATGCGTGTTAGGTCACAGAATTAAAAGGTATAGTTAAAAAGTCACAAATTTCGACAATCATTTTATAGGAAAACGTTACAAAACGTATTTCATTTTCATAATTCGACTGTTATACTGTAAATATTGTTTTGGAAGATTAATTTCTATAATAGAAAGAGGTTGGAGCATTATGATCGACATTCATTGTCATATATTACCGAATATCGATGATGGGGCGAAACATTTGGAAGATAGTGTTGCAATGGCAAAAGCTGCAGTAGCACAAGGTATCGATACGATTATTGCTACACCACATCATAAGAACGGTAGCTATAACAATACCAAGTCAACTATTCTACCTCTTGTTGAGCTAGTAAATGCTAGATTAGAAGAAGAAGAGGTACCATTAACTGTTTTACCAGGACAAGAAACACGTATTTATGGAGAAATGGTTGAAGACTATGATCTTGGAAAAATACTACCCTTAAATCAAACGAGCGACTATCTATTTGTCGAACTCCCTTCCAATTCTGTACCGCGTTTTACCAATCAACTTCTATTTGATATGCAAGTGCATGATTTAAAACCGATTATCGTGCACCCAGAAAGAAACAAAGCGATTATGGAACATCCGAATTTGTTATTTGAAATGGTTCGAAATGGTGCATTAACCCAAGTTACCGCTGCAAGTGTCGCAGGTAAGTTTGGGAAAAAGATCAAAAGCTTTAGTCTAGATTTAATTGAAGCAAACTTAACCCATTTTATTGCATCAGATGCACATAACATCACAACAAGAGGTTTTCGTAATCAAGAAGCGAATACAGTAATCAAAGACACATTTGGTCATGCGATGCTGTATTATTTTATGGAAAATGCACAATATATTGTAGAGAATCAAACCGTAATCGGACAAGAACCAGAACGAATAAAAAAGAAAAAGTTTATGGGTCTCTTTTAAGAAATTAGTAGATCCGAAATGACACTAAATTATAGAACGCAGTAAGGGAGATAACACTAATGAAAAAAGTAAGAAAAGCAATTATACCAGCAGCAGGATTAGGAACTCGTTTCTTGCCAGCGACGAAAGCAATGCCAAAAGAAATGTTACCAATTGTTGATAAACCAACGATTCAATATATCGTTGAAGAAGCGGTTGCTTCAGGTATTGAAGATATCATTATCGTTTCGGGTAAAGGGAAACGTGCAATTGAAGACCACTTTGACAATTCGCCTGAACTGGAGCGTAATTTAGAAGAGAAAGAGAAATTTGATTTATTACACAAGGTACGTCATTCTTCTAATCTTGCGGATATTCATTATATTCGTCAGAAAGAACCAAAAGGTTTAGGACATGCTGTCTGGTGTGCGCGTAAATTCATTGGAGATGAACCATTTGCTGTACTTTTAGGCGATGACATCGTTCAAAGTGATGTTCCATGCCTAAAACAACTAATCAATGAATATGAAGACACACAATCATCTGTAATTGGTGTACAACAAGTACCAGAAGATCAAACACATCGTTATGGTATTGTCGATCCTAAAGAACAAAATGGTAGACGTTATCAAGTGAATAATTTTGTCGAGAAACCGGCAAAAGGTACAGCACCATCGAATTTAGCGATTATGGGACGGTATATCTTCACGCCTGAAATTTTCCGATTCCTTGATCGTCAACAAGTTGGAGCTGGTGGAGAAATTCAGTTAACTGATGCAATCCAAATGTTAAATGAAATTCAAAAAGTATATGCGTATGATTTCGAAGGACGTCGCCATGATGTAGGAGAAAAGCTAGGCTTTATCCAAACAACAATTGAATATGCATTACAAGATAAAGAGATCGGCTCGGATGTAAAACAATTACTTCAAAAAATTGTTGGAGAAATGAAAACAACATCAAAATAAACAAAAAGTATCAGTAGAGAAAGTAGGGATCTTTCCCATGTCTTATCGAAAAAGGATGACATTTCTAATATTACTCGATTCGATAATTGTAACGACAGCAATTTTTATTGCTGCATGGCTTGTCTATCCATCGAGTTCCGTTTGGTCGATGGATATGATAGTCATCAGTTCGATTACATTATTATTCTTTCATCACCTTTATGCGATACTTTATAAGCTTTACCATAAAGTATGGGCATATGCTAGTGTTGGAGAATTAACATCGATTGTAAAAGCAATTACCTTATCGATTATATCAACAGCAATTATTCAATTCTTGATAAATGACTTTACGATTTATCGCCGTGCTTTCGTTATTACGTGGATGCTTCACATAATTTTTATTGGAGGTTCACGTTTTTTTTGGCGCGTTTTCCGAGATCGTTTTATAGTTTCAAACAGTAATCAAAAACGCACATTAATAGTAGGAGCTGGAGCTGCAGGTGCGATGATTGTTCGTCAGTTGAAAAATGAACCACAGAATACAGATCTTAATCCAGTGGCTTTTGTTGATGATGATAGCAACAAACAAAAAATGCAATTATATGATATTCCAGTGTCAGGATTTACGAATGACATACCACAGATAGTAGAAAAAATGAAAATTGATCATATCGTAATTGCCATTCCATCCTTAAGTAATGGGGAACTGAATGAAGTTGTTACGATGTGCAATCAGACCAATGCTAGAGTGCAAATGCTTCCAAGAATTGAAGACTTAGCAAGTGGTCGTGTTTCCGTAAGTGCATTACGTAATGTTGATGTGGAAGACGTTTTAGGACGTCCGTCAGTACAACTAGATCTTGGTACTATTTCAGAATTTGTTACAAGTCAAACAGTTATGATTACTGGTGCTGGTGGTTCAATTGGTTCCGAGATTTGTCGTCAATTGATGGCATTTAATCCAGATAAAATATTACTCGTTGGTCATGGTGAATTTAGTATTTATTCAATTGATATGGAGTTACGTGAAACTTTACAAGATAAAGATACAGAAATCATACCAATTATAGCTGATGTACAAGATCGTAAACGGATATTTGAAATTGTTGAAAGATATCAACCGACGATGGTTTATCATGCAGCAGCGCATAAACATGTCCCATTAATGGAATATAATCCACATGAGGCAATTAAAAATAATGTAATTGGCACGAAAAACGTTACAGAAGCATGTGATACGTATGGGGTAGATACATTTGTATTAGTCTCAACCGATAAATCAGTTAACCCGACGAATGTAATGGGTGCGACAAAACGTTTAGCTGAAATGGTCGTACAGAACTTGGCCAAACAAAGTAAAACAAAATTCGTTGCGGTACGTTTTGGTAATGTTTTAGGTAGCCGTGGAAGTGTTATCCCACTATTCAAAAAACAAATTGAAAAAGGTGGACCAGTTACAGTCACACATCCTGATATGACACGTTACTTCATGACGATTCCAGAAGCATCACGTCTTGTAATCCAAGCAGGAACATTAGCTAAGGGTGGAGAGATTTTCGTACTAGACATGGGTGAACCTGTTAAAATCGTTGACCTTGCGAAAAACTTGATTAAACTATCTGGTTACACAGAAGACGAAATTCCAATTGAATTCTCCGGTATCCGACCAGGAGAAAAAATGTTCGAAGAATTATTAGATGATAATGAGGTCCTTCCTGGAGAAGTGTACGAAAAAATATACGTTGGTCGAACAATAGATGTAGAGATGGGAAGATTACTAGATTTAATTGAACAGTTTGAAGGTTATACGAAAGAAGAAGTGAAAGAAGCGTTGATGGCGATTGTTTATGCCGAGAAAGAATTGAAGGCTGTTGAGGGATGATTTTTTAACATTACCTCTATTCATATCATTGTGATTAAGGAGGTTGGCATTTGCTTGGAAAGATTTTAAATTCCAATTAAGTACTAAGCTACTAAACTAAACTTCTGGGAGTGTAATAGATCATGTATTTAAAAATAAAAAGACTATTAGATATTGTTCTCTCATTAATAGGTTTATTACTTCTATCACCAATATTTATAATTCTTATCATAGCTATTAAACTGGATTCAAGAGGACCAGTATTTTTCAAACAAAAACGTGTTGGCATTTTTAAGACTCATTTTTATATGTTGAAATTTCGTACTATGAGGATAGATACCCCAAAGGACATGCCAACGCACCTATTGGATAATCCAACCCAGTATATTACCAATATCGGTAAAATCATGAGAAAAACTTCTCTTGATGAACTTCCTCAAATTTTGAACATTCTTGTTGGTCAAATGAGTACTATAGGTCCTAGACCCGCGCTTTGGAATCAGTTTGATCTTATAGAAGAGAGAGATAAATATAATGCTAATGATGTTCCACCAGGTTTGACTGGTTGGGCACAGATTAATGGTCGAGATGAACTTACTATTGAAGTGAAGTCTAAATTAGATGGAGAATATGTTGAGAACATAAGTCTTAGAATGGATGTTAGATGCTTCTTTGGGACAATTCTAAGTGTGGTTAAGAGTGATGGTATCATTGAAGGTAGGAATAAATCTCATGAGGAAGTTGTGAGCACTAAAAAGAATAAGGTTTGATATTTACAGTCATTGAAAATGTTTAATGAATTTTGGGGGATTATGTGCTAATGAAGATACTAGTTGTCTGCCAATATTACTATCCTGAACCTTTTCGTATTACTGATATATGTGAAACACTTGTAAAAATGGGTCATGAAGTAACTGTGCTGACAGGTCTTCCTAATTATCCAGAGGGACGAGTGCTTGATGAGTATCGTAATGGTAAGAAAAGGCATGAAGTAATTAAGGGCGTAAAAATTATAAGAAGTTATGAGATTGGTAGAGGTAGTAGTAAAATAAAACTTTTTCTGAATTACTTTAGTTTTGCTATATCAGCATCTTTAAAAGCATTATTTATGAAAGAAAAATTCGATGTGGTATTCGTAAATCAACTTTCACCAGTTGTGATGAGTATCCCCGCAATAATTTATAAGAAGAAAAAGAAGAAAAAGATATTACTTTATAGTCTTGATCTATGGCCTGCTAGTTTAGCGGCTGGTGGAATTAAAGAAAATTCAATATCGTATCAGTTTTTTTTAAAAGTCTCAAGATGGATATATAGTTCACCAGATTTAATTTTAGTTACTTCTAGTATGTTCAAAAAATACTTTGGTAGTACTCTTGGAATTAAAACCGAAATTATACGTCATCTTCCTCAATATGCTGAAGATTTATTTACCACTGAATTTAATTCAATATCAGATTCTAATGATTATAAATATATATTTGTGTTTGCAGGAAATATTGGTGATATGCAAAGTGTTGAAACAATAGTTAAAGCGGCTAATGAATTAAGTGATTATCCAGATATAGGGTTTTATATAATTGGAGATGGATCCAAGTTAGAAGAATGTAAGATAATCAGTAAAAGCTTAGGGCTGAAAAATGTTAGGTATTATGGAAGACTTCCTTTGAGTGAAATGCCAAAGTATTATAGTATGGCAGATGCAATGTTAATAACCCTAAAAGATAACAAAAACCTTTCTTATACACTTCCTGGTAAAGTCCAATCTTATATGGCAGCTGGTAAACCCATAATAGGAGCAATTAACGGTGAGACAAGACGTGTAATAGAAGAATCAAATAGCGGATTATGTTGTGCTGCAGAGGATTATAAAGGGCTAGCAAATATAGTTATTGAGTATTGTAATAGTAGTGAAAAAGAAAACATGGCTAGTAACTCATATGATTATTACATTGAGAATTATAGTAAAGAGAAATTTATGTCGATATTAGAGAACACCCTAAAAAGTCTTGGAGGGATAATAGATGTTTAAGAATAAAACGCTACTGATAACTGGTGGTACAGGATCTTTTGGTAATGCTGTTATGAAAAGATTTTTAGATACAGATATAAAAGAAATTCGTATATTCTCACGAGATGAGAAAAAACAAGATGACATGCGTAAACTCTATAAAAATGATAAACTTAAATTTTATATAGGTGATGTACGTGATTTAGCAAGTGTAAAGAACGCAATGTATGGTGTTGATTATATTTTTCATGCAGCCGCTCTTAAACAAGTTCCATCATGTGAGTTTTTTCCTTTAGAAGCAGTAAAAACTAATGTTCTCGGTACGGAAAATGTTTTAAATGGTGCAGTGGAGAGTGGAGTTAAAAAAGTAATTTGCTTGTCTACTGACAAAGCTGCTTACCCTATTAATGCAATGGGGATTTCTAAAGCCATGATGGAAAAGGTTTTTGTGGCTAAGGGTAAGACAGTTGATCCCGCTGAAACTCTAATCTGTGGTACACGCTATGGAAATGTTATGGCTTCAAGAGGGTCTGTTATTCCACTATTTATTGAACAAGTTAAAAATGGGCAACCCTTGACGGTTACTGATCCTAACATGACAAGGTTCTTGATGAGTCTTGATGAGGCCGTCGAATTAGTAGTATTTGCATTTGAGAACGCTGAAGCTGGAGATATCATGGTCCAAAAATCACCAGCGTCAACTATCGGAGATTTAGCAAAAGCTGTTAATGAGTTATTCGATTCTGATAATGAAATAAAAACAATTGGTACGCGCCATGGTGAAAAGTTATATGAAACTCTTTTAACTAGAGAAGAGCATGTTGTTGCAAAAGATTTAGGTGGTTTTTATAGAGTACCTGCTGATAAGAGAGATCTTAACTATGATAAGTATTTCGAAGAAGGTGACCAGCAGTTATCCACTGAAGAAGAATATAATTCTCATAACACTGAGAGATTAAGTATTGAAGCAATAAAAGATAAATTATTAATGCTAGACTTTGTTCAAAATGAATTAAAAGGTTGGAATAAATAATGAAGATACTAGTAACTGGTGCCAAGGGTTTTATCGGTAAGAACCTTGTAGCAGAATTAAGGAACCAAAATTATACTGACATCTTTGAATATAATAAGAACACTAATCCTGATTTACTCGGTGATTATTGTAAAGAAGCTGACTTTGTGTTTCATTTGGCTGGAGTCAATCGACCTAAGAATGAGTCAGATTTTATGGATGGCAACTTTGGATTCACATCAATTCTGTTAGACACGCTAAAAAGACAAAAAAATACTTGCCCAGTTATGATTTCTTCATCAACCCAAGCCGAATTGGCTAACGGATATGGTATCAGCAAAAAAGCGGGGGAAGATTTACTTTATGAATATAATAAAGTCACAGGAGCAAAGGTTCTAGTTTACCGTTTTCCTAATGTTTTTGGTAAATGGTGTAGACCAAATTATAACAGTGCAGTAGCTACGTTTTGTTATAACGTATCTCATGACTTACCTATCACTCTTAACGACCCTAGTGTTGAGATGAAGTTGGTATATATTGATGATGTGATCGAAGAATTGATCAATGCATTAAAAAATAAAGAAACTTCGTCTGGTGATTTTTGTAGGATTCCGATAGTTCATACTCTTACTCTTGGGAAAATTGTTGACTTAATATATTCATTTAAAAAAAGTCGAGAAGAACGATCAATTCCAGATATGTCTAATTCATTTGAAATGAAATTGTATAGTACTTATCTCAGTTATTTACCAGAAGATAAATTCAGTTATGACCTTAAGATGAATGTAGACCAGAGAGGCTCCTTTACAGAGTTTATTAAGACTCCAGAAAGAGGTCAAGTTTCTGTTAACATATCAAAACCTGGTGTCACGAAGGGTAACCATTGGCACCATACAAAAAATGAGAAATTTCTTGTCGTAAGTGGGAATGGCGTCATTCGCTTTAGAGAAATCAACTCTGATGAAGTCATTGAATATTTTGTAAGTGCAGAAAAAATGGAGGTAGTTGATATACCAACGGGCTATACCCATAATATAGAAAACCAAGGTGTTACAGATATGGTCACTATTATGTGGGCCAACGAGCCATTTGACCCAGAGAAGCCAGACACATACTACCTGGAGGTATAACTAATGAAAAAGTTAAAAGTTATGACAGTTGTAGGTACTAGACCAGAGATTATAAGGTTGTCAGCTGTTTTAAATAAATTAGAAGAATCAAATGCAATTGAACACACGCTAGTTCATACTGGACAAAATTATGATTATGAATTAAATGAAATATTCTTTAGGGATTTTGGCCTGAAAAAACCTGACTTTTTTCTAAACGCAGCTACAGGAACAGCAGTAGAAACTATTGGTAATATTTTAGTCAAGATCGATCCTATTATGGAAGAAGTTAAGCCAGATGCTTTCTTAGTCCTAGGAGATACAAATAGTTGTTTATGTGCAATTGCAGCAAAAAGAAGGCAGATTCCAATTTTTCATATGGAAGCTGGAAACAGATGCTTTGACCAACGAGTTCCCGAAGAAACGAACAGAAAAATCGTCGATCATACAGCTGATGTTAATTTAACTTATAGTGATATTGCAAGAGAATATTTGTTAAGAGAAGGCCTCCCTGCGGATAGAATTATTAAAACGGGAAGTCCAATGTTTGAAGTGCTTCACTCTAGAAAAGCTGACATAGAGAAATCAGATGTACTAGAGAGATTGGAGCTACATGAAGAAAAATATTTTGTAGTATCAGCTCACAGAGAAGAAAATGTGAATTCAGATATAAACTTCTTAGATTTAGTTGTTAGTTTAAATGCGATTGCTGAAAAATATAATATGCCTGTTATTGTAAGTACACATCCTAGAACTAGAAAGATGATTGAGACTAAAGGAATAGAGTTTAATCCTTTAGTGAAAACTATGAAGCCATTAGGGTTTAATGATTATGTCAAGCTACAAATTAAAGCTAAAGCGGTGCTTAGTGATAGTGGAACGATCAGTGAGGAATCTTCCATTCTTGGATTTAGAGCACTTAATATTAGACAAACTCATGAAAGACCAGAAGCTATGGAAGAGGCTTCAGTTATGATGGTTGGACTGAAAAAAGATAGAATATTACAAGGCCTTAAAATCTTAGAAACTCAAGAAACTGGTACATTAAGGCTTGTTGAAGATTATAGTATGTCTAATGTATCCGATAAGGTAGTTAGAATACTTCTATCATATACAGATTATGTGAATAGGGTCGTGTGGGGGAAATATAGTGAGAATTTTACAAATTAACTCTGTTTGTGGTGTTGGAAGTACAGGAAGGATTACAACGGATATACATTCTATCTTAAAAGAACAGGGTCATGAAAGCTATGTTGCTTATGGAAGAAATAATCCAATGAATTGTGAATCAGCTATACGGATAGGAAATAAATTTGATAACTATTCCCATGTAGCTAAGACAAGAATACTTGATAAACATGGTTTTGGATCTCGAAGAGCTACTAAGAATTTTATTGAAAAGATAAAGTTCTTAGATCCGGATGTAATTCATTTGCACAACATTCACGGATATTATATTAATATTAAAATTTTGTTTGATTATCTAAAAGAAATTAATAAGCCTGTTGTTTGGACTTTACATGATTGTTGGGCATTTACTGGTCATTGTACTCATTTTGAATATGTAGGTTGTGAATGTTGGAAGGTAGATGGTAATCATATTTGTTCTCAAAAGAGAGAATATCCTGCAAGTCTATTTATTAATAATTCAAAAAAAAATTACAAAAAGAAGAAAGAAGCCTTTACGGGAGTGAAAAATTTAACTATTGTTACCCCTTCAAATTGGTTGAAAAATATAGTGAAAGCTTCTTTTTTGAAAGAGTATCCAGTTAAATTGATAAATAATGGAATAGATATAGATGTTTTTAAACCATCAAAAGGCACCTTTAGATCTAGATACGGACTTGAAAATAAATTTATTCTTCTAGGTGCCGCAAGTACTTGGAGTGAAAAAAAAGGTTATAACTTTTTTTTAGAACTTTCTTACAATTTAGAACAAGATGAAAAAATAGTTTTAATTGGATTATCAGAAAATCAAAAACAGAATTTACCTAATAATATTTTAGGTATTACAAGAACTAATGATATTAAAGAATTGGCAGAAATATATTCTTCAGCCGATGTATTTGTTAATCCTACTCTAGAAGAAGTATTAGGTTTAACTAATTTAGAGGCATTGGCATGTGGAACTCCTGTAATCACCTTTGAAACAGGTGGAAGTATTGAGTGTATAGATGATTCTTGCGGCATAGTTGTAGAGAAAGGTAATATGTATAAAACACTTGAAGCTATTAAGATTATAAAGACAAAATATAAATCATTTTATAGTATGAGTTGTATTGATCGTGTAAATAAGCTATTTAGTAAGGAAGATAAATATAGCGAGTATGTAGAACTATATGAAAATTGCAGGTGAAAAAATATGAAAATCACACATTTATGCTTATGCGGGCCACTAACTGATAATTGGACATATCAAGATAATCTACTTCCTAAATATCATAAAGCTTTAGGATATGATGTTAGTGTAATAACATCTCAGTATATATGGAATGATGTTGGAGACTTGGATATAGATAGTAGGGAAATCTATTATAATGAGTATGGAATTAAAACAATTAGAATTAAATCTCAATACAATACAAATGTTCATTCGAAATTCAAAAAATACCAAAATCTATATAAGACAATCTCTAATGAAAGGGCCGATATCCTTTTTATCCATGGTATACAATTTATAGATATTATTACAATTGTTAGATACTTAAAAAAACATTCTGAAGTTGTTGTTTATGTTGATAATCATGCTGATTTTTCAAATAGTGCTACAAATTGGTTCTCAGAGTATATCCTTCATAAGGTTATTTGGAAGTGGTGTGGTAAATTGATAGAGCCTTATACTAAAAAATTTTATGGGGTTCTGCCGGCTAGAGTTAATTTTCTAAAAGAGGTATATAAATTACCTGATAAAAAAGTAGAATTGTTGGTCTTAGGTGCTGACGATGAAAGAGTTAAAGAGGCGAAAGCTAATAGTAATAGATTAGACATTCGGAAAAAACATCAAATTAATTCAGATGATTTTTTGATTATAACAGGTGGTAAGATTGATTCAGCAAAAAAACAAATATTACTTTTAATGAAAGCAGTTAGCGAAATTGAAGTTGATAATAAAAAAGTTAAGCTTATTGTTTTTGGATCAGTTGAACCTGAGATTAAAGATGAATTAAAGTTATTAATTAATGGAAATAAGATACAATACGTAGGGTGGATTTCACCGTATGACACATACCAATATTTAGCTGCCGCTGATTTAGCTGTTTTTCCAGGAAGACATTCTGTCATATGGGAGCAAGTTGTTGGAATAGGAGTCCCTTGTCTATTTAAATATTGGGAGGGAACAACCCATATTAATGTAGGTGGGAATTGCCAATTTCTCTATGAAGATTCTGTGGATGAAATAAGAACTAAAGTTAAAGAAATCCTAGATAATCCAAATTTTTATGAATCTATGAAAAATAATGCAGAACTATATGGAATGGCAAGGTTCTCATATGCAAAAATTGCGAAAGAAAGCATACAATAATATGCTCTAGTATGGAATCTATTAATCTGAAAGAATTACCTTTTTTGACGAGATATGTATTAATTACATTACTTGCATAGATCTAGTTAATAATTTAATTAATGTTTTAAATAAATGAGGATTTTATAACTATGAAACATTAAGCAATAGAGGTGAAGTGAATTTGAAACAAGATAAGTATACAGGAGATAAGTTAAACATACTAAAGATATTTATGTATGTCTTAATATATAAAACAGTTATAGAACTTATTTATATTTTTAGAATATCACCATTATATAAATACACAGGTTTGACTTTAGAAACTAATGTTTTAGGTTTTTTTATTTCAACATTATTTCTTCTAATTATAATCTTTCTATTGCCAACAGATAAATCAAGACCCTCAACATATCTGTATTTAATGTTTGTTTTATTTTTAGTTGTACCATTACTTTCATATTATTGGCTAAATAATCAAAGTTTATCATATATTAGTGTTGTAATTTTGGCTTGTTTAATAATATCTATTTTTCTTAAATCAATAAAAATTGTTAATATTTTTGAAGAAATAAAATTCGCAAAATTACTTTTAAGTATTTTATTTATTATATATATACTGATAACAGTATATATGATTATAAAAAGAGGTGGAATAGATTTTAGGGCATTTAATTTTAATTCTATTTATGATTTACGTTCAGAGATTCACTTTTCTGGTATATCAGGATACCTATTAAATTGGTGTGCAAAAGTATTTTGTCCATTTTTCTTTGCATATTTTCTATTTAAAAGGCAAAAAGGGAAAATGTTTCTAATATTAATGCTTCAACTGCTACTTTATTTAAGTTTTGGTTTTAAAGCATATTTATTTTCTGTTGGGATGTTAGTGATGGTTGCTATAGTTTTCAGGAAAAATAAATTTGAAAGAGATTTTACATTAGGATTCACTGGTATAATCATAGTCTCTTATATCTTAGATATCATTAATATTTCAACTACACTTCGAAATTCCATTCCGTTTAGAATGGTTTATGTGCCTGCTCAAATACAGTACCAGTATTATGATTTCTTTAAATATAGAGATAAAATGTTTTTTGCAGATGGTATCATAGGGGAAATTTTCTCTGTAGAAAGTCCATTTAGTAAACCAGTACCATTCGTCATTAGTAGCCATTTTCACGATGGAGCTGTATCTAATTCTAACACTGGTATTTTCGCTGATGCCTATGCGAATGGTGGATTTATCAATTTGATATTTTTCGCAATAGTACTAGCTATCATTTTTTATATGATTGACTCATTAACCAGGCGAATTCCTCAGTATATAGTAGTAGCTGCATTTAGTTATATGGTGTTTGTACTGAATGACAACTCTCTTTTAACTGCTTTTCTTACAGGAGGAATAGGGTTAATGCTTCTATTATTAATATTGTTTAATTCCAGTTTGAAAAATGACGAACTTAAGGGGCTTACTTAAATAAAGATTCTATATTTAAAGTTGACATAAAAGAACGGGGTTAAAGCATGCTTTCATTTTTTAAAAAAGGTATCTATAAGGATTCATTTTTAAATATTGTTGCTTCACTAATTTTAACTGCAGCAGTTCAATTACTTGCATATCCATTTCTTGGTCGGCAATTTTCAGTATCTGATTATGGATTAATTCTTATGATTATGGGAATTATTAATGCTATAGGTGTATCCTTAGGTAATTCATTAAATAATACTAGAATATTATTACAGGCGGAATATGAGAAAAAAGGTTTTCATGGTGATTATAATCCAATATTCTTAGGTATCTCGATAGTAGGTGCTATTACTGTAGCCGTAATAACTACTATAGTTCTAAAGAAAATTGATGTAACAGTAATAGGCTCTATTGTAATAACCTTGCTAATTTTAATTCGTGCTTATTACTCAGCTAGTTTTAGAATAAATATAAATTATAATAAAGTACTAATGTCAAATTTATTTGGATTGTTTGGATATTTATTTGGTATTATTATTACTTATTTCACAGGATTATGGGTGTTTTTATTTATTTTCGGAGAATTATTTTCATGTATATACATTCTAAATACATCGAAAATTGTGCGTGATAAATTTCAAATAACGTCATTATTCAAAAAAAGTTTTAACAAATTCTTTTTCATTATGTCAGCATCTGTTTTATCTACAATGATGATGTATATGGATCGATTTTATATATATCCTTTTCTGGGAGCTGAAGAAGTTTCTGCATATACTGTTGCGTCATACCTTGGTAAGACAGCAGGAATTATATTTATTCCTATTGCGGGTGTTTTGCTCACATATTACGCCAAGGAAGACGAACTAAAAATAAGAGAGTTCTACAAACGTACAAGTCTTTTTGTGTTATGTTCCTTTGTTATTTATATAGGAATAATTACATTAGGAATTCCTATTACGAAGTTACTTTATCCAACAATTATTAATGACGCAATACCTTATTTTAATATTGCTAATCTAGCCGCTATTGTTTTTATTTTAGGAAACACAATTCAACCAACATTATTAAGATATTGTGAAGCAAAATGGCCACCTATAATTCAAGGTGTCTATTTTATTGTATATTTAATATTAGGTTATTACGGCATGATTCACTATGGTTTGCTTGGTTTTTGCTATGCTATATTAATTTCAAATATATTTCAAGTTATATTTATGTTAATTACAGTAACTGTCTCTTTGCATAAAAAAATTGTTATTCTATGAACTGACCTAGTGATATGAGACAAGAAAAAACACCTATGCTGCCTTTGCCCTGAATTGAACAGGGGAAAGGCAGTTTAATTTTGAAAATGGTCGTATATAGTTATAATAATACATGTAAGATTCCACTTTTTCTAGTACAATAGAGTTTGTAAGACGCGCCTTTTGGTGTGTGTAAATTCTTCCGACTTTATGGTGGAGTGGAAGGATTCAATGACGGCATTATCAAAGCAATTGCCTTTACGGGACACGCTTGTGATAATGCCTTTTTCTTGGGCTGAATTTTGAAAAGCATACGATGTATATTGCGCTCCCTGGTCACTGTGAAGAATCAGTCCTTTCGTTTCACGCCCATTACAAGCTGATTTCAATGTTTCTAGTACGAGATCTACCTTTTGGTTATGACCAATTCGATAAGCAATAATTTCATTGTTGTACAGATCCATAATGGTTGATAAATACATCGTTGATTCTCCAAAATTCAAGTAGGTTATATCTGTAACCCACTTTCGATTTGGTTTATCTACTTTAAAATTCTGTTCCAGTAAATTTGGAACGATACATTTACTTTCACCGGCAATTTTTGTTTTCCGTTTAGGTTTGACGCGACATTGGATCTTATATTTTTGCATGATCTTTTGCACAGTTAATCTATTAAGCGAAATCTGATGATCTTCTTTTAATAACTTTTTAACCATTCTGTGCCCTACTCTGTATTTTAGGGAGTTATAAATATCGATTATTTGTTTTTCTAGTTCTGTCGGCTTCCATGACTTTTGAATCCAACGATAGTAAGTGGACCTAGGAACGCCGATACAATCGCATATCATCGCTATCGTATAAACGCCTTTTAGCGACTCTACTAGCTCTATTACTACTTTTGGTGCCAACTCCTTTCGATTTCCTGGTACTTTTTTAAGATGTCATTTTTAATTTCTAGATGTTTCACTTTCCGTTTTAATTGTTCTATCTCGCTCAGTTCCTCAGGACCTTTCCCAAAGGAATATTGTTTACCAATGGGTTGTGACAGTCGATGTTCTTCTCCTTGTCTGTACCATCTCATCCACGTCTTAATTTGAGACTCATTACGTATCCCAAACTTGTCCATAAGCTGTTTATTCGTGGACTTCTTGGATAACTTCATTTCAATTACTTCTCGTTTAACTTCTTCCGTATAGAATCTTTTCTTTTCCCCCATGAGAAAAGTACCTCCAATAATAGTCGTTTAATATATATACGACTCACGGGGTGCTTTTTCCTTTGTCTCATTTAATTAGGTCTCTTCACTACATAATTGGTTTCAAAACGGTTTTTCTTATGATATACCCTATACCCTAAGAATAGTTTCGGGTGCCTGTCACTTCTCGAATAATCCTGTTTCAACTAGATTTTGATTAGTATGACCACTATAAGTTGAGAAGTCTTGTGAGGAAAATCGCAGCAAGGCTTTTTTGGTTGAAATTTTTTGAATTAATTGAATTGAAAGTTTAGAGGGCTGTGTTAGATGAAATATAAGCGTCAAATACTTCACGCGTATTCATCACAGCCTCCAGATGAGATAATCTTCATAGATTAAATCTCGAAGGAGGCTTTTCATGTCAGATAAACAGTTAGAATGGGAGGCAAGTATGGACCAATGGAGCGATAGTGGCCTTAGTATGGCTGCTTGGTACCGCAAAAAAAATATTAATATTCATCAAATGTATTACTGGAAACGTAAGTTTGATCAACAAACAGATAATATTTCTTCTAGCAATTGGTTAGAAATTAGCCATTCGGCTAACATCGATGAGCATTCATCTATCATTATTAAGATAGATAAGCTATCAGTGGAAGTAAAACCACAGGTTGATCGTCAACTTGTATCTGATGTATTACATTTATTGTAGTATCAATGATTCATCCATACTATGAAAGGGTCTATTTAGCTTGTAGTGGTCCTACGGACCTTAGAAAGTCAATTGATGGCCTAGCAATTATAGTAAAAGAAGCATTTGAACTTGATCCATTCTCCCTGCACTCTTTATGTTCTGTAATCGAAATAGAGATAAATTAAAAATTTTACAGTGGGATAATAACATTATTCGAGTTGTTTGGATCTTCATCTGTAGAACGAAGAGCATCCCAAACGTCATTATAGGAAAGCTCGGTATGATCATCAATAATATTATGGAGTGCCGATTTCAGGTTAGATCCCGTCTTGCCAATAGCATTATCATAATAGTCTCCAGTAGGATCAGAACTACTGTCTAACGTGAATTGATTTGTATTTTTAAGACCGGGATGGGCGTAATATGAGGTGTGTCATCAGCAATTGCCAAAGAATAATCATCACTGAAATTTGATGTTTGGATGGAAGATGAAGAAATTGGTTTACCTACTATATAACCTTCTACGGTTTGAACCGAGTTATCTTGTAATTGACTTGCGTCCTACGGATATGACTGTCAATAGCTCAAGAGGGAATAAAGAATTTGATAATGGGGGTACCGCACAAGGCGAAGCACCAGACACATATGCAGACAGTGATTCTTGGGAACCTCGTGATGAAGTTAAAGGCGATGTTGCACGCATGATTTTTTACATGGCAGTACGTTATGAAGGGGATAATGGTGAGTTAGACTTAGAGGTTTCTGGATCTGTAAATAACGGTTCTTCGCCTTTACACGGTAAACTTTCAACTTTAAAAGAATGGAATGAACAAGACCCAGTAGATGACTTTGAAAGAGAAAGGAATGAAATAATTTATCTTGATTATCAACATAATCGCAATCCATTTATAGACAATCCAGGATGGGTAGAAGAAATATGGTGATAACAGTAAAAATCCAGGACCCTGACGATAGAGGGAGAGTGTAGCTGCTAAAATATAATGAAATAGTAGAATTATTGAAGAAGCAGAGAACTTTTCGCTGCTTCTTCAATAATTTACTTCAATAAACGCGTTGAATTCACTTTCTCTTAAGGTAGAAAAGGTATGAAGAAATGCTTGGACATCATCTTCTGATTTGAATGCTTTATGAAGTAAATGCCGTTCGATATGATAGGTTGTTTCGTCACGCAAGGTTATTTTATAAATGTCTAAGATGAGGTCACTGGCATTACTACGCATGACAGCCATGCCGTGTATTGGGTTTGTTGGATGAATTAACATACCTTCATAATAAGAATGTGCTGCGATGTTTTCGTCTACTAGGAAGCTAAGATTTTGGTTGGTCATTAGTCGATCTCCTTTTAATAGATTACTTCCATTCTACATTATTCTCTTGTTTAAGTCCTTCTGATTTTATGTCTATTTTATTACAGTTTAGACAGGTTGTAAGTTCGCATCTTTAATCGCATAGTGTAGTTTTAATGTGCGAGTTAGTTGGTTTTGTAGTTGATAAGCAGATTCTTCGAAGTCAATTGTCGTGCCATTACGAAAGATGATCGTTGATTGGGTTTGTTTACTTCTTGCTTGTGGGTGTTCGATTATTTTATGTATATGCTTGGCAAACACCCAACTACAGCTAAAGTTGCTAGGTGATTGCGTGGGAAATGCATAAATCTGTGCACGTTCATAGATAAGTATAGGTACTTTACGGGTTGAACCAATTAGCTTACTTGCTGCTTTTTGTCGTCCTTGATAAGAGGCAGCGCCTGCTATGCAATTGGTTTTTATGATTGTGAGTGGTGTTTGTTGGACAAGCAACTCACGCTTCGTTTCCCGCACAATTGCTTGATAGTCCACAGTCATAGCAGGAAGGATTGCTAGTGTATTGCGATTAATTTGATAGAACGTACTTATTTTTAACATAGATATCTACCCTTTTCGATAGCATAAATAAGCGCGACTATGATTCGGAGTCACTAGAATGATGTAATAGATTCTTAATATACGTATGATCAAGATGTAGTTTCTCTTCTAGCAACAGACTACTTGTTAAACTTGGAGAAGTAATTCCTCTTTCAATCCGTCCGATAGCCTCCGTACTGATGCCAATTTGATAGGCCAATTCTTCCTGTGACAGCTCCTGGATATTTCGTTGATTCTGTATGTATTGCCCATAACTTCTTTTGAATTGTTCACGTGTCATTTGTAGGCCCTCTTATTTATTTTCCAAGAATGAATAAGAAATGAGTACAAACTATAGTGTGTTTAATGGAAATTAAAGGGTATTTTGGGGAGTTTATTTTCAAGTGTCTGTCACTATCTGTGTTAAGTCGTATGAACGTTGTGGATGTGTGAGGGAAAGTCTTGTGAGAGAAATCGTAGCAAGGACTTTTCGGTTGAAAAAAGTCTTTAAATAAAGAGATCTGTGAGCGTATCCTTGAGATGGATAAATTAAATGATTTGTTCTTTTCGGAAGAATAGTTAGTATTTGGCGCTTCCCATTAGCATGATTTTATATGAGGTATTTTTAATCAAAGTTAAGTATATTTTAGGAAAAGGGCAATGAAAGGCTTATTGGCTAGGGTAGTCTTTTTGATAGCAATATGTTATTATTAAACAAAGAAACAAAGAAACAAAGAAACAAAGAAACAAGGAAAAAACAAACAAAGAAATCGGTATATTATGCGATGGAGAGGACATAACTTATGGTAATGATACAAAAAGAAGCGGAGAGAGCTGCCATGCCAAATCGTCCCAGAAAGGCTAAACGAATTGCCGTTTCAAGTAAAAGGCAGATTAGCATTCCTAAAGAATTTTATGACCAGTTAAATATTGGTGAAGAAGTTAGTTTGGAACTATACGGAAATCATTTAATTTTAAAGCCAATAAGTGAAAACTTTGATGATTTTTCTGAGGATATCTTAGGAGACCTTATAAGGGAAGGTTATCAAGGGGAAGATCTGATGGTGGAATTTAAACATCGTAAATCTCAAATAGGAAATGCCGTTGATAAGTTGGTAGCTGATACTAAATATTCAGGAGAAAAAACAACGATTGACGATTTATTTGGAGAAGACGATGATGCACTATGATTTAATTACTTCTTCAGCAACAAAAAAGTTTATAAAAAAAATGAAAGATAAGCCTTTAAAAGAAAAATTTAAATCTGCTTTTAAAGAAATTCAGCTAGACCCTTTTTATGTAGGTGAACCGAAAAAAGGTGATCTGGCTGGAGTTTATGGTTATGATATAAAACATAACGGCACTTCTTATGAAGTAGCTTATGCAATTGAAGAAGATGAAAATGGGAATGTTGTACTTGTAATCCTTGCAGGAACAAGAGAACAGTTTTATGAAGAACTAAAAAGGTATATTAAAGGTTCAAAGATACATAAAAATTAACAATAGAGAGCTGGTTCCCTCTGACTGGTTAGTTTCATTGTTACTTGCTTAATAGGAAGCTGGGGACGGTTCCAGTTTAATGACAAACAAAAAAAGCCCTGCAGAGATATCTCTATACAAAGCTCTTAATGGCACTTGAAGTAATTGCCATTATAAGCTGATCTCTATGTCAAGACTGGTTAGTTTTTTTAATCATTCATAATTCGAATGAGGTCGTAATGATAGAATCTTCTATTTCTTTTTCTATCGTCCCCATAAATCATCTTCAAGTGAACAAGTTCGTTTAGACTTTTTCGGATAGTCACAGGAGCTAAACTAGTATCGTTTACTATTTGATGCACTGTTGCAATAGGATATTTAAAAAGGGCTCCCCAAACTTTTTCAGTAGAAGGTTGTTTCAATTTACTTAATCCTTCTTTATATAATCTTTCTGCTTGTTCAAGTTTATTAAATTGTCGTTCCGCCATTCGAATCGTTGCATTAAGGAAGAAGGTTATCCAACTATCCCAATCAGGTTCGAATTTGTTTAGTGCACGAACACCGTTTAACATTGTATAATATTTAAACTTTTCTTTCTCTAGTTCTTCACTTAGGAAAAAGAACGGGGAGTCAATTATATTGGATTGCAACATATAAAGTACGATTAGAATCCTTCCTAACCGACCGTTTCCATCTAAAAAAGGGTGAATAGATTCAAATTGTGCATGGATGATTGCTACTTTAATTAAAGGGTGAAGTGTGTCCATTTCTTCATCTAAGTATGGATGCCCATTAATATATCTCTCTAAATTGGCCATATATTCTCCCATTAATTGTGGTTCAGGCGGAATATAAGAAGCATCTTTTAATTGCTTTGTAGGTCCGATAAAATTCTGGATGGTCCTATATTCACCTGCAGCACTTGTAGAACCACGATTATCTTTCATCAACTCGCTATGGATATCACGAATCAATCGTTCCGATAATGGATATCCTGTCTGTATGATTTCAACACCAATTTTTAATGCTCTTTGGTAATTACGAACTTCAACATTCTCCCAGTCCTTTTTTTGATCAATTTCATCTTCTAGCATTTCACTAAAAGTCACTTTGGTTCCTTCAATTCTTGTAGATTGAACAGACTCATGTAGTGTTAATAATTGCAGAAATGATTCACTGATTAAAGAATAATGAATTTTTTGTTTCAGCTTTTCCAACACGGATGAGGCTTCAACGACTTTCTTATAAAAAGTAAGTTCAGATTCAGCATCAAATGTGTGTGATAGAAGTGGTAATGGATAAGGCTTTTTCATTCTTAACACCTCGTTAGAATATTTATTGATTATATTATAGTTTAAAATACATCAAAGTAAATAATAGTGATATTTTGAAGTGATGAAATATCGTTATGGTGTTATGTGTGTTTTCAGGTGCCTGGTCATTTTCAGTTTTATGTCGAATAAATGTTCATGGTGTTTGAGTAGGAGGTAGGGTGCTTGTGTAACTGCTAAACAAACTAAGGGAAATCGTTTTGCTTGATAAAACTGAACACATTATGGTCATACATACCAGCTATGGCTGTCGAATCTGTAATCACAAAGAACAATAACTTCTATAGATCCGTTCCTAATCCTCTGTTAAGAAATCTAACAGGTTTATTGATATCGGTGTCTATTATGTTACTTTGAGTATAGGTAAGAAAAACAGTGAACTTCCTACAAAAATACAGATAATTTGTATCTTAGATGATTATCTCCCCTGTAATTTATATAGATTACTAAATTGGTTCAATAATAATTGAGCATATCATTAGGATAATATAAAAAATGAATGTAATGGGAGAGGATCTTTATGTTTGGTCTATTTAAGAATAAAAATAAAGTAACCGCGGTTGATGAGTTTGTTATGCCAATTGAGGGTGAAATTATTGACATCACAGAAGTGGAAGATCCTGTTTTCTCGGAAAAAATGATGGGGGACGGCTTTGCAATTATTCCAGTCGCTGGTTCTGTGGTTTCACCTGTTAATGGGGAAATCATTAAGGTGTTTCCAACAAAACATGCGATTGGAATTAAATCCGCGAAAGGATATGAAATTCTCATTCATGTAGGCATTGATACGGTTCAGTTAAATGGGAAAGGCTTCACTGCCCTTGTTAACGATGGGGATAAGATAAAGGTAGGACAAGAAATTTTACAGTTTAATGTAGAAATTATTAAGAAATCGGCTTCATCTTATGTAGTTCCTGTGGTCTTTACCGATTCGACAAAAGTTAGTGTGAAAAAGTTTGGCAAAACAGCGCAAGGCGAAAGAGACATCTTGTCTTTTGACTAAGAACACGCATGAACATAAAAAGCTACTTGATTTGGAGTAACACTCCTTTCAAGTAGTTTTTTTGTATTTTAATTGTTGAAGATAAGATAATGAAAACATTTATAACACCATTGAATAACGATAAGCTGGACTATATGATAGGAGTATAAGTTTAAGTGAGTTACCACATAACACTTATAAAACATAAATAAGATAGACTTGATGAAGAAAATTTTTGAGAAAGCTCAGCAATTTGGTAAATCGTTGAGTAATAAGATTTTATAGTAAGGACGTGTTTGGATATGCATCAAGTGTTAGATAAGATTGAAAAGGGATTAATTGTTTCTTGCCAGGCTTTAGAAGGGGAACCGTTACACAGTTCTTTCATCATGGGGCGTATGGCAGTAGCTGCAAAAGAAGGTGGAGCTGTTGGGATTCGTGCCAACTCCGTTTCGGACATAGTCGAAATCAAAAAACAAGTAGGGTTGCCGGTCATTGGCATCATTAAACAAGTGTACAAAGACCATCCAGTCTTTATTACACCTACGATGAAAGAGATCGATGCCTTAGCAGAAACTGGTGTCGAGATCATTGCCACAGATGCGACAAATCGACTTCGACCTGATGGTTGCGATTTAGCTACATTTTATAAAGAGATAAGATCTAAGTATCCTGATCTCTTGTTGATGGCGGACGTCTCTTCGGTTGAAGAAGCAATGTTTGCCGATGAGTTAGGGTTTGATATAGTGGCGCCGACTTTATACGGCTATACAGCGAAAACGAATGGATTGAAAATTGATGATCATGATTATGACGTTATTAAACAAATTGTAAAAAAAGTGACTAAAGCAAAGGTTTTGGCAGAGGGAAATGTTTCGACGCCAACTATCGCAAGGTCCGTTCTAGATAGTAATGTTCATGCGGTCGTTGTAGGTGGTGCAATTACAAGACCACAGCAAATTACACAAAGATTTGTTGATGCATTGGCACAAGATTAACGATGAGTGAATAGTTCATGAGTGGATTATGCTGGCTAGCTACATTAGTAAACAGTGTTAATATCATATCTAGCAAAGTCCGCTTGTGATAAGCTTTTGTATCGACTCGAGCGACGAAACTCTGATTATTGATGGCTGAATATACGGATGTTTCTTCTCCTATGGGTGCCAGTTTAAAGGTTCTCTGCTTTTTTTTTGGTTCTTATTAATCTTGATTTCATTTAAAATACGAATAAAAATTTTGCTTACCATTTATAGTGACTTTTCATAATATATACAGCATAAATAGGCAAACGCTTAAAATCAGTGTTTGCCTATTTATATATAAATCTATATTTAGTGTTAAAGATTATTTTGTATTCGTGAATCCACCATCAATTCTAATCACATCACCATTTATATATTGTGCTTTAGAAGTTAGTAAGAATGCCACTAGTTCAGCGACTTCTTCAGGGGTACCCAAACGTTTTTGTGGTATACCATTTTCTGCGTTTTCTTTCATTTCAGGATTCGCATCAAAGAATTCCTTCACCATTGGCGTTTCTGTAGGTCCTGGAGCAATGGCATTGACACGCAATCCATCCTTGGCATATTCAGCAACCATACTCTTTGTTAATCCAATGATACCGTGTTTTGTTGCTGAATACGTTACAACAGAGTCTTGTCCTATTACGCCTGCGCTTGATGCAGTGTTAACAATTGAACCTCCGCCATTCTTTAACATCACTTCAGCTACGTAGCGAACACCATACAATGCTCCCATCAGATTGATGCCAACGATTTGTTCAATTTCTTTAATATCCGTATCTAAGTAGTATTTACCACTGCCTGAAATACCAGCATTGTTAAAGAAATAATCAATGGAACCAAACTTCTCAACAGTTTTCTCAACATAATTTTTGACTTCGTCGACTTTAGCTACGTCAGCTTTAATGAAAATAGCATCCACTCCAGATTTCTTCAGCAATTCTACTGTTTCATTTCCACCTTGTTCATTAACGTCTACTACTGCAATGTTAATACCTTCTTCAGCTAGACGTAGTGCTGTTGCTTGTCCTAATCCACTACCACCGCCGGTTATAACTGCAACTTTATTCATGTGAAAAACCTCCTCAATATTAATTCAAGAGCCCAAATGGTAAGGGTGTCTTATAAGTATATACCCTTAATTTTATGAATTAAAATCAAAAGATTTAAATTAAAAATTTTCATAAATAGATAAAAAAGTTACAACGCGATTTTAATAGGAAGCTTTATATATTTTAACCCCGAACTAATGCTACAGTTTTGGGATTAGCCGTTTTCTTCTATCAGATAACTCTTGATTAACCCCCCAATAAAACCTGCCCTTGACATTTATTTTCAATACGATAAACTAAAGGTAAAATGTTTTACTAAATATTATTAAATGTAGTGCTTTTCTATATATATTTTGAGTTGATGTGAAGGTAATTTTGGTGGGAGGAAGAAGCGATGGCGACGATTAAAGATGTGGCGAAAACGGTAGGTTGTTCTATTACAACGGTTTCTCGGGTATTGAATAATGATCCAAAACTTTCTGTTTCAGACGAGATGCGTGAGAAAGTGTATCAGGTTGCTGATCAACTGGATTATAAGAAGAAAGTGATGCGTCCATTAATTAAGAATATTGTATTTTTATACTGGTTAACAGACATTGAGGAACTAGAAGATGTCTATTTTAAAGCGATGCGTTTAGAATTAGATAAATTGGCCAAGAAATTCAATGTTGAACTTACAACTTATAAAATTAATGAAGGAATAGAGCGGATTCCAGATGATATTGAAGGATTTATTGCTGTGGGGACCTTTTCCAATAAAGAGTTAGTTCAACTAAGGGAGTTAACACCAAATGGCGTCTTTATCGATGCGACACCTGATCCTTATCATTTTGATTCAGTAAGACCGGATTTAGCGCAGGTGACCCGAAGAACAGTTGACTTTTTAGTGGAAAAAGGACATAAAGAAATTGGATTTATAGGTGGGACTTTTCGCAATCCTAATACTCATGAAGATGAAATGGATATTAGAGAACGAACATTTCGGCAGTATATGGCGGAAAAAGGTTTGTTAAATGAAGATTTTATCTTTTGTCACAGAGGGTTCTCTGTCGCAAATGGCTATCACTTAATGAACAATGCTGTGGAAACACTGGGTGATCAATTACCGACTGCTTTTTTTACGGCTGCTGATCCGATTGCGGTTGGCTGTTTACAAGCATTAAACGAAGCGGCTATTGCGATTCCAAACAGAGTATCTATTATCGGAATTAATAATATTAGTGTTGCAAAATATATCTCACCACCGCTCACTACATTCGATATTGATATCCATGAAATGTGCAAAAATGCGTTGGAGTTATTAGTAGAAAGAGTGGTAGAGAAGCGTAAAATAGTAAAAACATTATATCTCGGTCCAGAAATGATAATTAGAAAAAGTACAAACTAAACTAGTTGAGGGTGACAAAGAAAGGCTATTACCATGCGAATAATCGTTGGTAATAGCCTTTCTTTTGTTATCTAAGTTAGATGGAAGCAAAGAATTATTCTCTACTTCTAGTAAAATAGTTTAATTACTAAGTAAAATATTTTACTTAATAAAGGTAAAAATATAATAACAAAAAGGTAAAAATTTTGTTTACTTATATTGTTTCTTGTGCTATATTTATATCGATAAAACGTTTTCATTATTTAAGAAAGCGCTTTATTACAACTCATTAATTAAAAGGGAGATGTATCCTAATGATAAGATTTAAAAAATACTTAGGACTTATTAGTTTTACAGCGTTACTTTTTGCTTTAGTTGCTTGTGGACCTCAGGAGAGCGATGGGGACTCTGGAGATTCATCGGATTCGAGTGAAAATGCAGAAGAAACGAAAGAATTAACTGTTTGGGCAGATATTGATAAATCTGCAGGTATAGAAGCTGCAATCGCTGTGTTTGAAGAAGAACATGATGTTGAAATAGAAGTAATCGAAAAAGCTTATGCACAACAAGTGGAAGACTTACGTTTGGATGGACCAGCTGGTACAGGCCCAGATGTTTTCACAATGCCTGGTGATCAAATTGGTACAGCTGTTACAGAAGGTTTACTTAAAGAATTAGATGTAAGCGAAGACGTACAATCTATCTACACAGATGTTGCGATGAATTCTCAAATTTACGATGGTAAAGTTTATGGTTTACCAAAAGCAGTTGAAACAAACGTGCTTTTCTATAACAAAGATCTTGTTTCAGAAGACGAAGTGCCTACTACTTTAGATGGTTGGTATGAGCTATCTCTTGAGTTAACAGAAGGAGAAAACTATGGTTTATTAGCTCTATTTGATCAAATCTACTATGCCAATGGTGTATTAAGTGGTTATGGCGGATATGTATTTGGGAAAGATGCTGACGGTAACTTTGACCCAACTGATATTGGGTTAAACAACGAAGGTGCTATTGAAGGGGCAGAATCAATTCAAAAGTTTTATGATGAAGGTCTTTTCCCATCAGGTTTAGTTGGGGAACAAGGTATTAACGTGTTAGATTCTTTATTCTCTGAAGGTAAAGCTGCTGCGGTTATTTCTGGTCCATGGAATTTAGGTCCATATGAAGAAGCAGGCATTAATTATGGCGTTATGAAATTACCTGAATTAGCAAATGGTGAAAACATGAGTGCGTTTGTTGGTGTGAAAAGTTACAATGTCAGCACATATGCTAAAAATCCAGAACTTGCAGAAGAATTTGTTGAATTCATAACAAATGAAGAAAATTCAAAAACAAGATATGAAATTACAGGCGAAGTGCCAGCTGTTAAAGCATTGGCAGAGGATCCTGTAGTTGCGGAAAGTGAAGCAGCTCAAGCTGTCGCACAACAGTCGCAGTTCTCAGAATTGACTCCAAGTATTCCTGAAATGAATGAAGTTTGGACACCTGCTGATGCGGCATTACAAACAATTGCTACTGGTAAGGCAGATCCAGAAGAAGCATTAAACCAAGCGGTGGAAACAATTGAAGGACAAATTGAAGCAAACCACGCTGGACAATAATTAATATTATTAGCTACATTTAAAAACTGGTGTCAAATGATTATACGATATTTGGCACCTTTCTAATTTGAAAAAATGTTTCCTATATAAAGAGGTGAGAAAAGTGCAACATCGGACAAAAGCAAGCTTGTTATCTATCATTCCTGGTTTTGGACAATTTTACAATAAGCAATGGGTGAAAGGTCTTGTGTTCCTAGGATTTGGTGGTGCGTTTTTATTCGCATTTGGTGATATGTTGAATATGGGTTATTGGGGAATTTTCACCCTTGGAACAGAAGTACCGAGAGATAATTCGGTATTTTTATTAGCGCAAGGTATTATCGCAATCCTTGTTACACTTTTAGGATTACTAGTATACTACTTGAATTTCCGTGACGCTTATAAAAATGGTGAATTACGTGATAAAAATAGACCGCTATCTTCACTTAGAAAGCAATATCATAACCTAGTAGAGTCAGGATATCCCTATGTAGTTAGTGGTCCATCGTTTTTCATTTTAGTATTTGCTGTTATTTTTCCGATTTTATTTAGTCTTGCAGTAGCGTTTACAAATTACGACTTATATCATTCCCCGCCAGCTAATTTAGTGGATTGGGTAGGATTTGATACATTCGCAAAAATTTTCACAGTTGATATTTGGCGTTCTACTTTTTTTGATGTTTTAGGATGGACGGTTATTTGGACACTCGTTGCTACTACCTTACAAGTTGGTCTTGGTATTTTGTTAGCAGTTGTTGTGAACCAAAAGGATATCCATTTCAAAAGAGTCGTTCGGACAGTCCTCGTTTTACCATGGGCTGTACCAGGATTTGTTACGATTTTAATTTTCGCAGGTCTCTTTAACGATAGTTTTGGTGCTATTAATAATGATATCTTAGCATTCTTTGGAATTGATGCGATTCCATGGTTAACCAATGCGGCATGGTCAAAACTAGCGCTTATTCTTATGCAAGGTTGGTTGGGGTTTCCTTATATATTCCTAGTAACCACAGGAGTCTTGCAATCTATTCCAGATGATTTATATGAAGCGGCGACGATTGATGGTGCATCTATTTTTGCTAAATTCAAGCATATTACGATGCCAATGATACTACTCGCGATTGCGCCGATTATCATTACGCAGTATACATTTAACTTTAACAACTTTAATATTATTTATTTGTTCAACGGCGGTGGTCCAGCAGTTCCAGGGTCTACAGCTGGCGGAACAGATATTTTAGTATCATGGATTTATAA
This sequence comes from Paraliobacillus zengyii, assembly GCF_003268595.1. Lineage (NCBI taxonomy): Bacteria > Bacillati > Bacillota > Bacilli > Caryophanales > Bacillaceae > Paraliobacillus > Paraliobacillus zengyii. The sequence goes on along the minus strand of NZ_CP029797.1, from coordinate 3,130,997 downwards.
ATTAACCATGCAATCCAGTCAATATTCTCTAGCAGCTGCGTTAACTATTTTGTTATCTGTATTTGTCATTGGAATTGCATTGTGGCAGTTCAGACGAACGAATTCATTTAAGGAGGATTAAGAGTTGATGACGAATATGAAGAGAAAGAAATTTACCCGACTCTTTGCCTCTTACTCTTTACTCATTTTCATGATGGTTGTGATTATTTATCCGTTGCTTTGGACGGTGGGCGCAAGCTTTAATCCAGGTAATAGTTTAATAAGCACCTCGCTCATTCCTGAAAATCCGACTTTGGATCATTACAAAGAGTTATTTGCAGGCAAAGAAAGTCTCCAGTATGGACAATGGTATACAAATTCTATCAAAATTAGTGTGTTAACGATGATTGGAACAGTTATCAGTGTTTCCTTTATGGCTTATGCTTTTTCACGATTTCGTTTTGTTGGTAGAAAAAATGGCTTAACCCTATTTTTGCTATTACAAATGATCCCACAGTTTTCAGCTTTAATTGCATTATTTGTATTAGCACAAGTTCTTGGCTTAATGAACAGTCATTGGTTGTTGATCTTCCTTTACATTGGTGGTCAAATTCCAATGTGTACGTATCTAATGAAAGGTTATATCGACTCGATTCCAATGTCATTAGATGAAAGTGCACGAATTGATGGCGCGAGTAATACAACGATTTTCTTTCGAATTATCATGCCATTATCTAGACCAATGATCGCTGTTGTCGCAATGAATGGCTTTATTATTCCGCTTGCTGATTTCGTTTTAGCATCAACCATCTTGCGGTCACCTGAATCGTATACATTGCCAATTGGTTTATACAATTTAGTTAATGATGTAATGGGCGCAAGTTATACAACGTTTGCTGCCGGTGCCATTCTAATCAGTATTCCAATCGCTGTCGTATTCGTTCTTTTACAAAAGAACTTTGTATCAGGGTTAACATCAGGTGGAACGAAAGGGTAAGAATGAAGGATTGCTGGGAATTATTAATCCTAATAGGGCTTCAACCTAGGTATCGATAAATAGATAAATAAAAATATGGGGGACAGTAACATGCCAAAACACCAAAAGACTTATGTAACGAAAGCAGATTTTATGCTTCATGGCGGCGACTACAATCCTGATCAATGGTTAGATCGACCAGAAATTTTAGCCGATGACATAAACTTGATGAAACTTTCACATACAAATACATTTTCATTAGGAATTTTTGCGTGGAGTACATTGGAACCTGAAGAAGGTGTGTACAACTTTGAATGGCTGGACACAATCATTGAAAATATTGCGAACATCAAGGGTCGCGTTATTTTAGCTACACCAAGTGGAGCGCGTCCAGCGTGGATGTCACAAAAGTATCCTGAAGTATTACGTGTAAATGAAAGTCGTGTGAAACAACTGCACGGTGGTCGTCACAATCACTGTTTTTCATCAGTTGTTTACCGTGAAAAAACACAACAGATGAATCGGTTACTTACAGAAAGATATGGTAAGAATCCTGCATTAATCATGTGGCACATTTCAAATGAATATAGTGGTGAATGCCATTGTGATAATTGTCAGCAGGCATTTAGAGGCTGGTTGAAGGAAAAATACAAGGATGATCTTCAAGCATTGAACGATGCGTGGTGGGGTCCATTCTGGAGCCATACGTTTTCCGATTGGTCACAGATAGAATCGCCTTCACCAATTGGGGAGAGTGCTGTCCATGGTTTAAATTTGGATTGGCGCCGTTTCGTAACCGACCAAACGATAGACTTTTATGAAAATGAAATTGTCCCAATGCGTGAACTGACACCAGACATTCCGATTACAACGAACTTCATGGCTGATACATTTGATTTAATTCCATTTCAGTCACTCGATTACAGTAAATTTGCAAAGCACCTTGATGTTATTAGCTGGGATGCATATCCTGCATGGCACAATGACTGGGAAACAACTGCTGATTTAGCGATGAAGGTTGGTTTTATCGATGACTTGTATCGTAGCTTAAAGCAAAAGCCATTTCTTTTAATGGAATCAACGCCAAGCCTAGTAAACTGGCATGAAGTAAATAAAGCGAAACGTCCTGGAATGCACTTACTTTCCTCGATGCAAATGCTTGCGCATGGTTCAGACAGCATTATGTATTTCCAATGGCGCAAATCTCGTGGTTCATCAGAGAAGTTTCATGGATCAGTAGTTGATCATGATAATAGTTCTGAAAATCGTGTGTTTAAAGAGGTTGCTAAAGTGGGGGAAACATTAGAGAAGCTTTCTGATGTTGTCGGAACAAATCGTCCTGCAGATGTGGCGATTATGTATGATTGGGAAAGTAACTGGGCATTAAATGATGCACAGGGATTTGGACTTTCAACGAAACAATACCCGCAAACATTGCAAGAGCACTATCGTACGTTCTGGGAACAAGATATTCCAGTAGATGTGATCACAAAAGAACAAGATTTTTCTAATTATAAATTGTTAATCGTTCCGATGCTTTATTTAGTAAGTGAAGCTACGATTGCACGTTTAAAAGTCTTTGTTGCTGGTGGTGGTCGATTAGTTATGACCTATATCAGTGGGCTCGTGAATGAACATGATCTAACCTTTTTAGGTGGATGGCATAAAGATTTACAAGATATATTTGGAATGAAGCCAACGGAAACAGATACATTGTATCCAAAAGATAGAAATATGGTTACCTATCAAGATAAGAAATATGAAGTGAAGGATTATGCAACTGTCCTTGATTTAGCAACAGCTACTACAGAAGGAATCTATCAAGAAGATTTTTATGAAAATACAGCTGCTGTTACAAGTCATTCCTATCAACAAGGGAAGTCCTATTATATTGGGGCAAGGTTAGATGATCAATTCCATCGTGATTTTTATCAAACATTAATCGAGGAATTAGCACTTAAGCCAGTTGTTGCTAGTAAACATGGTAAAGGCGTTTCAGTCCAAGCAAGACAAGGTGTGGAATCTGACTATGTCTTTGTGATGAACTTTACCGAAGAAGCACAACAAATAGCATTCGATTCCAACTTAACTGATTTAGTTACCGGAGAAATTGTCCCAGAACAACTCACACTAAAACAATACGAAGTCAGAATACTAGAACAACCAAGAAAATGAAGCAGGGGACGGTTCTCTGCTTCCTCTCTTTTGTATGGGGAGGAAGCAAGGGACGGTTCTTTGCTTTATTATCTACCTATAAATGAAAGCGTTTAATAAATATGAAAGGTGGAGTTTAAACACTCGTTTTTGCACAAGAACAATGTAAAAAATAAATGAATAAGAGGAGATAAGAGATATGAGGATAAAAGGGAAAAAGTTGAAATTTGTTTACGTATTACTTGCATTTTTGCTAATGTTTAGCACATTTGGAATAAATACAAATTCTGTAAATGTGCAAGCTTCATCGACAAACCTATTAACAAATGGTGGATTTGAGACAGACTTTTGGGATGACGGATCATGGGAGGTAACTTCTCAAGGGATGGTTAATGTTAACCAGTTTGAATATGTGGAAGATGAGTGGATGACCAAAGATGAGGGGGAGTTTGCAACTAACTTTTGGGTGCAAGATACAGCAGAAGGAAATCAATCCTCTAGGTTAAGTCAAACAATTACGAGCCTTTCAGCTGGAAGTTATGAGCTTTCTGTAAATGTAATGGGTGGTTCAGATGCTGAAGCAAGTAACGTGAAATTATTTGCAGGAGAAGATATAGAAAATGTGGTAACGACAACAGGATATAATAATTGGGAAACAGTTACACTGACTTTTGAAATAACTGAAGATGTAACTGATTTTCAAGTTGGAGCAATTGTTGATGGTGAACCGAATGCATGGGGTTATGTAGATAGCTTCCAACTGCTATCTACAAACGATGATGGCGTGACTATTCCTGATCCAGTCGAAGCTGCTATTTTTGTAGAAAGAGTAGATGGAATGGCTGATGATTTTATCAAAGGTGTCGACGTTTCTAGTATTCTTTCATTAGAAAATAGCGGTGTGAAATACTACAATGAAGCGGGCAACGAACAGGATATTTTCAGAACATTAAAAGATTCTGGTGTTAACTATGTTCGTGTGCGTATATGGAATGACCCATACGATGCAGACGGTAATGGCTATGGTGGCGGTAATAATGATTTACAGAAGGCGATTGAAATAGGAAAAAGAGCTGCGGCAAATGATATGAAGCTTTTAGTAGATTTTCACTACTCGGATTTTTGGGCAGATCCTGCGAAACAACAAGCACCAAAGGCGTGGGAAGATCTAAGTTTTGATGACAAGAAAGATGCAGTTTATACCTATACAAATGATAGCGTCCAAGCTTTACTTGATGCAGGTGTTGACGTTGGTATGGTTCAAGTTGGGAATGAAACGAATGGTGGATTTGTTGGGGAAACTGATTGGACAAAGATGAGTGCATTATTTAATGAAGGAAGTAAGGCAATTAGAGATGTAGATACTTCTATTATAATAGCATTACATTTTACCAATCCAGAATCTTCTGGAAGATATAGTGGGATTGCGGAAACATTGGATAATAATAATGTAGATTATGATGTGTTTGCAAGTTCATATTATCCATTTTGGCATGGGACGCTTGATAATTTAACCGCGGTGCTTAAAAATGTTGCTGATACGTATGGTAAACAAGTGATGGTAGCGGAAACTTCCTATGTTTACACGGAAGAAGATGGAGACGGACATGGTAATACAGCACCAAAGGATTCTGGACAAGTATTGAACTACCCGATTACGGTACAAGGACAAGCGAATGCACTCAGAGATGTATTTCAAGCAGTTGCTGATGTTGGTGAAGCGGGTATTGGTGTATTTTATTGGGAACCTGCATGGCTTCCAGTTGGTTCTGCTGAAGAGTTAGAAGAAAATAAAACGATTTGGGAACAACAGGGTTCAGGTTGGGCAACTAGTTTTGCAGCTGAGTATGATCCGGAAGATGCGGGTGAATGGTACGGAGGAAGCGCGGTCGACAATCAAGCATTATTTGATTTTAACGGCCATCCATTAGCTTCATTAAACGTATTTAACTATATTGATACTGGTGCAGTGGCAGGTTTGGAGATTGATAAGATTAATGATATAACAGTTACTGCTAATCTAGGTGATGAGATAACATTACCGGAAACTGTAACAGCCGTTTATAACGATGGAAGTGAACAGGACGGTTCCGTCACATGGGACACTGAGGCATTAGACCAAGCAATTAACAGTGGTGCTGGCAAATATGATATTACAGGTGTTACAGATGATGGACATACTGTTGTAGCACATCTTGAAATAAAGGCGATGAATTTTGTAGCAAATCCAGGCTTTGAGAATAGTGATCGTAGCATGTGGACTATTACCTATCCTAGTGGAACAGCACATACGGACTTTCAAAACAATGCAGCGGATGCTAAATCAGGAGATTACTCTTTACACTTTTATTCTGCTACTGGAGTGGACTTTCAAGCAGAACAGACCATTACTGGTTTAGAACCGGGTTATTATAATTACTCGATGTTCTTACAAGGTGGAGACGCTGGAGATTCTAATATGTACATTTATACGAAAACAGCGGATGAAACCCTTGAAGCGGAGACAGAAGTGAGTGGTTGGACCAATTGGAACAATCCAGAAATTGGCGACATTCTCGTATTAGATGGAACAATCACGATAGGTGCAGTGATCCAAGCAGATGCAGGGGCATGGGGAACATTAGATGATTTTAATTTTTATAAAGTAGGAGATTATCAAGAACCGGAAGAACCAGGTGACCAGGATGGAGAACAGCCGAATCCAGGGACTGAAGAGCCAGAGATAGAGGAACCTGGAGCAGAAGAGCCAGAGACTGAAGAACCTGTGATACAGGATCCAGGTACAAGTAAGGTTTACACGTATCCTAACGCTTCAAAGGTCGTTAAAATTAGCAAAGCAGAGTTAGAGAAGTTTGCTGATGGATATTCTCTTGAACTTACAGATGGTAACGTGAAAGCTACTATTCCAGTAGCATTACTTTCAAGAGGTGGAGATTTGGTCTTTGAATTTGGCAAAGTTTCCAATAAGATTACCAATGAAAATAAAGATGTTTTGAGTGAGTTAATCGATTTCTCCCTTTTAATAGGTGGAGAGGAAATTACTGATTTTAGTGATACCCCGATTACTGTTACATTTAAAGTTGACCCAGATAAAGTTAAGAATTGGGATGATTTGAGAGTAGTATACATTGATAAAAATGGGGAGAAGAAAGAGTTTATCACACCAATTTCATACAACAAGGAGACTGGTGAAGTAGTTGCAGAATTGACACACTTTAGTGCATATGGTGTCTTTGAAATTGCTGATCAAGTGACTTCTGATTCTGAATTACCCGATACTGCAACCAATCAGTTTAAGTGGTTGATGTTAGGTGCGCTATTATTAGCTGGTGGAACTATTTCCTTAGTAGCTAATAGAAGAAAAGTACGAGACTAATTATATTTGTAAAATTACCCCCTCAGCTAGCAGATTAGTATTTTGTTATGTTGAGGGGGTTTTTGGAAGCAGAGAACCGTCCTCTGCTTCTTTAAAATTTAACAGTAAACTTACAGTGGTTATTTCCTTCTGTTTTGCAGCTTGTTCTTTTAACGTTTTCTGTTTTGAGTACATTTTTGAACATAGTTGTCTCACATTGGCAAGCTGTTTTGAATTCTTTTGCTACGGCCATGATTGGACAATTATATTCTATTATTTCATACGTATTTTCATCTAATTGAGAGGAATCTGCCATATATCCTTTTTCATTTTGGATTTGAACGATCTCATTTAGTCTCTCACTTGCTGATTTATTTCCGATTCTAGTAGCGTATTCTTTGGTAAGACGTTGTTCTCTTTTCTTAAATAATTGTTCAATAGATTCATTTCCGTATAGGTCACTAATATCATTCAAAAATTCAACACTTAATCCCTCGTAGTTTTTCGGGAAAAGGAGTTCGCCTTTCTCTGATAAATAATAAAGTAGCATCGGTCTTCCAATGGGTTTTTTAGCTTCTTCTGAAAAGATTAGGCCATCTTTTTCCATAACAGAAAGGTGTTTTCTTACTGCCATGTCTGTGATATTTAAATGTTGTGTTAACTCGCCGACAGTTAATTTTACTTTCTTTTTTAATAAATCAAGGATTTTATCTTTCGTGGTAGTTTTAGTTTTTTCCAATCTAAACACCTCAGTTATTGAGAATCAATCTATATTTGTCCAATCTGATTCGAATAGTTCACTAGTTTATTGCTGTGTGCTTATTATATAAGAAAGTATAAAAACTTAAAAGAGAAACAGATTATCAGCTAGTAGCAACAAATATAAAAAGTGGAAATTTTTGTTGAGCAAATGGATTGATTTTTAATTTTATATCGAATAATCTATTATTATACTTTTTATACCTTTTAGTATAAAAAGACTAAAAGTAATGGGGGAATAGTATTATGGCTAAATTTGAATTACCAGCACTACCGTATGGTTTCGATGCATTGGAACCTTATATCGACAAACAAACAATGGAGATTCACCACGGCAAGCACCACCAAACATATGTAACGAAGCTAAATGCTGCTGTTGAAGGCAAAGCAGAGTTAGAGGGTAAATCAATCGAAGAATTACTTAGCGACTTAGAAGCTGTTCCATCAGAAGTAAGAACTGCTGTTAGAAACAATGGTGGGGGACACTTTAACCACACACTTTTCTGGGAAGTGATTGCTCCTGGAAAAGAACAAGCTGCACCAACTGGTAAATTAGCAGATGCTATTAATCAAGCATTCGGAAGCATTAGCGCGTTTGAAGAAAAATTTTCTGATGCAGCAACGACTCGTTTCGGATCAGGATGGGCATGGCTTGTAGTAAATGGTAATGGGGAATTAGAAATTACTAGCACGCCAAATCAAGATAACCCGATTACGGATGGTAAAACAGCAATTCTCGGACTTGATGTATGGGAACACGCATATTACTTAAATTACCAAAACAGAAGACCAGATTATATAAAAAACTTCTTTAATATCATTAACTGGGATGTAGTGGCGGATAAATTCGCACAAGCTACAAACAAATAAGACATAACAATAAGGTACCTTTATGGTACCTTATTGTATCAACTGAAATTTTAGAAGAGGGATAGAGAATGGAAATTATCGATGTAACAGGTAAACCACCCCTGAATAAAGACCCACTAGTACTAGTAATAGGTAAATTTGATGGTATTCACAAGGGACACCAGCAAATCCTTCAAACAGCAAAAGGTTTTATCGATGAAAGTAGTGAGACATTAGCCGTAATGGGTTTTTCTGACCATCCGCTTTGGATCCTCAAACAAAACGCGGATTTTGAAAAGCGAATAACCCCCGATAATGACAAACTCGCTTTACTAAAGCAATATGGTGTCGGTCGGTATTATCGAATTAAATTTACAAAAGAATACGCAAAGACGACAGCAAACACGTTTGTTGTTGAGCATCTTTCACAGTTAAATATAAAGCGGATTATAATTGGAGAAGGATTCCGATTTGGTTCTGGTGGTGCTTCAAGTACAGGAGAACTGGTTCAATTATGTGCGCAGCTTAATATAGATGTAACAGTTTTACCTTTAATTAAAGAAAATGCACAGAAAATCAGTAGTAGTACTATCCGTGCAGCGATTAAGGAAGGGCTTATGGAACCAGTGCATTCTCTGTTAGGTCGTCCTTTTGCAATAAAAGGGACAGTTATCCATGGAGAAAAAATGGGGCGAAAGCTGGGATTCCCGACTATTAATATCGGGGAAACTGAAGCATATGTCGAACCTAAACCAGGTGTTTACCTTGGGGTAGTTGGCATTTATAATGAATCAATAATTACTGATTATTACCATGCGCTTATCAGTGCTGGTTACCGCCCTAGTGTAAATGGTGAAGGCTATTTAGTCGAGGCATATTTACTCAATTATTCTGGCGACTTATATGGAAAATCTGTATCTGTTTCTTTCTTACGATATCTTAGAGGAGAAATTAATTTTTCTAATTTAGATGACTTAGTAAAACAAATGGAACTCGATAAGAGCGAAGCAGAAAAGCTAATGGGATTCATATAGAAACTCCAGGAGTCATTTTTCTCGTCATCTACAATATGGATGAAATTTTTTATCAAGGAGGTATAATATGGCGTTTGTAATTGTAAGCCCGTGTGAAACGGAAAAAGCAGGAGAATGTGTAACGGTTTGTCCTGTCGATTGTATAGAAGAAGGCAAAAGCCAGTTCTACATTAACCCAGATATTTGTATTGATTGCGGAGCCTGTGTTGCAGTGTGTCCTGTTGATGCGATTGTTGAGGAGTTTGATTTAACAGAAGCACAGGAACCTTATCTAGAAAAAGCTGAACAATTCTTTGAAAACTCTTAAACAAAAGGCTAGTATTTTTTCTAACTATACATATTGCTATCATTAAAGAAGAATAGCAGTAATCTAAAAAACTCTCGATAATTTATCAAGAGCCTTTTTTGATGTTTGTTTCATTTTTACCGAGCAATTATAAGAAAAAACCATTTTATTTAGTAGGAGACATTCTCTTTTTTTGATGCATCTACGACTTGTACCCACGTCTTACCAGGATTAAGCGCAATAAGTGTATCATCTAGATAAAAGCCAAGATTTCCGTCTTCCGTTTTCCATGTTCCTTTGACAGCTTGCCCGTCTAAAAAGTACACTGCTTCCCCCGTACCTGTTAACGTTATATCAATTCTTCCACTATTATCGCCAGGAATTAATTGTTGATTAGCGTAAGCAACGATAATGTTGTTTGCGCTAATCTGCGTTCCAGTTTCTCTGTCCGCATGAGGCTGTCCTTCTAAAAAACGCTTGTATTGATTTGCCTCTTCATCATACTGATATTCTACGTGGGTAAAATTGTTATAAGTGATTTCTAAAGAAGTAGAGTTCAAGGCTTCTTCGTAGCTGGCATCTTCATCAAATGCAAACTTTTCATTTATAGGTTCCTCTTCAAAAGCATCCAACTGGTTCGTAACAAGATATGCATTGTGCGGGGCATATCTACTGCTATCCCTTATAAAGTAATTACTTTGTGTCATCCCATCTATTGTAGGAACATTGAGCGTACTTAACTTATTGTATGCTTGTGGTGAGCCACCAAAGTGGATATAAGGCATACTCCATGATTCTGCAACTGGTAAATAATAATGTCTAGAGCTACGAGCTGGACCAACTTTTTCAGGAATATCATCGTTATAAAGAGCAAGAAAACGCGTCACATTTCCTTCGACTTCCATCTCATAAACGACATCTGCCTGAACTAAACCCGAATGAGGTCGAGCGTCAGGAGAGTTTTCAATCATAACAGAGAATTTAGGATTTTCGGTATTTTCCTCTTCTAGAGGTAAACCAGTAGTAATAGAAACTGGTCCTATTTCTAATTGTTGTTTTTCTGTATCTATCCGCGCTGTGCTCTCCAAATCTCCAGCGCTTTTCATTGAGTCTTCATTTTGATTACAACCAACTAGTAGTACGATTAGCGCTAAAATAACAAGGTAACTGGCCTTTTTCATATTAGTACTTCCTTTCCACCTATGTATTCATATACTTGTTATTCTACCATGAATTTATTAAGAATTGGGAAGCGGGGGTGGTTCAGGACCAGTGAAAAAGTAGTTATTTTTGAAAAGCGGTCTATTTTGGAGGTACATAAATGTCCCATCAACGACAATTTGATTTTGAAAAAGTTGGACTTTATCATCGGTCCCGAACCATCCCCTGCTTCCACTTGACTTACATTTCATCACGTGCTATAAGTGAAGAACAAACAGGGATAATCTCATCGTGACATAATAAGACACGATAGGTGATAATTAATGAAAATTAAAGATTTCAAAAAAATAGTCTATATAATCGTGGGATCAATTACGCTTGCGTTAGGAACTATTGGGATATTTTTACCGATCTTGCCAACAACGCCATTGCTTTTACTTACCGCTTTTTTTTTATTTGCGAAGTTCTGATAAGTTATATCGATGGTTAATGCACCATCGTATATTTGGTGCATATATTTATAGTTATGTAACGTATAAAGCTGTGTCTTTTAAAACAAAGGTTGGTGCGATTGCCATTCTTTGGCCTTCTATTCTTTTTTCAATCTACTTAATTGATCATGGAATATTAAAAATCATGGTATTTATTATTGCAATAGGTGTTACTATTTATATCGGTTCGCTTCAAACACTTCCAAAAGAAAAAGTGCTGGAAATGAAAAAAAGGCATATTGAATTTCGTGAGGAAGCACTACAATCCACAAACTAATTCAAACGTTGACCATATACTTGGTCAGCGTTTTTTATATAATTTTATATATTCTCATTTATAACACTATATTCCGGATAGATATTAGATTAACTTCTCATAAGGAGGATTTTTTGTTCATCAAAAGATTAGAATGGGGCTAATTAGTTAATTATGTTCAAGAAGTTGACATATAAAACGGGTTAAATATATTATTTTATATATTCTGTTGACGCTTTTTTTATGTAGATGTATAATTTAGTCAATGTCACGTATGTGAATAAAAGCACAAGAGTAAATTATCCCTGTTTATATTACTTACTCTAACTTGATTTAACTACTCAGAAAGGAGCACGGCAATTGAATATTCAGTGGTTTATTGATACTCGTAAAGCGCGCGGGTTAACGCAAAATGAACTTGCAGATGGCATTTGTACGCAAGCTACACTTAGCCGGTTTGAAAATAATGGTCAATTACCAAATTTAAAAATATTGATTAAGCTCTGCAATAGAATAAATTTGCCTCTTAGCGAATTATTTCCAAAAGTAGGTGTGCGCTATTCTGAAGTAGTTGAAAAAATGAATAAAGCTGAATTCTATCTAATCACAAGTAAATATGAAGAAGCGCATCAGCTAATCAATAGTATCGATATTGAAAAAATTGAAGACGAACATCTATCATTTCGTTATTACTATTTAAATGGCTTTATTATGATTTTCCGGCAACAGCCGATTATGGATATACTTTTTACTTTTGATCAAGTTCTACTAGAAGAAGAAACGAAGGACTCTTTAATCTTTCGTTTACTAGCTTATACTGGAATTGGTATGGTGTACGCTCGGGAAAATGACTTGTCTAAAGCTGAATTTTACTTTAACAAAGTACTTGAAAAGATTTATAACTATCCAGCTCAAAATATGGAGGGGACATGGCGGGTACTAAATATTGTATTTCAATGCGGAGTGTTTTACTCGACGATTGAGGAACTTGAAATAAGTGATGCACTCTTAAACTACGCTGTTACCATTTGTTCCGATAACCATGTTACTTACTATTTAGCACGTGCTGCGATTCAACTTGCTAAAAACGCTATTTTAAAAAATGAAACGAAAGAGAAGATCTTGGAGTTAATTTATGATGCTCGTGCTTACTCAAAAGTGAACCGAAATGAAATTGCACTTGCTGAACTTGTCGATCTTGAGCAATCTATTCTTCAAAACATGTAAATTATTGAAGAGAGGAGGATGTATATGCCTCGTTCAGAAGAATCGGTTCATATGATGGGAACAATTATTGATCTTATGATTGATAGCAATGAGAGTAAGCAACTTATAAACCAGGTAATAGAGGATTTAAAGGTTTATGATAAACGGTTTAGTGCGAATGAGTTACAATCTGAATTAATGGCAGTCAATCAGCAAGCAGGTATTACGCCCGTTTCTGTTCACCCAGAATTGTATCATCTAATTAAATTAGGACAATTGCACAGTACTGCTAAAAGTAGCTTTTTAAATATTGCACTCGGACCATTAATTAAGATATGGCATATCGGCTTTAATGATGCAAAGAAGCCTATAGATTATAAAATAAACACGGTTCTGAAATTAACAGATCCAAATCAAATACAATTACATGATGAAACCAGGACCGTTTTTTTACCACAAAAGGGTATGGAAATTGATTTAGGGGCTTTAGCAAAAGGCTTTATCGCCGATCAAATTATCCGAAAGTTAAGACACAATAAAGTAAAAACAGCCTACATTAATTTAGGCGGAAACTTTCTTTCGACTGGTTTATCATCAACGCGTAAATCAGGTGAATATCGTATAGGTATTCAAGATCCAAAAAAAGAACGCCATCAATACTTACTTGCAGTCGATACATCAAATCAATCTGTCGTTACATCTGGTGTATACGAACGGAAGCTAAAACACGAAAATAATAGTTTTCATCATATTTTTGATCCAAAAACGGGTTACCCTATCAAAACAGATATTGCTAGTTTAACGATTGTTTCATCTACTTCGATTGATGGTGAGATATGGACAACGCGCCTTTTTGGCTATCCTGCTAAAGAGATAGCAACAATTGTGAATACTTTAACAAATGTTGAATCGATTGTTATCACGAACGATTCTAACATATATATATCAAAAGGACTAAAAGGAAAAATTACACCTTTTAATTCGGCATTAAAAATTATTGATTAACAGGAGAGGAAGAAAAATATAATGAATCATTTCATCGGTCTAGTAGGGACAAATTCTGATAAGTCTACCAACCGTCAGTTATTAAAATTTATGAAACAATATTTTAGTGAAAAAGCTACTATTGAAATTGTTGAGATTAGAGATTTACCGCTTTTTAATAAACCAGAAGATAAAACATTACCGCCACTTGTAAAAGAGATGGCAGATAAGATAGAACAAGCTGATGGTGTTATTATAAGTACGCCTGAGTATGATCATGCAGTTCCGGCATCACTTATGAGCGCATTAAACTGGTTATCTTATGGGATTTATCCGTTTGTTGATAAACCAGTTATGATTACGGGCGCTTCTTACGGCACACTAGGTTCTTCACGTGCACAAGCACACTTACGTCATATGCTTGATTCACCAGAATTAAAAGCACGAATCATGCCAAGCTCAGAATTTCTTTTAAACCATTCGCTACAATCCTTTGATGAAGAAAATAACTTGAAAGATCTTGAAAAAACCGAAGAGCTTTCGAATCTATTTGATGATTTTCTTATTTTCGTAAATATTGTCAATCAATTAGTACATGCACATGGCAGTAATAAAAAAGCTGCTGCAAACTTTTCTTGGGAAAATCAATAAAATAGGAGTGTGATTAATATGAAATTTGTTGGAATTGTCGGATCAAATGCAGAAAAATCGTACAATCGAAAACTACTTCACTTTATCAAAACAAAATATAAAGATCTATTCGAATTGGAAATAGTTGAAATTAAAGATATACCCCTATTTAATCAAAGTAATGACCAGACGCAGAGTGAACCTATCCAAAAACTAAACCAAGCAATTTTAGATGCTGATGGTGTCATTATTGCAACACCAGAGCATAATCATACAATTCCTGCTAGTTTAAAAAGTGTTCTGGAATGGTTATCATTTAATATTCATCCGTTTGATGCTAAACCTGTAATGATTGTAGGAGCTTCCTATTTTGATCAAGGTTCATCTCGCGCGCAACTACACTTGCGTCAAATCCTAGATGCCCCTGGAGTAAATGCAATTGTGATGCCAGGTAATGAATTTTTGCTAGGTAAAGTAAAAGAAGCTTTTGATGCGAACGATCAACTAAAAGATGCTAATACAATCAAATTCTTAGGAAGTGTTTTAGATAAATTCACAAAATTTGTTAGCTTAGTCAATCGATTAGAAGCGCCTAAAGAAGAGCCGTTGCCAAAAGAGGATCTACACGCAACACATGCAATAGATACTACAATTGAAGATATTGATATGGCAGCAGAAGACTGGGTTGAACAGGCTGCAAAGAAAGTCAAGGCCGTTGAAGGTAATACGTATGTAAAACTAAATCGAGGTATTTTAACAGTAGATCAAATCAATACTTTCCTTGCATCAATGCCAATGGAACTAACTTTTGCAGATGAAAATAATCAATTCTTATACTATAACTATACGAAGGAAGCCGCAGATATGCTGGCAGATCGTGTTCCAGGACAGGTTGGAAATCCGCTTGTGCTTTGCCACCCTGAGCGCTCGCTAGGTAGTGTAGAATGGGTTATTCAACAATTACGTTCTGGTAAGCAAGATGCTGTTCGTGTAAATGTTCCGACACATGGTCCAGATAAATTTGTTGTACACAATTACCAAGCGATGCGCGATGAAGAGGGTAATTATAAAGGTATTAATGAATACATTCTTGACTTTAAACCGATTATCGATTGGTACTTAAAACAAACAGGACTAAAACTTGAAGGTGAAATAGATGCAGGATCAGGCGCCTCAGCACAAGACCACAGCGTAGACGCAGGATCTGGAGCAACAGCAAAAGATTAAATATGGAGGAAGCAGGTCCCAGACGGTTCTCTGCTTCATTTTATAGGTAAAACAAAAACCCTAGTTTTCGTCTAATGATGAAAACTAGGGTTTAATGCTTTAATTAGGATTAAAGCAATCCATTCCTATCTATAGTGATAAGGTTTACTGTAATCCTTGTTAAGTTATCCTTGTTCAGAATGCTCTATATCAAGATCAGTTTGTTTTTATGATGCTGCATAGGAAGCGAATCGTCTCCTGCTTCTATTCGTTACTTTTTGCTACTGCGTCTGACAATGTTTTGAATTCTTCGTCAGTAAGTTCGATTTCAGCAGCTGCAAGATTATCTTCTAAGTGACTGACAGAAGATGTTCCTGGAATTGGCAGAATAACTTCAGAACGCTTCAATAACCATGCGAGCGCAAGTTGTGCTGGATGTGCATCATGTTCTTTGGCTAACTTATCCAGTGGGCCACCTTCTTTTGCTAATTCGCCAGTTGCAAGCGGGAACCAAGGAATAAATGCAATATGATTTTCTTCACAATACTCAAGCATCTCTTCCGATTCGCGATTTGCCAGGTTGTACATGTTTTGCACAGAGGCAATTGGCGTGATTTCATTTGCTTCTTTAAACTCTTCCACACTTACTTGACTTAGTCCGATATGACGTATTTTGCCTTCTTCTTTCATTTTCTTTAATTCACCAATCTGATCAGCAAGGGGAACTTGAGGATCAATTCGGTGTAGTTGAAGGAGATCAATCGTATCGACACCTAAATCGTTAAGGTTTATTTCCACTTGTTGTCTTAAATATTCTGGACGTCCCACAGGGCGCCAGTCATTAGGACCTGCACGTGTCAGTCCAACTTTTGTGGCAATAACTAAATCTTCATTATAAGGATGTAGTGCTTTTTTAATTAATTTATTTGATACAAAAGGTCCATATGCGTCTGCTGTATCAATAAAGTTTACCCCAAGTTCAGTTGCCTTTTGAAGAACGCGCACAGCTTCCTCAGGATTATTGGGCTCACCCCAAATACCATCACCAGTTAACTGCATCGTACCATATCCTAAACGATTCACTTTTAATTCGCCACCAATAGTAAATGTACCTGCTTTAGCAGCTAGTTTTTGATTTGTCACTTCGTTCTCCTCCTTTAAATGGGCTTTATTAATGGAAACAATGATTACCATGATTTAATTTTAACAACACAATAGGCGTGATCTCAAATAATTGGATTGATACCTGTATTCCATTCTTCTAAAGTCGTATCTCTTTTATTAATAACCTTATCGTAAGGAATTGGACAATTTTTGTATTAAAAAGATACTCTCAATATTTAATTCTGTACCTTTATTGATGACTTCTGAACGGTGCATGTAACCTTAAAAAAGAAGCAGAGAACCGTCCCTTGCTTCATTCAATTTGAGTGAAAAAATACCTTCTATGTGAGTTCCGTAAAATGGTATAATAGTCAAAATTGGAATTATTTTTTTAGAGAGTTTTGATACATACAACGTAATACATAAGAACAATAATATTTTACTAAGATCAAAAAATAAAAGTTTAAAAGGAAGCAGAGAACCGTTCCCTGCTTCCGTGGGGGTGAAGCGGATGAAGAAAATATTTGGTTATGTTTCGCCTTACAAGTTATCGATGGCTGTTGCTCTAATTCTAATGGGAGTGGAACTTGCCGTAGAGCTAACCCAGCCAATTATTTTGGGTATCATTGTGGATCAAGGGATTGAAGGTCGAGATTCCACTGCGATATTGTTTTGGCTTGCAATATTACTTGGATTAACGATACTAGCATTTGCTGCTGGAATCTCAAGTTCTTATTTTGCAGCTAGAGTGAGTCAGGGGGTAGGGCATGATCTAAGAAAGGATTTGTTCCAACGTTCACAAGAGTTTTCTACCTTGCAAATGCAAACCTTTACTGCATCTTCATTGCTGACGCGTATCACAAATGATGTGACGCAAGTACAAGGATTCCTGTTTGCTTTCATGCGAATAATGCTAAGAGCCCCTTTATTTATTATTGGTGGATTGATCATGTCATTTACCGTACATGTAAAATTAGCTACGATTCTAGTAATCGTTGTTCCTATACTTCTAATTATCATGTTTTGGATTTTGACAAAAGGAATTGGAATGTTTCAAAAGGTGCAAAAGCGCCTAGATAAATTAAATAATGTGATTAGAGAAAATCTACTAGGAATAAAATTAGTAAAAGCATTTAATCGGAATAATCATGAACAACAACGATTCAAAAAAGAGAATAGAAAGCTAATGGAAGATAATAAAAAGGCATTACGGTTTATGGAATTAACGATGCCAATTGTCATGTTAGGGATGAATATTGGCATCGTGCTTTTGCTTTGGTTTGGATACATAGAGCTAAGTGTTGGTGGTGCCGAGCAAGGTGAGATTGTGTCTATATTAAACTATGCAACAAGAATGTCTGCTTCATTTGGTGTGTTTGGTTTTTTACTAATGAACTATTCTAGAGGGAAGGCGTCAGCATCACGTATTAATGAAGTGATTGAGACCGATCCGACAGATTTTGTTGCTACACAGGGAACCAACCACAGTAACAAAGAAATAAAAGGGGGAATTCGTTTTGAGGAAGTAAGTTTTGCCTATCCGAATGCAACGAAAGAAACACTGCATCAGATGTCTTTTCATATAAACGCAGGTGAGACAGTAGGTATTTTAGGTGAAACAGGATCAGGGAAATCGACTTTCTTGAAATTGATCCCGAGGTTGTATCCAACAAGTGAAGGGAAACTTTATATTGATCAAAAGTGGATAGAGGAGTGGGGACCAAGTGTCCGCGATAAAATCACGCTTGTCCCACAAGAAGGCTACTTATTTACTGGAACACTTCGAGAGAATATCGCTTGGGGAAATGAACAAGCATCAATGGAAGAAGTAATAAAAGTGGCGAAGGATGCGAATATTCACGACTTTATTATGACTTTAGCGGATCAGTATAACACACAGGTGGGGCAAAGAGGTGTTAATTTATCTGGTGGACAAAAGCAAAGAATCTCGATTGCAAGAGCACTAATCGCAAAACCAGCTATTCTTTTATTAGATGATAGTACAAGTGCATTGGATGCAAATACAGAAGTACGTGTATTAGCAGCCATTAAAGAAAGACAGTGTACGACAATCATTGTTGCCCAAAAGATTAGTTCCGTGATGGACGCTGACAAAATCATGATCCTACAGCATGGACAAATAGTTGCGGCAGGTAGACACGAAGAGCTTTTACAGAACAGTGAGTTATATAAGAAAATTTACCAATCTCAACTACATGAGGAAGGGCTTATCGATGAAAAATACTAAACAACAAAGTCACATTTTGGCTCCTGCTGCTTCACGTCAAAAAGCGAATAGTAGTATTATACAACATACTGTTAAGAGAATTTGGGAATATATGCGTCAGTATAAGAGGCTATTTGTGCTTGTACTTATGCTTGTGGTTGTTAGTTCTTTATTGTCTTTAGTTGGTCCATATTTATTAGGTAAGGCCGTCGATACGCTGATCGCTGGTGTTGATCAAAAGACATTGTTGCAGCTTATTATGCTTCTAATGGTTGTTTTTCTGCTACAGTCGATAACAGTTTGGTTTCAAAATTATTGGATGATTACGGTAGCGCAACAAACGATCTATCAAATAAGAAAAGACTTGTTTCACCATGTATTGCGCTTACCTCTCTTGTTTTTTCAAAAGAGACAGAGTGGGGAATTGATGAGTCGGTTGACCAATGATATTGAAAATGTAAGCCAGACATTAAACACTTCCGTTATTCAACTTGCTACTAGTTTGTTAACGCTTGTTGGAACAGTTGTTTTTATGCTTTTGTTAAGTCCATTATTAACGGTATTAACATTTATAATTGTCCCACTAATGTTTTTAGGAATGAAATGGATTACCAAACGTACGAATCAATACTTTAAACAACAACAAAATGATATAGGTGAACTAAATGGTTATGTAGAAGAAACTTTATCTGGACATCATATTATAAAACTATTTAATCAAGAAGAACGGGTAGAGCAGAAATTTGAAGAAAGGAATCAACGTTTAAGAGAATCTGGTTACTGGGCACAAGTATATTCGGGTTTCATCCCTAAATTAATGAATTCACTTAATAATTTAAGCTTTGCAATTATAGTTGGAATTGGTGCATTATTAGTTTTTAATGGAACAGGGGTTACGGTTGGGGTTATTGTTGCTTTTACCACATATGCTAGACAATTTACTAGACCGTTAAATGATTTAGCAAACCAATTTAACACGATCTTATCTGCGGTGGCTGGGGCCGAAAGGGTATTTGATATTATAGATGAAGCGAAAGAGGATGCACATGATTATGAACATCCTAAATCGCTAA
Organism: Paraliobacillus zengyii; assembly: GCF_003268595.1. Taxonomy (NCBI): domain Bacteria; kingdom Bacillati; phylum Bacillota; class Bacilli; order Caryophanales; family Bacillaceae; genus Paraliobacillus; species Paraliobacillus zengyii. Next base: position 3,111,267 of record NZ_CP029797.1, on the reverse strand, counting down.
ATCAAAAATTTACTGGAGACGTCCGCTTTAGTTCAGTCTATTTCTCCTATGAACAAGGTGTAGATACGTTAGAAGATGTGTCTTTTCATGCAAAGCCAGGAGAAGTAATTGCATTAATAGGCCCAACAGGTGCAGGGAAAACAACAATTATATCCTTACTATCTAGGTTTTATGAAGTAAATAAAGGAAATATTTATATCGATAACCAAAATATTAGCGAGATCCCAAGAAGCGAATTGAGGGAGCAGATGGGGATTGTTTTGCAAGACTCCTTTTTGTTTGATACGAGTATTAAAGAAAATATTCGCTATGGTCACCTGGAGGCAACAGATGAAGCTGTTATTACTGCAGCGAAATCAGCCAATGCAGATTCTTTCATTTCACAACTAGAGCACGGCTATGATACGATACTAGATTCTAACGGTTCTGGAATTAGTCAAGGGCAAAGGCAATTGATCTCGATTGCAAGAGCTATGCTTGCCAGTCCTGCTATACTCATTTTGGATGAGGCGACTAGTAGCATTGATACCATTACAGAAATCAAAATTAATGATGCACTTTCCAATCTGATGAAAGGAAGGACTACTTTCGTTATTGCACATCGATTAAATACAATCAAACATGCAGACCAAATTTTAGTGCTCGAACATGGAAAAGTGATCGAACAAGGGAATCATGAACAATTATTAAGAAACAAAGGATTTTATGCCAATCTAGTTAGATCACAAAACAGAAGTTGATGTGGGAAGCAGAGAACCCCCCCTGCTTCCCTGTTGCTTTTTATGACATATCTTTTCCGTGGGTAGCTATAAGCTTTTTATACCAATAAAAACTTTGTTTGCGAATACGGCGTAAATCCTTTATATCAAACTCTTCTCTGTTTACATAAATAAAACCGTAGCGTTTACTAGATCCTTGGTGTGTGCTGACTAGGTCTATTGCTGACCAAGGGCAGAACCCGAATACTTCTACACCATCTGTTATAGCCAATTGAATTTGTTCGATATGCTGACGTAGGAAATCAATTCGATATGGATCATTAATGATATCCCCTTCTTCAAGCTTGTCAAATGCACCTAATCCATTTTCCGTAACGATAAGAGGTAGGTGATATCGATCAAAAATTTCACGCATTATAGTACGGAACCCAACAGGGTCAATCTCCCAACCGAATTCTGTTTTTCTTAAGTTATCATTTACTGATCCACGATATGCACCAGGTTCTCCAACAGTTTCATGTTGGTCGCCAGTGTGAGAAAAATCGGAATCGCTTTCTGTACTTTCAGCTACTGTCTGAGATGTATAATAATTAAAAGCAATGAAATCTGGATTACCTTTTTTTAGTATCTCCATATCTCCATCTAGTATATGTGGGACATAGCCTTTTTCTTGTAAATACGCCCAAGCTGTTTCATTATATCTACCATAAACTGCTACATCTAAATAGAGCCAATTTCGAATCGCCGCATAGGTGTTAGCAGCTAGTACATCCTCTGGTTTTGACGTTGCTGGATAGATAGTTGCGATATTTGGTGCTGGTCCTATTTTGGCATCAGGTAGCATTTGGTGACAGAGTATCATGGCTTTCGCTTGTGCTACTAACATGTGATGGTTTTGTTGGTAAAGATCCTTTTGAGGGTCTTCTACACTTTGTGCTGCTGTTCCTATCGAACTACCATGAAGGATCATCATATTTTGCTCATTTATTGTTAACCAGTATTTTACGCGGTCACCAAAATGCGTAAACAATGTTTTAGCATATTGTTCAAAGGCATTTACTGTTTCGCGATTGGACCAACCACCTTTTTCTTCCAAACCATATGGTAAATCAAAATGGTATAGTGTTACAATCGGTTCGATATTGTAAAAAAGTAGTTCGTTAATGAGATTATTATAAAATTGAAGTCCTTTCTCATTTATCTGCCCAGAACCTGATGGATAGATGCGTGTCCAAGCGATAGAAAAACGATAGGCTTTAAAACCCATTTCTGCAAGTAACGCAACATCTTCCTGAGAGTGATGATAATGGTCGCTCGTCACTTTAAAATCAGTAACGCCTTCTACATGATTGGCCATGTCAATAACAGATGGCCCTTTACCATCTTCATTCCAAGCACCTTCTACTTGATAGGCAGATGTTGAACCTCCCCACAAAAAGTCTGTGGAGAAGGATTTTAATTTGTTGTATTTCATAATATATATTCCTCCTTACATGTTGGTTATGATCTTTTTAGAGAACAACGGAAAAGAGTGGATCTTGTGTTGTTATCGTTTTTTCATTGGTTTGATATATATCAGAGTACTTATCAAAATTGGTCACAACGATAGAAGTTGTCATATCATATCCAGCTTTTTTAATTTCTTCTAATTTAAAGGTTGTAAGCAAATCTCCCTGTTGGATACGATCTCCTTGTAGGACGGAAGACTCAAAATACTTTCCGTCAAGTTTTACAGTATCGATTCCAATATGGATCAATATTTCTATTCCTTGATCTGACGTTATTCCTATTGCATGTTTTGTCGGATAAATGGCGGAAACCATACCATCAATTGGAGAATATAATTCACCAATTGATGGATCAATAGCTAATCCTTTTCCCATAGCTTCAGAAGAAAAGACTTTGTCGTTAACTTCTTGTAATGGGATAACATGACCAGTCATTGGACTACTAATCGTTTCTGTTTCGGTATTGCTCGTGGCAACTTGCTTATTATCTGTTTCTTTTTTGTCTTTACTTTGATAACCGAATAGAACGACCAGTATTGTTGCAGTAAAAAATGAGATTGAAATACTAGCAATATGAACGAGCATTGGAGAATAGGCTGCAACTGAAAAGATATTATGGAAAACATATGCAGTCATTTGTACACCGACTGTTCCGCTTAGAGCTCCCCCAGCCGCCCCTGCAATCATTAAAATTACTAGTGTGCGTTTATGTCTAAGGATAATACCATATAGAATTGGTTCAGTGATACCTGCTAGTAGCCCTGTTAATGATGCGGAACCTGCTAAGGCTCTTAACTTCTTATCTTGTTTTGAACGTAAGAATACACCAAAACCAATACCAACTTGAGCAAATACAGAGCAAGCAAATAGTGCTTCAATAGGATCTCCGCCTAAAGTGGCAAGGTTATCAAGTGTAATCGGCGTGATTCCCCAGTGAAGTCCAAAGATAACAAGGAATGCTTGTAAGCCACCTAATAGAATACCGGATATAAGACCACTCATTTCAATCAATCCCCATGCAGCAGATGAAATTGCTCCGCCAACATATGTTCCAAATGGTCCGAATAGGATTACGGTTAATGGCAACATGATCATGATTGCAAGCATTGGAACTAAGAATAGCTGAATATCTTTGTAAATAACTTTTTTTAGAAATTTATTTAAAAAGGAGTAAATCCCAATGGCGATAAATATAGGGAAAACAGACGTTGAATAATCAGCAAGTACAACCGGAATACCTAGAAAACCTGTTGTGCTTTCCTCTGTCATTAAAGCTGTATAAGAGGGTTCAAATAAGGCTGCTCCAATTACCCCCCCAATATAAGGATTCGCACCTAATTTATGCGAGATTGTGATACCTAGAAAAACGGGGAGAAAATAAAAGACTGCATTGCTTGCCGCTGATAAAAGAATATATGTACCACTTTCATAGGTTAGCCAACCTAGTTCAATACAGATGGTTAAAAGTGCTTTGATCATACCAGAGCCTGCTAGAGCAGGAATAAGAGGTGAGAAACTACCAGAAATAATTTCAAAGAGTTTTGAAACTAGTGAACTCTTTTCTTGTGTTTCGTTACTTTGACTTTCATTGTTCATACTAAGGTTAGCAAGTTTAACTAGTTCATTAAAAACCTCATCTACCATACTTCCAATTACAACTTGATATTGTCCTCCGCTTTTAACTACTTCTAAAACTTCATCTTTTTCCTGTAAACTCGCTTTGTTTGCTTTACTAGAATCTTTTAATTGAAAACGTAATCGAGTCGCACAGTGTACGAGACTATTTACATTTTCTTTACCTCCAACATCATCTAAAATCTCTTCTGCTAGCTTTTTATAATTCATCATTTCCCCTTCCTATAGTATTTTGGGAATAAAAAAACCCAAACTAGTGGCAAGGAAAAGAGGGTTTATCCTCTCCTTAAACTACTAATTTGGGTTTAGCCTGCTTTACCAGTAACATTCCCTAAACTATGTGTGGTTTTTTATTAATTATAATTCTTTATTAACGATAAACTAAGATTTCTTGGTTGTCAACACCTGTGAAACCACTCGGTTAATATGAATAGTAAGATAAAGCTTTTCGTCATTTGATAGTGTGTAATTATATGTGTTTTCAATAAACGTATTAATTCGTTCCGTGCAATTATAAGCTTTTTTGTGTTTATCTCGAACAATAGCATGTAGGAATTCTTCTTTTGGTGCATAGTCAAGGCCACTAAAAATTCGCTGCGCAAAGAATTTTAAGTGGGTCACAAAACGATGATGGGCGAGGGAAGTAGTGTTAAAATCAATGTTGAAATGGTATTTAACAATATTCAGAACTTCCTGTGTAACTTTCGTGATCTTAACGACATTAGTCATTTCCTCATTCAGTTCTGCATTTACAATATGATGAGCAATAAAAGCGGCTTCGTCCTCCGGTAATTGAATAGAAGTGTGTTTATTAATTATATTTAAAGCTTTCTTACCAATGGTGAATTCTTCATTGTACAATCGACTTATTTCCCATAATAATCCATTCTTAATATCCATGCCCTTTTTATTTCTTTCAATCGCATAGTGAATGTGATCAGTTAGAGAGACGTAAATAATATCATTTAAGTTTTTACCTAACGTCAATTTAGCAAGTTTAATAATCTCATCAGAAATATCAAAGATATCCTCTGGTACTTCTTCAAGTAATGTAGTCAAGCGTTTCGATATTTCAGTATTTTCTATAGTAAATATTTTTTCAATATTTTCTTCTAACACATCATCCCCAGGTTTTTTCATGAACCCTAAACCATTTCCTATGATGACAATTTCAAGATCATCCTCATCTCTAGCACTTATAACATTATTATTAAAAACCTGCTTAATCTTCATTTTATCCTCCCTCATTAGTTTGACTTATTTCGACACTTAAAAAATGATAGCACTTAAATCTGAATTTTACAAAAGTGATTAAACAAATATTTCGATCAACTTTTATAAAGAAAAGTTTAAGTTTCAAATATACAAACTAAGATAAGAGGATTCCAAATGTATATATTACAATTTAAAATTGAGCTACTTAAATTTGTTTGATTTCACAAAGTTACAATGAGTTTTTTACGAAAAAAAAACAGGTTTAAAACGTAATGTTTTAGGTATAACTAATCTGCTGAAAATATATATTCTATAACGTTCTTTATTCCTGTAGGGGTATCGTGTTATCCATTATATATAAAGTGAATACAGGGACGCGAACTTTTATTTTATTCACAAACTTTTAGTTATTCAATTCTCATTTATTATGAATAACAATGTCTTTTTTATATTATGATTTATTTTGCTCAATTTATTGTTTTGATTTGTAATTAAAGTAGGTAAATAAAAATAAAAATAAACTAGATTTGATTGTAAAAAATTCGTTTTCTATCTAACTAATAGTAATATCTAAAACTATTGTAACCAATTAATAACTTTATATAGAGAGTTTGAATACTTCATGAAAATGCCTCGTTTTGTCGCCTATTAAAAAAGAAGCAGAGAACAATCTATCCTGCACCCCAAAATTATGAGAACCATTACTTTCGTTACATGGCAGATGACTTTTCGTTTGGTATAAATAAGGAAGTAAGGAACAGCTTATTCGCTGCTCCCTGGGTTAGACGATTTACATTGCCTTTTCTGTTAGTATGATAAGCTGGATTTTAGGTTTGGCGAGTCTGGCCCAATTTTTCACCGCGTTCTCGGTTACCTTTTCTTGTTTAGCAATTTCCTTGTACGATTTTTCGTATAACACGGCTAGGGTAAACCAGGTCATTTGCTTCTCTGTTAAATTTTGTTTGATCTGATCTAACAGATAAGGATCAATCACAGGTTCTTCTTCTAATTCTGTGATTAAGTTGTCTCTTTCCCTAGAGACTGTAGCAATATATGCTTCTTGTTTTTCAGTATGCCGATTCCGTGTCCGTATCATTGTTAGAAATGTCTTATCAATTAAAAAATAAGCATAACTAGAGAATTTACCACGTGTTTCATTATAGTTGTCCATTGCCTTCCAAAGCGCAATGAGTCCTTCTTGATAGAATTCTTGATCTGGATCGCGAATGCCGTATTTCTTAATTAAATAATAAATAATATTTTCATGATCGGTTAACACATTTTCAAATTCTAGCGTTTCGTCAGCCATTATATCCTCTATCTATAAAGGCGCCTTTATTCGTATTCCGCGGTACATTTAGTTTAGTTTAAAGGTGCCTTGACTGCAGATAAGATAATTAGCAATAGATAGCTAGAAATGCAAGTTTAAGGAGGTGAAAGGAGAGAAAGGTTTCATAAAATGCGAGTTTAGTGGGAGTATTTGATAAGTTTCGGCTAAATTTAAAAAGGATGTTTGATCACAAACACTACAAATTTGATCACAACCCAAAATAAATATAAAAAACTTTTTTGTTTATTTCGCTAAATTATACCTATTCATTTAGTCGGTATTGCCTTATCTTATAACGTCATTCGACAAGTTAAGTGAAAATACGTCAAAAATCCCTTTATTGATAAGGTTTTAGTTACTTTTTTTAGCAAAAAAGTAACCTTGCATTTGACTATAACTTTGGTACTATATGTACAAACAACTAATTACCTAATAAGGAAAAGGAGGCATGTTTATGTTGACAGAATTGGAATTTCACGAGATCGAACCGATGTGGCGTGTTGGAGAATTTCAATTTTTAAGAGGAATCCCAGATAGCTCGGATAAATCGCTACTGTTACGCAAACAGATAAATTGCTCCACTTCTTCGCAAACGGAATTAGAAAGAGAGTTCTACATATTGAAAAAAGTCAGCTTACCGAACATGCTAGTTCCAATTAACGTGTGCGAACAAGGCATACTGTTTGAGGATACTGACGGTCAACCTTTACGAACGGCATTGAAAAATAAAACCCTAACGATCTTAGATAAACTTGAGATAGCACTTCATCTAGTTGAAACCATACACCACTACCACGAACAAGGGAAAATAAACCTCACGATTACGCCAGATCAACTTATCCTAGATTCGACTAACCAAATTAAAATAATACCATTACCATATGCAATAGAGCCATTTAAGAATAAATATCAATCACCTGAGGCGTTACTTAAACAAGAACAGACTTATGATCATCGTTCGGATTTATATAAACTAGGCATGTTATTGTACGTATTATTTACCAATGGGAGCCATCCTTTCCCAGGAAATAAAAACGTTAACTGGAAGCATAGCCACATTGCGGTTGAACCTGTTTCCTTAACAAGAATGAACCGCACGATTCCGAAAATGATTAACGATATTATGATGACTTTGTTAGCAAAGAATCCAGTAAATCGTTATCAGTCTGGTAGTCATTTGTTAAAAGATCTTGCTATTTGTTGGAATGCGTTAAAAGAACATGGAACAATTGAACCGTTTCGTTTATCGTTAAAACGGATCGATGGTCATTTTAAACTTCCGAATCATTTTTATGGTAGAGAGGACGAACTAAAAGTATTATATGATCTCTTCCAAAAGTCTGCCTTTGGCTCAACAGAGTTGGTGTTGTTAAATGGTGCGAGCGGCATTGGTAAAACAAGATTAGTTAATGATCAATTCAGACATATGATTCAAAATAGAGCCTATTTTATCTCAGGCAAGTTTGATCAAATGCAAAACAATGTCCCTTATCAGTCGTTAGTGGAAGCTTTTCGAGAAATTGTTTCTGAAATTTTAACGCAAACAAATCAACAGGTTGCAGACTGGAAAGACAAAATTCTTACTGCAGTTGGGACGAATGGTTATGTTATTACAAGTGTGATTCCTGAATTAACGGCAATTATTGGCGAGCAAGAAAGAATGGAACTATTGTCTGAAAAGGAGACAGAACATCGGTTTATTAGCGTCTTTCGTCAATTTGTTCAGGTGTTTACGAGTATCGATTATCCATTGGTATTGTTTCTAGATGATATTCATTGGGCAGATCAAGCCTCGATCCGATTAATTCATTCTTTATTAACCGATCCAAACTGTCATCGATTTATTGTGATTGGATCGTTTAGAGGAAGTGTGGAAGAACAAGCTACCTTCATAGAGGCGTCTTTTAAAGACATGGATCAGTATGGCGTTCGAACAACATCATTACAACTACCTGACTTATCGATTACAGATACAGAACAGTTCGTGGCAGATGCGTTTGATAGTGAGCTAGTTGATACAAGAGGTTTAGCACGGTTAGTCTTTCAAAAAACGGCTGGGAATCCTTTTTACACGGAACAACTACTTCAATTAATTTATCGTAACAAGTGGATCACCTTTGAGTACGCATCTCAAAAGTGGGGATGGAATGAAATCGCGATTCATACGATTAAAGATCAAGAACATATTCTTTCCCATATGATTAGTAAGATTAGTCAACTACCTGTGAATGTGAAGGATACACTGCGAATTACGGCTTGTTTTGGGAATTCCTTTTATAAGAAAGATCTAGCGTTGTTCTCGATGCTCTCCTCTGAAGAAATAGGAGAAGCATTAGAGATCGCTGAACAGGAAGGACTTATCTTACCGCCTGATCTAGAGAATGGTAATAAACGCTATCATTTCTTTCATGACCGCATTCAACAAATCGCATATAGTTTAAATACGGAAACGGATAAACAACGTATCCATCTAGGACTTGGTAGATTCTTAATTAGTATTGATCCAAAAGAAGAGCTTATTTATAAAACAGTCGATCATTATAATAAAGGAAATACTTTAATCAAAGAAATAACGGAGAAAGATAAACTCATTCAATTAAACTACCGGGCTGGTTATAAAGCAAAAGAATCGACTGCCTATGATACAGCTTTGCACTATTTTCAATCGGCAGCTGATATGATGGAAGCATCTAAATGGCAAACAGATTTCACGTTTTCTTTTCAACTCTATTTGGAGCTTTCAGGTGCAGCTTATAAATGTGGTGATTATAGATTAGCAGATAATATTTATACCGACTTGTTGCAAAAAGCACGTTCGTCGTCTGAAAGATCTTTGGTTTATTGTAAAATTATTATCCAATATGTTAATCAAGGAAAGTATGAAGAAGCTATCAATGCTGGTCTGTATTGTTTGGATGAGATGAATATAAATATTCCAACAAACCCAACTGATCAACTTCAAAAACAAGCAATTAGGAGCACGAAGGCGGTTTTGCCTAAAGATTTAACGAAATTGAAGGATATTCCTGATACGGAAGATAAAGAGATTGATGCCATAATGGCCGTCTTGTTTCAATTGTTTATACCGAGCTTCTTTTCAAACAAAGGCGTTTTCACACTGATTATATGTAATTTCGTGCAATTGATTTTACAACATGGGAAAACAAACGTTAGTCCTGCTGTGTTTGCAGGTTATGGTATTTTACTTTGTACCGAATTAGAGGAGTTTGATTCCAGTTATCAGATTGGCAAAATAGCAGTTGATCTTGCGGATGATACAAATCTTGCATCGGTTCAATGTAAAACATATATGATGTTTGGTGGTATTATTTGTCAATGGGATAAAAATGGTATACAAGGAGAAGGCACTGCTTACTTAAAGAAAGCTATCACATTAGGCATGCGTGTTGGTGACTATATCTATACAAGTATGGCGATTGGTGCCCATATTAATAGAATTTATGTCCATGAAACATTGGCTACGATTGGTCGTGTTAATCAAGGTTATGTGGAGACGTTGGAGCAAATTAGAGAAAACTTCGTGTTAAAAAATGCACAAGTTTATGTACAGTTTACCAAATGTTTGCAAAGTATGACAGCACAACCTTTATCAATGAATGATGCATCTTTTAATGAAGAAATGTTTCTTGCGGAAATTGAGCAACAAGATACGAAAAATATTACCTTGTTTCAGTTTTATACGTATAAAACCCAAATTTGCTATCTAAATGGCGCCTATCAAGAAGCTGTGGCCTATGCGGTAAAAGCAGAAGCTTATATTGCATATGCTAACCATCTACCACACTTAGGTGAGCACCATTTCTATAAAGCGTTAGCCATGTTGGAATGTTGGAAAGATGAAATCGGAGAGAAACAAATGAAATGGACGAGAATGTTGCGTTCTGACTTAGAACAACTAGCAAAATGGCGAGAACATAATCAGGAGAACTATGCACATAAGGAATGGTTAATTCGAGCGGAATATGCGAGAGTACTTGACTATCCTGATAAAGCAGAGATCTTATATGATCAGGCAATTACTGCAGTAGAGAAAAGTGGATTTGGTCGTAATATAGCAATTACGAATGAACTAGCAGGTAAGTTCTATCATATTAGAGGGAAAACGCGAATGGCTAAGCTTTCCCTAGAAGTAGCTGTGGAGGAATATAACAACTGGGGATTAAAGGCTAAAGCAAAAGCGATCCGTCAGACTTATCCAGCGTACTTTCCTATCGAAAAAGACAACGTGGTGATGTCTGAAGCTTATCGAAATGAACCTTTACAGATCCAAGATGAGTTGGATGCTTATCCAGTCAATAGTCTAGCTACTATTATGAAAGCATCAGAAGCCATGGCTGAAGAGATGGACTTTGCGCTTTCTTTAAAAAAATTAATGCTCTCTATTAAGCGAGAATCGCTTGCGGAAAAGGCTATCCTGCTCATCACAAAGGGGGATGAGATTACCGTAACGGCTATAGTAAAAGGGTCAGCAGATTTCATACTTGTGAATGAAACACTTGAGCAATCAGTGGAAATTCCACAGCAAATTATACGGTATGTGGCCCGAACGAAGAATCAGGTACGGACGGATGACCAAGCATATCAGAAAGCGTATCAAAGTGACGCCTATTTAAAACAACAACTGCCCAAATCGGTATTGTGTTTACCATTATCGCTTCAAGGTGAGTTTAAAGGAATCTTATATTTAGAAAATCGTTGGATTGCGCATTTATTCGCTGAAGAACAAGCCAAGATTGTAAAATACCTTGGCACCCAAGCGATGTTTGTTAATCGGCTATTGGAAACCTTTCAAATTAGCGAAAAGCCTAAGGTCGAAAATGAGACGGAAGATGATAACCCAGATATGATGCTCTTTGAAGAGCTTACCGAACGGGAATTAGAAATTATAAACTTAATGGCAGCAGGACTGTCCAATCAAGAGATAGCACGTACGTTAGGTTTAAAAATCGGTACAGTGAAAGTCCATAATCACAATATTTTCTCGAAATTAGATGTCACACGACGAACGAAAGCTGTCTTTAAAGCAAATGAATTAAAACTAATTAAGCAAGGCTAAAATAGTTCCTTTTGGGGCTATTTTTTTTGCATTCTAGCCGAAAAGTAATCAATAGAAACTTTTTATATGACGTGTTTATAAGTCGATTTAATCCGCACTATAACTTTTGATATATGCAGGTAGGTAAAGGTTCATAGTATAACTAATAACAAGTTAGTGTTTCTTAAAGCTGAAATAGATGAATTAACTAATAGAAACGAAATGGAGGGATAAGATGCAACAGGCAAATGCACTAAAGGAAATGTTTGAGGTCATAAAGAAACGCTTCGTGTGGATCTTATTACTAGCTATTGGAGCTGGGACTGTAAGTGGATTATTTAGTTACTATTGGGTCACACCATCCTATCAATCTAGTTCCCAATTCCTTGTTCAGACAACAAAAGAGCAGGAGCAACCAACGTATGATGCTAGTCAAATTAGTACAAATATCGATTTAATTAGTACATACAACGTCATTATTAGGAGTCCTAGAATTTTAGACATTGTATCAGAAGAGTTCGGACGTGGCGTTTCTGCGCAGAACATCACTGTGTCAAGTGAGTCTGGTTCACAGGTTGTAACAGTAGGTGCGACAGATAACGATCCAGAACAGGTAGTAAGACTTGCAAATACAGTTGTAGAAGTTTTTAAAGAAGAGATACCAAAGTTAATGTATGTAAACAACGTAAATATTATAGCAGAAGCGAAGGGTGCTCAACAGATCAGCCCGAATCCGGTGCTTAATATCGCAATTGCAGTTGTTCTTGGAATGATGGTAGGTGCAGGATTAGTTCTATTATTCGGTTACTTTGATAATACGATTAAATCAGAGGCGGATATTGAGCGACTAGTCGACATCCCAGTCATTGGGGTTATATCCCATGTTGATCATAAAGGCGTTATTTTAAAAGAAGAATTCACGAAAGCGCAACGTAAAAGGGGAAGGGGCGTCTTACTAAATGCCAAGAAAAAAACAGTCTAGCCAACAGTATACAAGTCTTTTAGCACGAAGTAACCCGATGTCAGTCATTACTGAGCAATACCGAACAGTTCGGACAAATCTTGAATTCATGGCAGTAGATAGTAATATAAACGCGATGATTGTTACTTCCCCAGGTCCAGGTGAAGGGAAGACAATGACAAGTGCTAACTTAGCTGTTGTTTTCGCCCAACAAGATAAAAAGGTCTTAATTGTTGATGCAGATATGCGAAAGCCTGCTTTACATTTACGTTTTCGAAAAAATAATCAAACAGGTCTTAGTAATATCCTAGCCGGTCACATGGGTCTGAAAGAAACGGTTTTAGAAAGTGGAGTACCAAATTTGGATTTAGTAACATGTGGTCCGATTCCACCTAATCCATCTGAATTATTAGGTTCAAAGGCAATGAAAGATTTTTTAATCGAGGCAAGAGAAACGTATGACTTAATTATTTTTGATACACCACCAGCGCTTGCAGTTGCCGATTCACAAGTACTAGCTACTATATGTGATGGTGCATTGTTAGTATTTCGGAGTAAGCATACAGAATCTGGAGGCGTACAGAAAACGGTCGAACTATTTGAAATGACTCACACCAAAATCTTAGGCATCGTCTTAAATGATCAGGAAAAGAAAAAATCAAATCACTACCAGTATATGAAGTAAATCAACAGAGCGAAGCGAATTCCTTTAGAAATATAATTTTTACTGCGACATAACGTTTTATTATATTAAGACGTAAACACTATGATCCATTACATGTATTTATATACAAAAACTAGCGTATCAAGTGAAATTGACGAGACTCCTGTGGGAATAGCGCGAGCTGAAGCCGTGCCCACGGAAAGGGAGTCAATTTCATTTGAGGAGCGGGTAAGAACTCAATACTTCTTACGATGGAGTTTCTTAAGTCCAAATATTGCAAACGAACAATCTTCGTGAAAATTGCCTTATTAAAATAGATAATTATTTAATGTTTTTTAGGTAAATTTGGCGTTCTATATCTTTGGATATATGGCATATAACTTATTGTTTGCTATAAATAAGTCATAGGGATTAATAACAAGTGATTAAAAGTAATAAAGAACGAATGTAATTAGAAATAGTATAAACAAGAACTTACAAATAGCAGCAAAAAAATCATAGCAAGATAAGATTTCTGAATATTAAGTTTTTTATAGGTGATGTTTCCTTACCTTTATCAATGGAAGCACTCGGTCACACTGTGGGTTGGATAAAAGTCCAGAACCTTAGCGCATGTCAGCAGTAGTGTGGTGATGAGGTCGGGTTAAATGCCCATTATACATATTAAATTACTAACTATGGTTATTAAATAGTTAGTGAAACAGTATTTTAATAGAAAAGTATTGTTCCATTAGCTATTTAATGCACTCATTTATTTCAAGGGGGAAAAGGAAAAGATGAAAAAAGTCAGAAAAGCAATCATACCAGCAGCGGGATTAGGAACGCGTTTTTTACCAGCGACAAAGGCAATGCCAAAAGAGATGCTACCAATTGTAGATAAACCAACGATTCAATACATCGTTGAAGAAGCAGTCGCATCAGGTATTGAAGATATCATCATCGTAACAGGTAAAGGGAAGCGTGCGATTGAAGATCATTTCGATAATGCACCTGAGTTGGAAAGAAACCTTGCAGAGAAAGGTAAGTTAGATTTATTAGCGAAAGTCGAATACGCTTCGAACCTTGCAGACATACATTATATACGTCAAAGCCAACCAAAAGGCTTAGGACACGCAGTGTGGAGTGCACGTAATTTCATTGGGGATGAGCCATTTGCTGTTTTGCTTGGTGATGATATCGTCCAAAGTGATGTGCCGTGCTTAAAGCAATTAATTGATCAATATGAACAAACGCAATCTTCTATTATTGGTGTACAACAAGTACCAGAGAGTGAAACACATCGTTACGGCATCATTGAACCAGACACTTCGATTGGTCGTCGCTATCAAGTTAATAAGTTTGTAGAAAAGCCAACACCTGGTACAGCGCCATCTAATCTAGCAATTATGGGTCGTTATATTTTCACACCAGAGATTTTCAGATTCCTAGATAGACAAGAAATTGGAGCAGGTGGAGAGATTCAATTAACAGATGCGATTCAAAAACTTAATCAAATTCAACGCGTATATGGCTATGATTTTGAAGGGAAACGATACGATGTTGGTGAAAAATTAGGATTTATTCGGACAACAATTGAATTCGCCTTGCAAAATAAAGAAATAGGACCAGAAGTGGAACAGATGCTCAAAGAGATGCTAGCTGAACCAGTACTTTAAGTCGAACTGATAAAAAAGACAAAGATAATCCGAAAGTTGGTGATACAAGTTGCAAGTTCCCAAAGACCATACTGTCGCACAAGAAATGAGAAATGTTGCCTACCAAGATATAGCTACTAGTGAACGTAGAATATATTTAGTTACTAAAAGAATGGTTGATATTATCTGTGCTGTTATCGGGTTGATTATTTTGTCACCACTTATGGTTATTATTAGTGTACTTATTAAATTGGAAGATAAACACGGATCTGTTTTCTTCAGCCAGCCACGGCTAGGTAAAGATAGCAAAAGTTTTTCTATTTATAAATTCCGTTCAATGGTCTCCAATGCAGAGGAATTAAAATTAACACTCTTACAAGAAAATGAAGTAACAGGGCCAGTATTCAAAATGAAAAATGATCCCCGCGTTACGAAAATAGGAAGGTTTATGCGAAGGACGAGCTTAGATGAACTACCACAGTTAATCAATGTACTAAAAGGAGATATGAGTTTAGTAGGACCAAGGCCACCATTACCAGAGGAAGTTGCAAAATATAATGAGTATGAGAAGCAACGACTAAAAGTGGTTCCAGGCCTTACTTGTTACTGGCAGGTCAATGGACGAAGTAATCTGGATTTCAAAGAATGGGTCGATTTAGATCTGAAATACATTATGGAAAGAAATATGTTGATTGATATTAAATTAATAGCCAAAACAATATTCGTTTTATTTGGATCAAAAGATGCGTATTAAAATTAAAAGAGAATGGAGGTGAGAAATGGAAACGTCCGTTGTTATCCCAACGTATAAACGTACAGAAGATTTGAAACGATGCTTAGAGGCTTTAAGCAAACAGACATTGCTACCGGATGAAGTAATTGTTGTTGTCAGGGATACAGATAAACACACACAAGACTTTTTAGGCAATTATACTTCTTCACTCATTATTAAAATCTATCAAGTTGATCGACCAGGACAAGTGGCAGCGTTGAACATCGGATTAGCAACGTCGCAAAATGAAATCATTAGCATACTAGATGATGATACGGCACCACATAAACACTGGTTAAAGAGAATTACAGAAATATTCTCCGTATCTGATGACATAGGTGGCGTTGGTGGCCGTGACTGGGTCCATGAAGGCAATAAAAAACTAAATGGAGAAAAAGAACTCGTTGGCAAAGTCCAATGGTTCGGTCGTGTTATCGGCAATCATCATTTAGGCTCCGGACCAGCACGAGATGTAGAAGTTTTAAAAGGGGCAAACATGAGTTATAGAAGAGCAGCGATTAAAGGTATGCAATTCGATGAAAGACTACTTGGTAATGGTGCCCAAGTTCATAATGATATGGGATTTAGTCTTCGTGTCAAAAAGAGTGGCTGGCGATTGATCTATGATCCAACGGTTTCCATCGATCACTTCCCAGCACAACGATTTGATGCAGATGAACGCAACACCTTTAATCCAGAGGCTTATTATTACGCTGTTTATAATGAAACATTGATAATGACTGAATTTATGGAAACCCCATTTAAACGGTTTATTTTTATTTCTTGGTCTATTTTTATCGGCACTGCTGATAAGCCAGGAGTATTGCAATTAATGCGATTGATTCTAAAAAGTCCGAAACTAGCATGTAGGAAATTCTTGATTAACTTTACGACAAAGATTAAAGCTATGAAAATAGCAAAAAATGCAGCATTAACGTAAAGAACAGAGGGTGGCGTTTTTATTGAAGAAGAAGTTAGCGATTGTAGCCCATAATGTGAATAATAGAGGTGGGATGGAGATCCACCTATCCGAGATTATTAAACGTTCAAGAAAAGATTTTGATATTACGGTTATAGCTACTGAATTTACTGGTGATTACCCAGATGTGAACTTTATAAGAATACCAATACCTCAACGTCCAGTCTTTTTAAAAAGTTTGTTGTTCACTATAATAGTGAGCATTCTATTACTCATAAGAAAGTTTGATTTTGTTCATACTACTGGCGCAATTGTGCTAAATAGGGTTGAAATGTCAACTGTGCATTTCTGTCATAAAGCCTATAACAGCTTGGGATATAATGATCGTGTTAAAGGAGCGAAGTCATTCGCACATAAAATCAACTCTTGGTTGCAAGGTAAATTTGCAATAGTAATGGAAAAGATATGCTATCGTCCGAAACATATTCCAAACCTAGTTGTTGTGTCTGAACATGTTAAAGAAGAAATATTAAAACATTTTAGCTACAAGGAGAAAGATGTCACCATTATCTACAATGGAGTAGACACCACCACATTTAAGCCCGTAAGTGAAACAGAAAAGAAAAAATACAAACTGCAATATGGTATACCAAGTGACGCTTTGGTATTTGTTTTTGTTGGTGGAGATTGGTCTAGAAAAGGATTACAGCTTATTTTAGCTGCATTTGAAGGATTACGTTCTAAGTATCCTCAAATTAATGCAAAAGTGTTAGTAGTTGGCAAGGGAGATATAAAACAAGCACTTCAAGGATTTGATAAGAAGGTAAGTGATCATGTTATTTTTCAAGGGTTTCAAGAAAATCCATCTTTATTCTATAAAATGTCTGACATTTATGTTTTACCAAGTCTATATGAAACGTTTAGTATCGCTTCACTTGAAGCAGGTGCATGTGGACTACCAATTATCATGACAAAGGTAGGTATTTCTAACATAATTGCTGAGAATGGTATAACAGGATATACAATAAATCGAGATAAAGAATCATTGCAGAAAGCATTTGAAACTCTTGCTATAGATGCTTCATTAAGAGAGAAAATGTCTAAAGAAGTAAGATTACGGTCAGAAGCAATCACATGGGATAAGACATACGAACTATTCGCAAGTCACTATAAAAGATTAGTCGATCTGTAAATGAATAAAGGGGGTGATATTGGTTGTCTCACATATTCGATAAGAGATTTAATTTATTATTTGTACTATTGTTAGCTAGTATTTTTGTTATTGGAAGACTTTCGATTCACCCAGGGATGGTGAGAAACCTATTATTCGCATCCTTATTTATTGTAATTATGGCACTGACAATCCATTATCGAGAACGAATTATTGGTTTATTAATTATCTATTTGGTGTTTATGGGTTTAATTCGAAGAGCATTAATTCCGATTGCAGGATGGAGTGGATTTGATCCCCTTTTAATTTTAGGACCAGTCCTTACTGTTTTATTGGCGTTGATCATGTTTTGGGAACACAAAAAAACGCCTTTAGTAGTAAGAGAATCACCAGACAAATTAATGACTTTATTATTTCTAATTGGCTGTTTTCAAGTGGTGAATCCATTATCTGGAGGTCCTATAACTGGTTTAATAGCTAGTATGTATATTCTTATACCTTGGTTATGGTATTATATTTCATTTTATAATTTTAATAAAGATAATATAAGAATCATAGTTAATATCATTCAAGTAACTGGAACAATCATTGCAAGCTATTTAATTTATCAAACATTTTTTGGTCTACTGCCCTTTGAAATGGCATGGGTAGAGATTTCTGGATATGCAGCATTGTATTTAGCTGAGGATAGGGTAAGGGCAATTGGTACGTTTCCAAGTGCACAAGAGTCTGTCTATTTTGTAATGATCACCTTTATAGTTGCATTTTCAAGGATGATTGTTGATAAAAATAAGTTACTTCATGTATTAATAGTGATAGTGACCTTAGCTTCTATAATCTTTGCAAGTTCAAGAACAATTATTTTCTTTATGATTTTAGCAAGTATCCTAATTATAGTTATGACTAGAAGAAATTTAATGAGTAGAGTTGTAGCTTGTATAACCTCCTTGATAGGAGTTTTTTTAATTTGGCTGTTATTGCCTTTAGTTAATCCAAATTGGTTTGGGATTGCTGAACCAACAATAGAACATATGATAGCTGGACTAATTGATCCATTATCAGAAGATCAAACAGGTGTTGGTCATATCAATCGGTTTACTGATGGAATGATGACACTATTTCAGAATCCTGCTGGCCATGGAATTGCATCAATAACGAAGGCGGCAGATAAAGTAGCAGGTTCAACTGCAATGTCTACAGAAGTTGATATATCTAATATGATAGTTGGATTGGGTTTAGGCGGTATTATTTACATGATAATTATTGGGTTAACAATTTATAGAGTTATTTGGCTGGTGAATTATCAAAAAAGTATTGAAATGGTAGCTACTTTAGGAATACTAGTTGGAAGTTTAGGTCAATGGATCAATGGTGGATTTTATTTAACACCTATTATCATCTGGATGCTCATTGGATGGATTCATAAAGAATACGTAAATAAACGGGGTGAATTAAATGCATCTAGCAGTAGTTAGTCATGCTTGTGTAACTGATATAAATCAACAAGTTTATAGTGAGATAGAAAAGCTTGGTCATAAGGTTGACCTGATTGTTCCGAGTAACTTTATAGCACCAGGATTAACTAATGAACCAATTAAAGTAAAAAGATGGCCAAGTTTTAAAGGAAGGATTATTGAAATACCGACTTTTTTAAAAGATAGCATCCCGTTACATTTTTATAAAAAAAGTTTAAGAAAAGTTCTTGATGATATTCAGCCTGATGCAATTTATGTAGCTGAAGAACCATATTCCATTAGTTGCTTTCAAGCATTAAGGGGGGCTCTTCCAATGAATAAAGCTGTTGGTTTCTATTCTGCACAGAATATTAAAAAGGATTATCCATTTATATTTAAAAAAATGGAAAAGTATGTTTATCAGAATGCTAGCTTAGCAGTAAGTATAAGTACAGATGTATCTACTGTATTAAGAGAAAAAGGATATCAGAATAATATTTGTGAGATCCCTTTAGGTGTTGATGAGGAACATTTTTATATTTCAATTGCTCAGAAGCAGGAGGCAAAAGTAAAATTAAATATACCAGATGATGCTTTTGTTGTTGGCTTTGCTGGACGTTTGGTAGAAGAAAAGGGTGTGGATCTGCTTTTAGAGGCAATCAATCAAGTTAAGACTACTATACCTAATATTCATCTAATAGTAGTTGGAAGAGGACCATTGTTGACTAGAATGAAAGAATTAGTGAGTGAATTTGAGATAAACGGAAATGTTCTCTTTGTTGAAGATGCAATCCATGGTGAAATGCCAATGTGGTTTAATTGTATGGATGTTCATGTTCTACCATCTAGAACTGTGGCCAATTGGAGAGAACAATTTGGAAGAGTTTTAATAGAAGCTGCTGCCTGTGGTGTACCCTCTATTGGAAGTACATGTGGTGAGATTCCAACTGTACTTAAAAGTATTGGAATGGATTCTGTGTTTGAAGAAGAAAATGTAGAAGAACTAGCAGAGCAGTTAGAAAAGATGTATCAGAATGAAATTAATCCTAACAATATTAGAAAAAAAACGGTAGAGCAATATGGCAATAAGGGAATAGCAACGCAATTAATAAAGGCTTTTGAAGGAGTAATATGAAACTAGTATCGGAGGTGAAAAATGAAAGTATTACTAATTTCTCCTGTTGGTGAATTGGGTGGTGGTGCAGAATCCATGTTATATGAGCTAGTAAGTGTTATGAAAGATAAAGATGAAGTAGAAGTATTATTTATGCAAGAAGGAGAGTTAAAAAACGCTATTCAAGCATTAGGTGTACAAACATTTCTTCTTAAGAACGCAAAAATGAGAAACATTCCAAGAGTAATTAGTTGGATGTTTAAATATTCAAAGATATTACGAGAAATACAACCTGATGTAATCTTAAGTTGGATGTCAAAAGCGCATATGTTCACGGCAATTCCTAACTATTTAGCAAAAATTCCAACTTGCTGGTGGCAGCATGGAGTACCAGAACCGCCAAATATATTTGATAAACTGTCTTCCAAATTACCTGCCAATAAGATTGGCTCTTCATCAACAATAGCGATGCATGCACAAAAAAATTGACAAATAAGCCTGTATTTTGTAGTTTTCCAGGTTCCGATATAGCTAAACACGTTCCGAACTCTAAAAATAGATCAATTTTAAGAGAACAGTTAGGAATATCTGATGATACGATACTTTTAGGTAATGTGGGTAGAATTCAAAGTTGGAAAAAACAAGATCAATTAATTGAAGTTTTGGATATTTTAGTAAAGCAAGAAAAGAAAGTCAAACTACTACTTGTGGGTGGTAATCTTTACAATCTTGATAATGATTTTGAAAATAAAATCGTTCAGATGATTAAAGAAAAAGGATTAGAAGATTACGTGACAACTACTGGAAATCAATTAGATGTCTCACCTTATTACGATGCGATGGACATTTATGTGCATGCAGCCACAGGTGAACCGTTTGGAATTGTGATGGTAGAAGCGATGTTACATGCCAAACCACTCATTGTAGCTAAGTCACCAGGATCAGTTGAAATTGTAGAAAATGGTGTGACTGGAACGATTGTGGATGATGGTAGTAGTAAAACTATTGCCAGTGAAATAGAACGAATGATTACGAATGGAAACATGGAATTACTTGGAGAAAACGGCAGAAGTAGAGCTATTCGTTTATTCTCAAATAAACAAATGGGTTCTAGAATAATAAAAGAATTAGAAGGTATGAATAAAAATATAGAACATAATAAGGTTGTGGTCTAAGTGACTAATCGTTTATTTGTTTCTGTTGATTTCCCTCCTATTAAAGGAGGAATTCAGAACTATTTATATGGCATTATCTCCAATTTAGACCCCAGTAAAACGTTTGTTTTAACTTCAAATAGTGGGGATAACGATGAGAATAAACAGTTTGATAAATTACAAGAATTCATTATTTACAGAACGGAGATTTCAAACGGTATTAATTTTTTAAAGCAATTAGTTAAATTAATTCCATTATTATTTCAAATTAAGAGAATTATTAAACAACATAATATAAAGGAGATTCATTTTGGTAATACGCTTCCAATTGGATTGTTGATAATGTTACTAGGGAATAAAGTTACCACATACGCTTATCTATATGGTTTAGATATTTCACATGCTAAAATTTCTCCTATTAAATCTAGAATACTTAAATTAATCTTGAATAAGACAAAAAAAATAATAACAATAAGTAATTATACAAAAGATCTTATAACGTCATTAGGAATTAGTAATGAAAAAATTAAAATAATAAGCCCAGGTTACTCCATGCCTGAGTTACTAGAAACAAAGAAAGATATTAGGGATGAATATGGTATCAGTAAAAATAAGAAAATAGTTCTTACCGTTGCAAGGTTACATGAACGAAAAGGACATGATAATGTAATCGAAGCAATAGAATTAGCTTTAGAAGAAAATAAGGAGATCTTTTATGTTATTTGTGGAAAGGGCCCTTATGAAGAAACGCTAAAAAAACAAGTGAAAAACAAACAATTAGATCACTACATTTTATTTGCTGGAGAAGTTTCTAACGAAGAATTAATCTCGTGGTATAAAGTAGCAGATGTGTTTATTATGACTAGTCGACAAATAGGGAATCAAGGTGATGTAGAGGGATACGGAATTGTATTTCTTGAGGCTAATTACTTTGGAATTCCAGTGATTGGTGGTAATAGTGGAGGAATGCCTGATGCTATTAGAGATGGAAAAACAGGATTTTTAGTAGATCCATTAAATGTAAACGAAATTGCAGATAAATTAATTTCTCTAACAAATAGTGTTGAATTAAGAAATCTAATGGGTAAAGAAGGACATAAGTGGGTTATAAGTGAGTGTTCATGGCAGCAGAGAATCAAATTATTAGAGTCAGTGTAGTCCAACCAATAATTATTTTATTGGTTTTTTTAATGTAAAAAATATAGGGAGGCAGTTGTATGAAAGCAGCATTAATTACAGGTATTACAGGACAAGATGGGGCATATTTAGCGAAGCTTTTACTGAATAAAGGCTACAAGGTATATGGATTAATAGCTAGAAGAAGCACGGATACGTCGTGGCGACTAGATTATTTAAACATTAAAAAGGAAGTCCAGTTAATAGAAGGAGATATGACAGATTTATCTTCTTTAATAAGAGCTTTAAACCTATCCAAACCAACAGAAGTATATAATCTTGCAGCACAAAGTTTTGTTGGAACGTCGTGGGAACAGCCGGTATTAACAGCTAATGTCACAGGTGTAGGTGTAGTGAATTTATTAGAAGCAATACGGTTAACAAATCCAACTATTCGTTTTTATCAAGCTTCTACGAGTGAAATGTTTGGACTCATTCAGGAACCGATGCAATCAGAAAATACGCCTTTTTATCCAAGAAGTCCGTATGGAGTAGCTAAGTTATATG